>JBCDFD010000072.1:0-14728 GCA_039178645.1 Pseudomonadota bacterium | reverse complement strand
AGATGATGCGCAACGAACATAAGCCTGGAAACATGGCCTGTTTGGTGCAAGCGCCGCACACAGGATTGCGCACGTTTGAAGACACCTTGGCCGCTGGTGTGAAATCTTGATCACATTTTAGTCAACTGCAAAAGTTGTCTAAACATCACCCATGCGGAGCCCTTTCAGGCTCCGTTTTTTGTTGGATCCCGTCTAACGTGAGTATTTCAACTTTAGGTTGATTTTTGTAAGCCGTTGTTCGCCTGAGTCGTTTTTAGGTGTATGCGTACCATGACACCCCATACATCCAAATTTCAGCCACTTAACGGACCGTAGCCTCGCCATTTATGGGGAGTGCAATTGCGTGAGTTTCTTGAAGAAAGCTTCTCGTGCTAGGGTTGTGTTAACTTCTTGTTAACAGTGAAGGGCAAACTACTATGACTGATGATTGGGTGCTGGACGTCCTGGTGGACCTCAAATCGTTCGCTCAGCAAAACGGTATGTTTAACCTCGCAGAGCATCTCGATGACACGCTCATCGTAGCCGCAGCGGAGTTGGCGCACCACGGGGGAGAGGCCAGCAAGGTAAGCGATGGCACGGAAGGCCGACAGCATAGTCGAAATGTTGCAGCAGGCGAGCAGCCTCAGTGACCTTGACGCTGCAGTCAAAAAACTCCGCGACAGCTTTGACGTTGACCATGTGGTGTACCACTCCGTCAACCACGCCCAAGTCCCATACGCGGCGCTAACCTATGACGAAGAATGGGTTAACCGGTACCTTGAAAAAGACTACGCCCGCATTGACCCCGTCGTCTTGGGGTGTTTCCAACGGTTCCACCCGGTGGATTGGAAACAGTTGGATTGGTCCGGGAAAACTGCCCGGAATTTCATGGGAGAGGCGGTCGCTGCCGGTGTCGGGAATCAGGGCGTCTCGGTCCCAATACGAGGACCAAACGGACAGTTCGCCATGTTCACCGTATCGGCGTCAGCCTCGGACGACACATGGCAGGCGTTCACCGACGAAAACCTAACCGATCTTCTTTTACTATCGCATTTCATGAACCAGCGCGCGCTGGAGTTGGAGAAAGGGTCTGATGTGAGTCCCTCCAAACATCTCTCCCCGCGCGAAGTGGATGCGCTCAGCATGATGGCACTCGGTCTTAGCCGTGGGCAAGCCGCTGAAAAACTGGGGATTTCTGAGCACACCTTGCGGGTCTACATCGAGGCTGCGCGTTTCAAGCTGGGGGCGAACAATACGACCCATGCTGTCGCCAAGGCGCTCGCCCAAGGATCAATAATCATTTAAGAAACGTTAACGCAGCATGCGGTGCGTTAACCGTTTTTGGCTGTGACCGAGCGAGGCTGTTCCCATCCGATAACCAATGGGGACTAAGATGCTTCACTTTATTCACGCCGACCGTCTGCACTTCTTCCCGAAACTGCGCGACACGATGTTTCGCGACCGGGCTGACCAGTTTCGCACTCGCCTGGGATGGGAAGTCACTGTTACCGAGCACGGCGAAGAACGCGACCAATACGATGAATTGAACCCGCTCTATGTGATCTGGGAAACGCCCTAAGGTAACCATGGCGGTTCCATGCGGTTTTTGCCCACGACCGGGGCCAATATGATCAATGATCATTTTTCCCACCTTTTGAACGGGCGTCCGATCTGCAACCCCAATATTTGGGAATGCACTCGCTTCTGTTTGGCCCGCGGGGCCGATCCTAAAGTGTCCGCGGCGCTGATGCTGGGCGGGGCCGAACTGGGCCTTGGGAAAGGTTTGGACTTTTCCATCGGTGTGTTCGATGCGAGAATGGTCCGGATTTACGGCCGTTTGGGCTGGGCGCCCGCCATTCTCGCCACCGAAGGTGAGGGCCGTGAAGCGATCAGCGCTGGGCTGTGGCACTACAGTGAGGCAGTTGCCGATAAAATGGCCGCCAAGGCGGGCATTGCGCGGGCGCGGTCCCGCAGCTGGTACCACCTGTCCGATGCGGCCCGTCCCGCCCCAGCCAAACCTCGTCTGGTCGTGGCGTAGTTCAAATGCATTGACCGGCGGCGTTTCAGATCGTGCCGCCGGCGAAAACCGGTTTCCGCTCAGGCGCGAAACCCATTAGGGTCCGGCCATGGCCGCGCCCGACACCTCCATCACCTTTTCCAATGACCAAGACCAAGCGTTGGCCCATGTGACCGCGACGCTGGACGGCGCGGGCGTTGACCTGATCGGCAGGGAAACCCTGCCAGCGGGTGAAAGCTCCAGCCGCCCGGTGGCGATTTTGGGGAAGGCGGGCTCTGGCAAGACCATGCTGCTGGCCCATCTGACCAAATCCATGCGCAATATGGGGGTCGGCATTGTCAGCGGCGATTACGAACCCAAACGCCGCAGCGATCGGCGCAGTTTGGCCATCCTGGCCCCCACCAACAAAGCCGCCAGTGTCCTACGGCTGCGCGGTGTGCCTGCCACCACAATTCACCGCATTCTCTATACCCCGGTTTATAACCCCGAATATGAGAAGATTGCCGAGTGGCTGTCTGGCCAATCCACCGAAAAGCCGGAGGTGGAGTTTCTGACTGCCGAGGCGCTGGAGCGCGCTAAGGCTTTCTTTGACGAACACCAATCCATGCCCGGTGCCATGGCCGCCGTTGGAGTGCGCGTGTCGGATTTCATCAGCGGATGGAAACGGCGGGAGGACCCGCTCGACATCGGGTTCGTGGACGAAAGCTCCATGCTGGATGAACGACAGTTTGAAGACCTGACCGAGATTTTCCCGACGCTGGTGCTCTTTGGCGATCCCGCCCAGCTCGCGCCGGTTGGACAGTCGGGGCAAATGATCTTTGATCAACTGCCCGACAAACAGAAACGCACGCTCAGCCGGGTCCACCGTCAGGACGACGACAACCCGATCCTCGATCTGGCCCACGATTTGGCCGATCCCGACATGTCGTTTGAGCAGTTCGAAGCGCGGGTCGAAGCCGCCGCTCAGCGGGATGATCGCGTGGTGATGGGCCAACGGGTGGAGGCCGACCTCATGGCCCGATCCCCAGTTCTGGTCTGGCGTAACGCCACGCGCATTCGGTTAATCTCAGCCTTCCGCGCGGCCCACGGGGCACCGTCGGACTCACTTTTGCCGGGCGAACCTCTGATTTGTGACGGCATCGAACTGCCGCTCAAACACCGCAAGAAGCGTTTGGACTTGGAGGCACGGGGGCTGATCAAGGGCGCGCAGGTGATTTACCTGGGGCCGGGCAAGAAACCTGGCTTCGCGCGGTTGCATGTTTTGGGCGCGCCGGACCCGCGGGTGTCGGCGGCGTCGATCATCAAGATCGAACTGCCGGATGAAGAGGAACCTCTGATCGCGTCTGCCGCGCGCATGGGGGCCAGTTTCCTGCACGGGGCGGCGGTTACGATCCACAAGGCGCAGGGATCGCAGTGGCCACAGGTGCAAGTGTTCGCCCCCGATATTTATGCCGCTTCGCGGTCAGGGCGGACCGAGGCGGGGCTGCCGCTGTGGAAACGGCTGGCCTATGTGGCGATCACCCGCGCGGAGACCCGGCTGATTTGGGTGAGCCGCTATCGGCTCAGCAGACCCAAAGACCCCTTGGCCACCGATGATCTCGACAGCACGGTGCCGCCTTTGAAACCGGTGGCAGACACCGCCGACGAAGCGGCGCAGTTGGAGTCGTAGAGCCTCACCCGTCCTGCCGAGGATAGAAAATTGCGCCCGGCAGATACGCACGCGGCAAGTCCATACTAACCGGCATGGCGCGCATGGTGGCCAAGTGATCTGGCAAAAGGTGCGTGTGCGGACCCGATGGCGTGGGGCCACCGGGAACGGCGATGGGCCCTTGAACTTCAGTGCGTCCCAGTGCGGTCTCGACGACACGCGTGGGGCTTTCGGAAAGAAGCGCGGGTCCCATGGACGGCAGAGATTGCGCGAGCCCCAAGCCTGACACCGCCTCCAAAGCCTCGCGGGCCTTACCTTGGGCCACGCGAACGCAAAACCGGGCTTCCTTGCGACCGAGGCCCAAGTCGAAGATGTCGCCTCCGTCGGATGCAATCAGGGCGCCTGTATCCTCACCCAAGTCCGACACGCCGTCAGCCATTGGCAATCGCCCCCGTTCGCGCTTGACCGCTAGAACGATCCGCACTCGGTTTTCTGGGGTTGAGACAGGATCGAAGGTCATCGCGCGGACGCTATCGTCAATGCGCATGGACAGAGCACCGCCGTCCGTCTTGGCCACGATGGTGTCGCCTTCCTGGCGCACCGACACATCGGCGCCGGGCTTGGCGGTGAACTCTGCCACAGCGCCGACCACACCCATGACCCAAGTGCCGGAGCTGCTTTCCAGCGAGCGCACAACAAAGCGACGGATGTCATCGCTGCTCCATGGCAATCGTTGGCAGACCACACCCATGTCGGACAAGCGTTGTGGGATCTCCGCCCAGATACTGTCCCGCCAAGCCGGGGCCTCCATGCCCCAGACGGCGATTTCCTCACCGCTGCGTCCGCAGCCCAGGCACCAGCCTGTGGTCTCGTCTAACTTGCAAATACCCGTGCAGGGGCTGGCGATCATGGCGGTACTCATGGACTGGCTCCATTGCGAAAGTGATACTTAAGCCCGACCGCGTCCCAGCAGCCAAACGAAGAAGATGCCACCCACCAAACCGGTGACAATGCCGATGGGCAGGTCTTCGGGGGCCATGATGGTGCGGGCGGTGATGTCGGCCCAGAGCAGGAAGATGGCCCCGACCAGGGCGGACATGGGCAACACACGGACGTAGTCGCCGCCCACGATCATGCGCACGATGTGGGGGACCATGAGGCCGACGAATCCGATGATGCCCGAAAACGCCACCATCACACCAGTGATGAGCGCGCCAACCACGAACACCACCAGCCGGAACCGGGCCACTTGGATGCCCAAGGTGGACGCAGTTTCGTCGCCCACTGTCATCGCGTTGAGCACACTGGCCCGGCTGATGAGCCATGCCCCGCAGGCCACCAGGATCACGAGTGGGTAGGCAAGCTGGCTCCATTGTGCCAAGCCGAGCCCTCCCAGCATCCAGAACACCACCGTGTGGGTGGCGCGCGGATCGCCCAGGAAGATGAGCCCATTGGCGCAGGCCATGACGATGAAGGACACGGCGACACCGGCCAGGATCAGCCGGTCAGCACTGGTGGCGTCGGCTAGACGGGAGACGGCCAGGACAATCAGTGTGGTCACCAAAGCCCCCGCGAAGGCCAGGACCGGAACAGTTAGCAGGCCGAGGAACAGCCCGGTGTGCAGCAAAGCCAGGATGGCCCCGAATGCCCCACCCGATGAGATACCCAACAGGTGCGGATCGGCCAGCGGGTTGCGTGTAACTGCTTGGAGGCTTGCGCCCACCATGGCCAAGCCTGCACCCACCATCATGGCCAATAGCGCGCGGGGGAAGCGGATTTCCCAAACGATGGCCGCGCGACCTTGGCTCCAGCTTTGTTCCACCAAACCAGGTACGAGCTTGTTCAAAAGCACGCCCCAGACCGTGGTGGCAGGGACCGACACGGCCCCCACCGAAATGGCAACAGACAGCGAGACCAACAGCGCCACGCCCCCGCCCAACACAAAGGCGGTGCGCCGCCCCAGTTTCAAGGCGGGATGGGCGCGGGCAACTGAGGTCTCGACCATGGGATCAGTTCCCCCAGAAGGCGTTGGCCAGGGTCTTCACCGCTTGGATGTTGCGCGGCCCCGGGGTGGCCTCGACATATTCCAGCGTCACGAACCGGTCGTTTTTCACCGCGTCGAGATCGGCGAAGGCGGGGTTAGACACCATGAACTCACGCTTCTCTTCGGCGGTGACATTGCCGTAGTTGACGATCACGACCACCTCGGGGTTGCGTTCGACCACTTCTTCCCACGTCACAGTGGCCCAGCTTTTCTCGAAATCATCCATGATGTTCACGCCACCGGCGGCTTCGATCAGCGCGGTGGGCATGGCGTAGCGTCCAGCGGTGAACGGCGTGTCTTCGCCGCTGTCGTAGACAAACACACGCAGCGGCTCGCCAGTTTCTAAGCTGTCAGTGAAGGCCGCCAGTTCGGCGCGGTAGCCATTCACCAAGTCCTGTGCCGTGTCATCGATCCCAAAGATCGTGCCCAAGTTCAGCAGGTCGGCGTACATATCGTCGATGCTGGCTTTGTTCTTGTCCATGATGTGGGTGCAGCTTTCGGTCAGTTCATAGACCTTGATGCCAAAGGGTTCGAGCGTTTCGGGCGTGACCTCGCCGCCGACTTTCATGCCGTAGTTCCACCCGGCGAAGAAGAAATCTGCGTCTGCCCCCACGATCACTTCTTTGGTGGGGTACTTCGCGGACAGTTCGGGCAGTTCCTCGACGCCCGCCCGCATTTCTTCGTCCAGCGTTTTCCACCCGGAAATGCCAGTGTAGCCCACCATGCGGTCGGCCAGGCCCAGGACCAGCATCATTTCGGTGAGGTTTACGTCGTTGGAAATCGCCCGTTCCGGTGGGCCGTCGAAAGTGACCGTGCGGTTGCAGCTTTGCACGGAGGTGTCGGCGGCGACGAAGCTCGCACTCAGGATCAGGGCGGAGGTGCCAAGGAGGAGGGGTTTCATGGTTGTTCCTTCAAGGTTGCAGATGGAATGTGAGGTGATCGGTGTCGCTGGGCGCCAGCCGTTCGCGGCGCGCGTCGATGTGGAAGGCATCCGACACGGTGTGTTCGGACAGCACATTTGCGGGTGGGCCAAAGCCCAACGGTTGGCCAGATTTCAGCAGCAGGATGTCGTCGCAGGTGCCTGCGGCCATGTTCAAATCGTGCAGTGATGTGACGATGGTCAGGGGCAGGTCGCGGATCAGGGCCAGGACCTCCAACTGATGGCGGATGTCCAGGTGGTTGGTGGGTTCGTCCAGGATGAGCAAGCGCGGTTCTTGCGCCAGTGCGCGGGCCACCATGACCCGTTGCCGTTCTCCCCCCGATAGAGTGCCCAAATGGCGGTCGGCAAAGCCGTGGAGGTCCAGGCGATCAAGGGCGCTGTTGATAATCTCGGTTTCCCGCGCTCCGCCACCGCCGGCGAAGCCTTTGCGGTGCGGCGTCCGGCCAAGCGCCACGATCTCCCGCACGGTGAGCGCGAAATCCGTTGGCTGTTCTTGCAAGACCGCAGCAACCATCTGAGCCGCGGTGCGGGCGTTGAGTTTCCAGATGTTTTTGCCGTTCACGTGAACCGACCCGGTTGTGGGGCGTTGGTATCGATAGAGCAGGCGCAGCAGCGTGGTCTTGCCCGCCCCGTTGGGACCGACAATGCCAAGCACCCGGCCCGGGGCCAGCGTGAAACTGGTCTGGTGGAGCACGGACTTCCCGCCGCGCAGCGACCAGGACACGTCGCGCAATTCCAGCGACGCCGCGTTGGCTTCGACTGTGTGCGCCATCAAAGAGACAGTCGCCGCGCCTGTGCGCCGCCGCGCCGCGTCTTGGCGGGCAGCTTGAGGGTCAGCGGGGCAATTGGCGCACTGACAGAGGCCACCAAAAGATCACAAAATACACCCACGGCTGGGGAGTTCTTGCGAAACCGACGGGCCCGGTTGTAGGCGCGCATGGCGGCCTCTGGATAGCTCTGATCGCCACGCAGGGCGCCCAGCCATTGCATATAGCCTAAGTGCCCAAGCTCCTCGGCTTGGTCGGGATCAACTTGGCCTATGTCCAGTTGAAAGATCGTACGGTCCAACAGCATCGCGCCCTCCGCGCAAAGGGGCGGTGGCGATTGGGAACCGGCGATGTCATCGGGCCTGTGAGGTCCATCTTCAGTCGCTCCATCCCAGGGCACCCCGCCCGGGTTTGAGGTGACAGAGATGCGCGTGCGCACCCCCAGATGGCAGGTCTCCTGACTTGCGGGTCGACGCTCCCTCGATCCTTCCCGGCCCGAACGGGCCAGTGGTTATGTTCGAGGTCGCTCACCGCTCACAGTTGCGGGGGCAGTCACGGATTTGGCGCCTGATGGCTACACCGCACCGTGTTCCCTTTTCATCCCTCAGGCGAATCGCCGTTGGGAACCATCACGGGCAAATGACGCATTTTGTGCCTTTGGGTCAAGGCTGCCGCTTGGAGCTAGGACGGTGCCGGTCAGCGGCGCAACAGCCCGAACGCGGCCGACGCCAACCAACCGGCGGCGATGGCGATGGCCAGGGACATGAGCCCGTAGACCAGCGGCTGGGTGTGCGCCAAATTGTAGAGCCAACGTTCCAGCCCCACTTTGCGCACGTCGATGGTGGTTTCATAGCTGTCGACCACGGCCCCACCACGGGTCAGGAAAATCCGCGTGCTGTAATCGCCTTCGGTGAGGTCCGCGGGCAAAGTGAGCGAGGTGCGGAACAAGGTTTGTTCGTCAAGCGCCACAGCCCCTTCGCGCACCTGATAGGTGCCTTCGTCCATGCGGATGCGTTGCAGAGCGTCCAGGAACGCGTCCACATCGTCGGTCACTTCCGCCGCGCCCACTGTCCGCACCGCTTGGTCCAGGGACACGCGGTGGCGAAGGTCTTCGGTGTTGCTCAGCGCCACATCCAAGGGGCGTGTCGTGGCCACGGCATAGAAGCTCGGCGCTTGGTCGATCTCAACCGCTTCGGTGTTGACCCAGATGCCAAACCGTCGGTCTTTCTTCCGCACGGTCACCGGCTTGTTGGGGCCAGTGATGGCGATCACCACGTCGAGCGGAGGGTCATTCAGGGCAGGGGCCTCCCGTTTCACCGCGCCGAAGATCAGGATGTCGGACCCATCAAATGTGGCGGTGATGGCCACTTCGTCTTGGGATAGGCCCAGGACCACTTCCTCGGCCATGGCCGATGTATGAAGCCCCACGGCCACGGCCAGTCCCAGGATCAGCGCCCGCATCAGTGACCACCCTCGGTCGCCAGGCTGTAGAGTTCGGCCGGTGTCAGCAACAGATCCAGCGCCAGTTTCCCGCACACCAACAGCACCATGCCTGCCAACAGGATGCGCAACTGTTCCGCCTTCAACCGAACGCCAATCCGCGTTCCCACCTGCGCGCCCACCACGCCGCCCACCAGCAACAGAACCGCCAGCACCACGTCCACTGTGAAGTTTGTGGTGGCGTGCAGCAGCGTGGCGAAGCCCGTCACAAAGATGATCTGGAACAGCGAGGTGCCGACCACCACCTTGGTGGGCATGCCCAGCAAATAGATCATGGCCGGCACCATGATGAACCCGCCGCCCACGCCCATGATGGCCGACAGGACGCCCACCACCGCGCCCACCAACAGGGGGGGGATCGCCGAGATATAGAGCCCCGACGTGCGGAACTTCATCTTCAATGGCCAGTTGTGTACCCAGGTGCGCTGTTTGCGTTTGGGCGGTGGTCCACCCGGTCGGCGCGCGCGGCGCAGGGCGGACAGGCTTTCCACAAACATCAGCCCGCCGACGACGCCCAGGAAAACCACGTAGCAAAGTCGCACCAGCAGATCGACTTGGCCCATGGCTTTCAGCAGGTTGAAGACCTGTACGCCCAGCGTGGCCCCGATCAGACCGCCGACGAGCAGCACGACCCCCATCCGCAAATCCACCGTTTTGCGCTTCAGATGCGCCAAAACACCGGAAAAGGACGAGGCCACGATCTGATTGGCTTCGGTGGCCACTGCGACCGCCGGAGGAATGCCGATGAAGAACAGCAGCGGCGTCATTAAAAACCCACCGCCCACGCCGAACATGCCCGACAAGACGCCCACGCCTCCGCCCAGTCCCAGCAGGAGAAAGGCGTTCACCGACACTTCGGCGATGGGGAGGTAGATTTGCATGGCGCTACCTTGCCCCGCTTCGGTTCACCGGGGCAAGGTACATCCGTCAGCGTTCCTTGACGTAGGGCTCTCCACCGGCGCGTGGCGGGATCGCTTTGCCCACGAAACCCGCGAGGATCACCACAGTGAGGATGTAGGGCAGGGCCTGCATGAATTGGGTGGGTAGCGTGACGCCCAGAAGCTCAACGCTCTGATACCGGTTCCCAAGCGCGTCCAAGAGGCCGAAGAGCAAACAGGCATAGAGTGCATACCAAGGCCGCCACTTGGCGAAGATCAATGCGGCCAGCGCGATGAACCCGCGTCCGGCGCTCATGTCTTTGACAAAACCCGCGGCGAGGCCGGTCGACAGGTACGCTCCGGCGAGACCGCAGAGCAGACCGCAGATGCCCACAGCCGCAAACCGCATCCCTGTGACAGAGATACCGGCGGTGTCCACCGCACCGGGATTTTCGCCCACAGCCCGCAGGCGCAGACCGAAGCGGGTGCGGAACAGGATGTACCAAGTGGCGGGCACGGCGATCAGACCGAGGTAGACCAGGAACGTGTGGCCCGACAGCAATTCGGAATAGATCGGACCAAACACAGGAATAGGCGCCAAGGCCTCGGCAAACGGCAGGTCGATGGGTTGGAACCGCGCGGCACCGTCAAGTTGCGGCGTGCGTCCCCCTTGGGAAAACCAGTTCTGCGCGATCAGGACGGTGATGCCCGCCGCCAAGAAATTGATGGCAACGCCCGAGATCAGCTGGTTGCCTTTGAAAGTGATGGACGCCAGCCCGTGAATGCCTGCGAGCACCATGGACGCCAAGCACCCGGCCATGAGCCCGATCCAAACCGACCCAGAGGTGAAGGAAATCGCCGCGGCAAAGAAGGCGGCAATCAGCATCTTGCCTTCCAGCCCGATGTCAAACACGCCCGCCCGTTCGCTGAACAGTCCTGCCAGACAGGCAAACAGCAGCGGTGTGGCCAGTCGCAACGTGCTGTCGGCGATTTGGATGAAGGTCGTGAGGTCCATCAGGCCACCTGCTTCTTCGGTCGGGTCAGCAGTTTGGCAATGGGCTCTCGCACCATATTGTCGAGCGCGCCGGTGAAAAGGATCACCAGCGCTTGGATCACCAGGATCATCTCACGGCTGATGGCGGGGACCTCGAATTCCAATTCGATACCCCCTTGGTAGAGCATCCCAAACAGGATCGCGGCGAGGAGAACGCCTACGGGGTGAGAGCGGCCCATGAGCGCCACGGCAATGCCGACGAAACCCGCGCCTTGGACGCTGTCAATGACCAGACGCTCGGCCTCTCCCATCACTGCGTTGACCGCCATGAGGCCCGCGAGCCCGCCGGAAATGAGCATGGTGACCATGATGATACGCACCGGCTGGATACCAGCGTAGACGGCGGCGGGTTCGGAATGTCCGAAGGCGCGGATTTCATAGCCCAGACGCGTGCGCCAGATCAGCAGCCACACCAGATAGCAACATAGGAGCGCCACCAAGAAGGCCACGTTCAGTGGGGCAAAGCGGTTGAAGTCGATGCCGAAAATCCCAAGCACCGCGTGAGCATTGGGCAGGTTGGTGCCATCGGGGAAAGCGGCGGTTTCGGGGGCCATGCCGGGCGCTTTGAGTTGGTTGACCAGAAGGTAGACCAACAGAGCCGAGGCAATGAAGTTGAACATGATCGTGGTGATCACAATGTGGCTGCCGCGCTTGGCTTGCAGGTAGGCCGGGACCGCCGCCCAGGCTGCGCCGAAAAGCGCGCCGCCCATCACGGCGAAGGGCAGGGCGAGAATCCAGTGAGGCCATTCAATACTGAGGCAGACGAGCGCGACGCCTAAGCCGCCTAGAGCCGCTTGGCCCTCGCCACCGATATTGAAGAGCCGTGCATGGAACGCCACGGCCACCGCCAAGCCGGTGAATATGAAGTTGGTCGCGAAATAGAGCGTGTACCCCCAGCCGCGCGACGACCCCATGGCCCCGTTGACCATGATCCGTAGCGCCTCAATTGGGTCCTCGCCGATGTAGAGGATCACGAGACCAGACACGAACAGCGCCAGGAACAGATTGATCAGCGGGATAAGGACCACATCGGCCCAGGCGGGGAGCTTAGTCATCGTTTAGGCCGCCTTTCCATCCATACCCGCCATGAGCAGGCCCAGTTCTGTCTCGTTGGTCTCGCCGGGCAGGCGTTCGCCCATGATCTGGCCGTCGAACATCACAGCGATGCGGTCCGACAGGCTCATGATTTCGTCCAACTCCACGCTCACCAGGAGGATCGCCTTGCCCGCGTCGCGCAGTTGAACGATGCGCTGGTGGATGAACTCGATCGCTCCGATGTCCACGCCGCGGGTCGGCTGACCGATTAGCAGCAGGTCCGGGTTCTGTTCGATCTCGCGAGCCAGGACGATTTTCTGTTGGTTCCCGCCGGAAAACGACTTGGCGTCAAGATGGCAGTTCGCCGGACGCACATCGAACCGGCCCATCTTGCCCTCGGTATCGGTGCGCAAGGCGTGGTTATCCATCATGGGACCTTTGGAGTAGGTCTCCAGATCTTGATAGCCAAAACCGGTGTTTTCCCAGGCTTTGAAATCCAGGATCAGACCGAGCCGATGTCGATCCTCGGGCACATGGGTGATCCCGGCATGTCTACGCGCTCGGGCGTCCGATCCTGGGCCGGTGAGGCTCAGAGGTGATCCATTTAACAACACGTCACCAGTGGCATGGCGAATGCCGCCCAAGACGTCCAAAAGTTCGGACTGACCATTGCCCGCCACGCCCGCAATTCCTAGGATTTCACCAGCCCGCACGTTGAGGCTCACGCCTTTCAGCCGTTCGACGCCCTGGTCGTCGATCACCCGCAGGTCCTTAACATCCAAAACCGTATCCGCGGGCTTTGCCGGTGTTTTGTCCACGCGCAGGAGCACTTTGCGGCCCACCATGCGTTCCGCCAGGTCCTGGGGGGAGGTTTCAGACGTTTTGACGGTGGACGTCATTTCCCCGCGCCGCATCACGGACACCGTGTCGGTGATATCCATAATCTCGCGCAGCTTATGGGTGATGAGGATGATGGTTTTCCCCTCATCCTTCAGCCTGCGCAAAATGCGGAACAACTGATCCGCTTCGGCGGGCGTCAAGACACCGGTGGGTTCGTCCAAGATGAGTATGTCGGCGTGGCGGTAGAGCGCCTTGAGGATCTCCACCCGCTGCTGGTGCCCCACGCTCAGGTCTTCGATCAGAGCATCTGGGTTGACGTTCAATTCGTATTCTTGCGCCAGTTCGGTGAGGTGTTGACGTGCTTTGGACAAGGTCGGTCGCAACCGCGCGCCGTCCTCGGCCCCCAGAACCACGTTCTCTAAAACCGTGAAGTTCTCAACCAACTTAAAGTGTTGGAATACCATGCCAATGCCCGCCCGGATGGCGGCTTGGCTGTCTGGAATTTCGGTACGGTCGCCGCCCACGAAAATCTCGCCCGCGTCGGCTTTGTAGAACCCATAGAGGATCGACATGAGCGTCGACTTGCCCGCGCCGTTTTCGCCGATGATCCCGTGGATCGTGCCGGGCATGACGCGGATGGAAATGCCTTTGTTGGCTTGGACAGGTCCGAAGGCTTTGGAGATGCCTTTAAGTTCGATGGCGGGCGCGGTCATTCCAGGAACCCCACCAGGCGCGCCACGCGGTTGTTGGGGTCCAGATCGGCGAAGTAGATGCCACTGCGCACCGGCGCGCCACTGCGCATCAAGGTGAATGGCAAACGGGCGTGGGTTTCGTGCTGATCCATCTTGCCTTCGGGAACCATCGCCCCATCGGGCAACCGCGTTTTGACGATATTCAGAAACCCCAAGAATGCAGCCTGACCGCTGAGCGGTCCTGAATGGGGGTCGGCATAGTAGAAGTCGTCGGTGGTGCATGCCTGCACGATGCGGTAGCGCGCCTCCGACGTGTCGGCCTCCCATGCTCCCAAAAGTTTCACAAGCGGGTGGGTGTCGGCCATGGGCAGCGCCTCGTCGGGATTACTCAAACGCAGGGCGCACTGGCCGAACCAATGCGCCCCCAAACGGGTCTCAGCTCAGAA
The DNA here is from genome assembly GCA_039178645.1 of Pseudomonadota bacterium. Taxonomy (GTDB): domain Bacteria; phylum Pseudomonadota; class Alphaproteobacteria; order Rhodobacterales; family Rhodobacteraceae; genus Mangrovicoccus. Next base: position 888 of record JBCDFD010000072.1, on the reverse strand, counting down.
CGCTGGGCAGGTGTTGTCGGCGATATAGTCGTGAACGGATATCTCACCGGCCACGATCGCAGCCTCCGCGGCAGCCACGGCTTCGCGCATTTCTTCGTTGATCAAGCTTTCGTTGTGCTCATCGAGCGCCCAACCCACACCGTCGTTTTCAAGACCCATGGTCACAATGCCGGTTTCCACGTCCACGCCCGCCGTGAAGGCCTCATATACGGCGTTGTCCACGCGTTTCAGCATGGAGGTCAGGACCGAACCTGGGTGCAGGTAGTTCTGGTTGCTGTCCACGCCGATGGAAAACACGCCCGAGTCCGCGGCCGCCTGCAACACACCCACGCCGGTGCCACCTGCCGCGGCAAAGACCACGTCAGAGCCTTGGGCGATTTGTGACCGTGTGATCTCCCCGCCTTTCACGGGGTCATTCCAAGCTGCGGGCGTGGTGCCCGTCATGTTGACGATCACATTGGCGTCGGCGTTCACCGATTTGACGCCTTGGGCATACCCACAGGCAAAGCGCGAAATGAGCGGGATATCCATGCCGCCCACGAAGCTGACCGTGCCGGTGTCGGACGCCATGGCCGCAAGCATGCCGACGAGATAGCTACCTTCGTGTTCTTTGAACGCCACTTGGCGCAGGTTAGGCTGGTCCAGCCAATTCACGTCGATGATGACAAACTTGGTGTCGGGGTAATCAGGTGCCACCTTGTCCACGGTGGAGGCGTTGGCAAATCCCAGGACGACCACAGGGTTTGCACCGCTTTCGGCCATGCGGCGCATGGATTGTTCGCGCTGCGCTTCGGATTGAAGCTCAGTTTCCCGGAATGTGCCGCCGGTTTCCTCGGCCCAGCGGGTGGCTCCGTTGAACGCGCTTTCGTTGAACGACTTGTCGAACTT
>JBCDFD010000071.1:0-14734 GCA_039178645.1 Pseudomonadota bacterium | reverse complement strand
GTGCGCCTGGCGCTTTATGTTGGCTCGCTGATGTCTGAGCTCGAAAGCAGCCAGTTGCGCGCGCACCATCTCCGCCAGTTTGGCTTCCCCTGGGCAGGATGGGATCGAGGCGATGGCACCGGCGAGGATATCCGTCAGCCGCTTGATCGCGCCGTCCACGCCGTATTGCGACACCGCATTGGGCCGTTCATGGATGGCATCCTGACCGGCGTCTTTGCCCAGCGTTTCACTGTCATAAAGCGCGTCGCGCAGATCGTCCGCCACTTGGAACGCCGCACCGATGCGGGCCCCCAGTTCCTCCCAGGGTTCAGGATCATGGCCCGCCGCAAGCGCCCCCATCTGGGTCGCTGCGATAAACAGCGCGCCGGTCTTGGCCATGTGATAGGCGCTGAGGTCCACCTTAGGTTCGCTTTCCCACCCCTGCCCTGCGCAAATGCCGCCCGGCATCCCGGACCGTTCGGTGAGCAATCGGATAAGTCCCACTGCCCGCTGAGCATCCACCGGCGCGGTTTTGGCCAAGACCTCAAACGCCATGATGATGAGACTGTCACCGGTCAGAACCGCCAAAGGTTCCCCATAGGCACGGTGCAACGCGGGCTTGCCGCGGCGCATTTCGGCATCGTCGAAGCAGGGCAGGTCGTCATGGACGAGCGATGCGCAGTGCATCAGCTCCAACGCCACCGCCGCCGCATCGGTCACCGACGGGTGGTCTTCGGCGCAAGCGGCTGAGACAGCCATAAGAATGGTCGGACGAATACGCGCCCCGCCGGGATGCACCGCATACTCGAGCGCAGAGGCGAGCTTCTGCGGTGTGGACCCCGCCTGCCCAGCGGCAATCGCTGCGGCCATGGCGGCCTCAAATCTCTGGTGCATTCCCATGGGACTTCCTTCGGTTGGCTCTGAATGTCACCCAAAGACGACATCATAGTGTAATTTACTTTGGACACTTTCCTTTGAGTCTGTCAATCTAAATGGACAGATTCACCGCATTGACTTGGGAGCATCGACCATGTCGCAGCAGATTGTCGTCATTGGCGCCGGGATCGGGGGGCTGGCCGCTGCGTTGCGCTTGGCCCATGCCGGTGAACGGGTGACCGTGTGTGAAGCCCACAGCGCGCCAGGCGGCAAAATGCGGACGCTGCCGAGCGCCGCAGGCCCCGTGGATGCCGGCCCCACCGTGATGACCATGCGCCACGTGTTCGAAGGGTTGTTCGCCGACGTGGGCGAACGGTTGGACAACCACGTGACACTCCACCGTGAGACGGTGCTGGCCAGGCATTTCTGGCACGACGGCACAACGCTCGACCTGTTTGCCGATCCCGAACGTTCCGCAGAGGCTGTGCGGTCCTTCGCAGGGCCCAAGGCAGAGAGGCAGTTCAGGACGTTTTCCAAACAGGCCCAGTCGCTCTACGAGGCCTTTGACGCCCCAATGATGCAGTCAGCGGCCCCGCAGATGGGCGCGCTTTCGGCGGCGGCACTCAAACGCTCGGCACTGGCGAAATTGCTCATGTCTGGGCGAACCCTGGCGCAGGAGCTGTCCCGCGCCTTTGAGGACCCGCGTCTGCGGCAGCTTTTTGGCCGCTATGCCACTTATGTGGGTGGGTCACCTTTCCAGTCCCCCGCGCTCCTATCGTTGATCTGGCACGCCGAGGCCCTTGGGGTTTGGCGTGTGGACGGCGGAATGCATGCTCTGGCCCAAGCGGTTGCGCGCTTAGCAGAAACCCGCGGTGCCGAATTTCACTACAATGCACCTGTGGCCGAGATCGAAACCGACCGAGGGCGCGTGTCCGGGGTGCGGCTGGAAAACGGCACGCGTCTCCCCGCAGACAAGGTGCTGTTCAATGGTGACCCCCGGGCCATCTCGACCGGCCGTTTAGGGACACGCGTGAGCAAAGCGGTTGCAACCAAGGCCGTGGAGCCCCGCAGCCTGTCCGCCGAGGTTTGGGCTTTCGCCGCAGCACCCCGAGGGCCGGAGCTTGCCCATCACAATGTCTTCTTCGGTGGCGATCCAAGGGATGAGTTCGACCCAATCGCCAAGGGCCGCCTTCCTAAAGACCCGACACTTTACATCTGCGCTCAGGACCGCGGCACCGGCATCACGCCGGACCACGGATCGCTCGAACGCTTTGAAATCATCATGAACGCCCCGCCTTGCGCCGATCCAAACGGCCAGGCGCGCAACGAGGAGACGCCCCCATGCCGGACGACCGTGTTCGAGACCCTGAAAGCCTTCGGGCTCAGCTTCAGTCCGGAACCGGACATCCAGACGGCCACGGGACCACAGGGGTTCAACCGGTTGTTCCCAGCGAGCTTGGGCAGTCTCTACGGGCGCAGCCCGCACGGGCTGACGGCGAGCTTGGACAAACCGCGCGTGGTGACCAAAGTACCGGGACTTTATCTGGCGGGGGGCGGTGTCCATCCCGGAGCCGGTATCCCAATGGCGACCCTCTCCGGCCGGCACGCGGCCGCGGCGATGCTGAAGGACCGCGGTTCGACATCGACGTCGACGCCGACGGCTATGCCTGGTGGTACATCGACGGGATCTCGGACGATGGAACCCGCGCTGTCTCGGTCATCGCTTTCATAGGATCGGTCTTTTCGCCCTGGTACGCTTGGTCGGGTCGCAAACGTCCGCAAAACCACTGCTGCATCAATGTGGCCACCTATGGACCCGGCGGACGGTTCACCATGACCGACAGGGGCGAGCGAGCCTTGAAGGCCGAGGCGCACCGGTTCCAAGTGGGACCGAGCCAAGTGCGCTGGACCGGCAAGGAACTGTTGATCGAGGTCAACGAATGGGCCGCGCCGCCGCATATCGGTGCGCGCGTGACCGGCACCATCGTGGTCGTGCCCAATCAGCTTTATGATGCGGAATTGGCCCTGACCGAAGACGATGCACACATCTGGCGACCCTTTGCGCCCACGTCCCGGATCTCGGTCTACCTGAATGGTCCGGGCTGGCAGTGGGACGGGCATGGGTATTTCGACGCCAATTTCGGCACGCGCGCGCTAGAGGCCGACTTCAGCTATTGGACCTGGGGGCGCTTCCCATCCGGGGATGGCTCGGTGTGTTTTTACGATGCCGACCGCCGCGACGGGACATCGCTTGCCGCGGGGATCCGGTTCGATGACCACGGCGCGCACCACATGGAACTGCCCCCCAAACGCCCACTTCGCCGGACGCTCTGGACACTCTATCGGGAAACGCGCGGGGATCAGGGCTGCAAACCGCGGCAGGTGAAAGCCATGCTGGACGCGCCGTTCTACAGCCGCGCCGCCGTGGAAACCGTGATCGATGGCAAACGCACCGTCGGTGTCCACGAAGCGCTGGATCTGAACCGGTTCCGCAGCCCGCTTCTCAAACCGATGTTGGCTGTGCGCGTGCCCCGTTGGACGGGGAAAGCGCCGGAATAATAGAGAAGCCCGATCAGGCCGGAGCGGCCACCGCTCCGGTCAGGCGGGTCTGCACAGCATGCGCAACAAGGATGCCGGCAATGATTGACGCTAACGCGAGCACCGCCGCGACGGACAGTGTCGGGATACCTGCGAGGCCTGCGCCGATGGAACAGCCACCGGCCAGAACACCGCCGACGCCCATCAACACGGCACCCGACAGCGTGCGCCCGGTTTGCGCGGGGCTTTCAAAGCTCTGCCACCGGAACTGACCTGATCCCAGGGCGACCAACAGACCACCGGCCAAGATGCCACCGATCAACCCAACGCCAAAGCTGGGCGCGATGGAACTGGAGGCAACCGACCAGAACAGTGTTTCGGTCCAAGGGGACGTGAGCGACAGGCTTTCCAGCGCGATGGGGTCGAATTCGTCATAAAGCAGGAACCCGGTTCCCACCCAACCCAATGGCACCAGTGCACCCAATGCGGCCCCGCCCATGAGCGCGCCCAGCGACGCGCCGGATCGCACCACGAGCCAACCGGCCAATGCAACAATCAAAGCCGTCCATAGCCAGGGTCCACCGGGCCAGCTGCCCAACGTTGTCCATGATCCCAGGTCGACGGTGTTGCTACCAAGCTCCACGCGCAATGGCGCAAGAACGCCTTTCAACGTCATGTGAGCGAAGATCGCGATGACGGGCAAAGCGATCAGAGCCCGGAGATTGCCGGTCCCGCTGAGAACCGTGAGCCGAGAGATACATCCGCGCGCCAAAACAGTGCCGATCCCGAACAGAACACCGCCGATGGCAATGGCAAGTATCGGGACTTCGGACACGTGGAACCGATGTTCGTCGAAGCTGATCCATCCGATGCTCACCGCCGCTTGGGTGCCCAGCAGAGCTACAGCCAGGGCCGCTGCCCAGACGCCCGCCGCGCTGGAACGCTCCGCCCTTTCACCGATCAAAGCGCGGCGCAGGCAGAACCGTGTGAGTTGCGCGAGCACGCCAAAGACCAAACCCAAGGCCAGCCCGAAATAAACCGACGCCGTCCGAGGATCGATTTCGAGCCCCAAGGAATAGGTGATGTCTTCGAACATGGTCGGACCCTCGCAAACAGGTGATCCGCGCGTTTACGGCGTGGTAAATACCTGCGCAAGCGTGCGGTGGCACACGCTTGGTTCGCCGCATGAAACGATCAAGGAACAGTGTTCCCCTCAGAGCGGACACAGCAGAACTGCGTTTCTCAAACCACCCTTGGCGCAGACAGACCGCCTTATTTTGCAGGTGTCACTCCGCCGGTGTCGCGGCGCGGCCCTCGTTGGGGTTGAGGATGATCACACCAATGTTCAGCCCTGAAGCCACGGTCAGCCACACAATGTATGGCACCATCAGCCAACCCGCGACCGGATCGAGTGGGAAGAACGCCACGCAAGTGGCCACCACTGTCACCCACAGCGAGGTGACAATCACCACGCTGGCGCGCGGACGGTGCAGGCCAAAGAACACCGGCGACCAAAGAGTGTTTAGAGCAATTTGCAGCGCCCAGAGCGCCATGGGCAGCGCGTTGCCGGTTTCGTCGGCCACTCGTGCCGCTGCAACAGCGCTCATGGTATAGATCGCCATCCACGCCAACGGGAAAACGATGTCGGGCGGCGTGAACCAGGGCTTGCGCAGCGATTTCCACCATTCACCGGGCGGGAACAATGACCCCGTGGCCGCCGCAGCCATGCAGGCGAGCAGGTAGACGGTGAAAACGACCAGATCCATGGCGAGGCTCCTTTGATCCCGACACTCGAAAGCTAGAGCGCTTGCCAGTGAGACCAAGGCTATTCAGCAGGAACTCCGGTGGCCGCGGCACGGCGCGCCCGGTCCTGTGATTCAAGTTGGGCCAGGATTTCCAGTACCGCACCAGATCGCCCCTGCCCCCAAGTGAGCTGCTCCGCCGGTTTGGCGGCAGCGCTATCCACGAGGTATTGCGTGGCTTTCAAGGCTGGCGCAAAGAGAACCGGCGACCCAGGTGTGATGACGCTCAGCCCCGCGCGCAGGGCGCTCAGCCCAAGCCAACCGGCTTTCTGGCCTTTCGACGTGCGTCCCCGCCAGGAAATGCTGTCGTATCCGTTGCGCCGCACCGCACCGCCGATCCCAGCATAAATGTGACGGGCGGCGAAAATTCCCGGGCGGCATGCAAACGGCAGTTCGGCCACGCCGGGTTCTGACCGTTGGTAGAGCCGCTCGGCCTCGGCCAACAACCGCTTGGTCATGGTGCGGATTGGATCGGTGGGCAGCGGGTCGTTCAGGAAATCCTCAGGATCGATACCCGCCTCGGTGAACCAATCAACGGGGAGGTAGATGCGCCCGTGGAAGGCGTCTTCGCCCACGTCACGGGCAATGTTGGTCAACTGCATGGCCACACCCAAATCACAGGCCCGGGCCAGGGCATGGCGGTCTCGGACCCCCATGAGCACACACATCATCGCACCCACAGCCGATGCCACCCGCGCCGAATAGGCGTGCAGGTCTTCCATCGTGTCATAGCGGCGGCCAGTGGCGTCCCAAGCCAGCCCTTCCAGCAACGCTTCGGGCAAAACACGCGGCATGTCATGGGCTTCGATCATCCGGGTGAAGGCTCGGTCGGTGGGCGCATCCAACGGACGCCCCGCATAGGCCAAGTCCAACCGGTCGCGCAGGCGCAGCACAGCCGCCGCCTTGTCGGCGTGCAGATCCACCGCGTCGTCCGCCAAACGGCAAAAGGCGTAGAGTGCCAGGGCCGGGTCCCGGACTTTGGCGGGCAGCAGGTGCGACGCCGCGTGAAACGAAAGTGACCCATGGCGGATCGACTCGCGGCACGCCTCCAGATCAGACTCGGCGGTGGGTGCGGCGGAAATCGGAGCGTGGGCGTTCATTCTGCGGCCACTTTCATCGGTGCGGTGACCGTTATGGGGCGCGCCGGTGGCGGCACCAATTGGTCAAGCACTTCGGCGGAAGAAATCACGCCCGGCAGACCCGCGCCCGGATGGGTGCCCGCGCCTGCCAGATAGAGCCCCTTGGCCTCCTCACTGACATTGTGCGGACGGAACCACGCCGATTGCAGAATACGCGGTTCGATGGAAAACCCTGACCCGTGAGGCGACAGATACCGGTCGCGGAAATGGGTTGGCGTGAAAATCTCCTCGGTCCCCAAATGGTCGCGCAAACCGGGGAGCAGTTGGCGTTCCAGCACATCCAGCACCTTTTCGCGGTAAGGGCCGATTTCTTGGGACCAGTCCACCGGGTCGTCAAAGCCAAGGTGTGGCACCGGCGACAGGGCATAGAAGGTGTCCCCACCCTCGGGCGCGCAAGACGGGTCAGTCACCGAGGGACGGTGGACGTAAAGGCTCATGTCGTCGGACAATTTGCCGTTGATGAAGATGTCCTTCACCAAACCACCGTAACGCGGCCCATTGAGGATCGTGTGGTGACCCACGTCTTGCCACATGGTGGACGTTCCGCGGGTGCCGAAGTACCAAACAAACAACCCCATAGACCAACGGGACCGTTTCAACCGCGGCGTGGTCCAGCGTTTGCGCGGCTGGTTGCGCAGGAGGTGGTCGTAGGTGTGCCCAGCATCGGCGTTGCTCACCACGATGTCGGCGCTCAGCACCTCACCGTCGCCCAAGCGCACGCCTGTAGCGCGTCCATTTTCCAGCAGGATTTCGTCCACATCGGCGCCGAGGATGATCTCACCCCCCTGGTCTTCGATCACGCCTCCCATGGCTTTGGCGATGGCCGCAACCCCACCCATGGCATAGTGGACCCCGAATTCCTTCTCCAGGTGGCTCACCAGGATATACATCGACGTGACGTTGAACGGGTCCCCGCCAATGAACAGCGGATGGAAGCTAAAGGCCATGCGCAACCGTTCATCGCGGAACCGCCGCGCGGCGTGGGCGTAAACCGAACGATCCGCGCGCAGCCAAGCGAACCTGGGCAGCACTTTGATCAGTTCCCAAAGCTCGTTCATGGGCCGGCGGCCCAGGTCTTCGAACCCGAAGGAATAGCGCTCTTCGCTGTCTTTCAGAAACTTGTCGTAGCCCTTGGCATCGCCGGGCGACAGCCGCGCCACCTCGGTCCGCATTTGGTCGGTGTCGCCCGTGGCCGTGAACTTGGACCCATCTTGGAACCGAATTTCATAGAACGGGTCCATGTCGACCAAGGACACATCGCGCGCGAAGTCGCGCCCACAGGCGGCCCAAAGCTCCTTGAACACTTGCGGGACCGTCACGATGGTTGGCCCCAGGTCGAACCGGTGCCCGTCCTTAGAAATGGAGGACCCACGGCCGCCCAGCATATCCAGCCGGTCCACCACGGTCACACGGTAGCCTTTGGCCCCCAGCCGCATGGCCGATGCCAGCCCCCCGAGCCCGGCCCCAATTACGATGGCATGTGAAACGCTGTCTTGTGCCATGTGCACGCCCTCCATGCGGCCCGACTCAGACCGCACATTGTCAACTTTAGATGACAGTCTAACACCGTATTCTGTCAGAACCAGCGTTATCTTCCTTTTCAACTGTCACTTGTTGTGTCAGAATAAGTTTACACATGAGGTCTGAGTCCATGGCATCCTCCCAAACTGTCACTTTGAGCCTGTTCCGCTTCGGCCCGGCCCTGGCGCGCGCTTGGGCATTTGGCCAAATGGGGTTGGTGCGGGGTGCCCTGGGTCGCACCCCGGACATTCAGTTTTGGAAACTGTGCGGATCGGGGACGGGCGAAGGATTCACCCCGGTGCCCAACACGGCCGTCTACGCGATCTTGGCCGCTTGGCCGGATGAGCCCACCGCACGGGCCCGCGTGGCCGAGGCACCGGTTTGGCAGAAATACCGCGCCCGGTCTGTGGAAGACTGCACCATATTCCTGCAAGCGGCCTCCGCCCGTGGCGTCTGGGCGGGTGCGGAGCCGTTTGAGGCCCACGGCGACCTACCAGACGGGCCACTGGCCGCGCTCACCCGTGCCACGGTGAAACCGAAGATCGCGCTGCAATTTTGGAAACAGGTGCCAAACATCTCTAAAGTGATTGGCCAGGACCCCAATGTGGCGTTCAAGATCGGCATTGGCGAAGTGCCGTGGCTGCACCAAGTCACGTTTTCGATCTGGCCGGACACCAAAACCATGGGCCAGTTTGCCCGCAAAGACGGGCCGCACGCCCGCGCCATCGCCGCCGTGCGCGAAGGCAACTGGTTCCGCGAAGAGCTTTACGCCCGTTTCCGCGTCTTGGGCGCCACCGGCCTTTGGGAAGGCCGCACGCCGCTTCACCGCCTAGACGCTCCAAGTTCCAGACCCGAAAGGTCCGCCGCATGAAGGATTTTCCACAAACCACCGCCAAACGTCCGTTTCCCTTCGCCGCCATCGTCGGTCAGGAGGAAATGAAACAGGCCATGGTGCTGACCGCCATCGACCCCGGCATTGGCGGGGTGCTGGTGTTCGGTGACCGTGGCACGGGCAAATCCACCGCTGTGCGAGCATTGGCGGCGTTGCTGCCCCCGATTGAGGCCGTGGTCGGTTGCCCCGTGAATGCCGCGCGGTTGGAAGACTGCCCGGATTGGGCCGGGGTTCTCGACCCACTGACCGAACGCAAACCAACTCCCGTGGTTGACCTGCCCCTGGGCGTCACCGAGGACCGAGTGGTCGGCGCGCTCGACATCGAAAAAGCGCTGACCTTAGGGGAAAAGGCGTTCCAGCCTGGGCTGTTGGCGCAAGCGAACCGGGGATATCTTTATATCGACGAGGTGAACCTGCTCGAAGACCACATCGTTGACTTGCTCTTGGACGTGGCCCAGTCGGGTGAAAACGTGGTGGAACGCGAAGGGCTGTCCATCCGACACCCCGCACGTTTTGTGCTGGTGGGCTCGGGCAACCCCGAAGAAGGGGAACTGCGACCACAGCTTCTGGACCGTTTTGGCTTGAGCGTCGAAGTGGCCAGCCCCAAGGACATCGACACGCGCATTGAGGTCATTCGCCGGCGGGATGCCTACGAAACCGACCGCGCGGCCTTCTTGGATGAATGGGAACCACAGGACGCGGCGTTGCGGGCTCAGATACTCGCAGCCCGAGATTTGCTGCCCAAGATGGTCACGCCCAGCGAAACCCTGCGCGATTGCGCCGAGCTTTGCGTCGCCCTGGGGTCCGACGGGCTGCGCGGGGAACTGACTCTGCTGAAAGCCGGTCGCGCACTGGCGGCGTTCAACGGAGAAGACGCCGTCACCCGCGACCACATCCGCGAGGTGGCTGCGTCCGGTCTGCGCCACCGGCTCCGCCGTGATCCACTGGACGAAGCAGGCTCTGGCGCGCGCGTGGCGAAAACCGTGGCGGATGTGTTGGGGTGACCGCGCCCATGTGGTCTCGACTGGAACGTGCTCTGGCCCTTTTGGCCGCTGACCCTGTGGGTCTTGGCGGTCTGTGGCTGCGCGCGCGGTCAGGGCCCGTTCGAGACGCCGCCGTTGCCGGGCTCAGCGCCCTGCCTCAACCGCTGCGGAAGGTGCACCCGACGATTTCGGACGAGGCCCTTTTCGGCGGTGCTGACCTGACGGCCATGCTGGCCGAAGGACGAATGGTCCGCCGGTCTGGATTGCTGGAGCAACAGGGAACTCTGGTCCTAACCATGGCCGAACGGGCCTCTTCGGGCCTCGCCGCACGCCTCGCGGCGGCTTTGGATCAAGGTCAGACCTGCCTGGTGGCGCTGGACGAAGGCGCGAACGAGGAGGAGGCTCTTCCCGCCGCCTTGGCAGACCGTTTGGCATTCCACATTGATTTGGATGCACTGGCCCATGGGGACGCCACGGCTCTCAAGATTTCACAGCCCAAGGTCTCGGTGGACGAGGTTCTGATCTCTCCAGACGCCCTGCGGGACCTTACCGCTGCTGCTGTTCGACTGGGGATCGACAGCCTGCGCGCACCGCTCTTGGCCGCAAAGGCCGCCCGTGCTGCCGCCGCACTGGCCGGACGGCATGCGGTGACCGAAGACGACCTGCGTGAGGCCATCGACCTGGTGTTCTTGCCACGTGCCACGCAAGTGCCGGAACAGGCATCGGACGAGCAAACTCCGCCCCCGCCGCCCCAAGACGACCCGCAGTCCAGCGAAGACACGCCTGAAACGCCCGACAGCGACGGACCGGTCCAATTGCCCGAGGGAATGCTGATCGAGGCCGTGGCCGCTGCGCTACCCGCAGACCTGCTGGCCAAGTTGGCCGTCAAAGCCCGACGCGCCAAGACCGGGGCCAGCGGTGCCGGTGACAAACGACTGTGCAATCGACGGGGCCGTCCGCTGCCGTCGCGGGCGGGACGTCTGGACGGGCAGTCTCGGCTGGACCTCGTCGCCACGCTTCGCGCCGCCGCCCCTTGGCAGGCTGCCCGCCGTCGAGCAGCGAAGATTGAACGACCTTTGCACATCCGCGGCGAAGACATTCGGTTGAAACGCTACCAGGACCGATCTGACCGCGTCCTGGTCTTTGCCGTCGACGCCAGCGGGTCCGCCGCCATGGCGCGTCTGGGCGAAGCCAAAGGCGCAGTGGAAACACTTCTTTCCCAAGCCTATGCCAGCCGGGACCACGTGGCACTTATCGCGTTCCGCGGCACCACCGCCGATGTGCTCCTGCCGCCCACACGCAGTTTGGTGCAGACCAAGCGCCGTTTGGGTTCCATGGCCGGCGGCGGCGGCACACCGCTGGCGGCTGGGATCCAGGAAGCACTCACGCTCGGGCTACAGGCTCGTTCCCGCGGCATGACCCCGACACTCTGCCTACTCACCGATGGACGCGCCAATGTGGCGCTCGATGGCACAGGCAACCGGAGCCAGGCCGCGGAGGACGCGGCAAAGCTGGGACGGTTGGCCCGCGTCCAAGGTCTGGCAGCACTCGTCATCGACACCGGCCAACGCCCCCAGCCAGCTTTGCGCCAACTGGCGGAGACCATGGATGCCCCGTACCTCCCTCTTCCGCGCGCTGATGCGGACCGTCTTTCCACGGCGGTCCAAGCGGCGCTTGACGCGTAAGGCCATGAACTGGTCCAAAGTCAAACCGGTCTGGCCCCATGCCGAGACGAGCCGCTTCGTCCCCTGTGCGCCCCATGAGTGGCACGTGCAAGAAATGGGCGAGGGTCCGGTGGCGCTGCTGTTGCACGGTGCGGGCGGGGCGACCCATTCGTGGCGAGATATTCTGCCCGGCCTTGCCCGCACCCATCGCACCATCGCCATTGATCTGCCGGGCCAAGGGTTCACTCGCCTTGGAAGCCGGTTCCGATCCGGGGTCAGCCGCACCGCCGAAGACATCGCACGGCTGTGCGCCAAAGAAGGCTGGGACCCAACCTTGATCGTGGGCCATTCGGCGGGCGCTGCGCTGGCGCTGGAACTGACCCGTCATTTGCCAAAACCGCCTGAGGCGGTGGTGGGCATCAACGCCGCGCTCGAACCCTTTGATGGGCCAGCCCGCTGGATGTTTCCTATGATGGCCAAAATGCTGGCCATGAACCCGCTCACCGCGCCAATGGTTGCCGCCACCATGTCATCGGACGGTGTCGAACGCCTCTTGAATGGGACCGGCAGCCAATTGGATGCCCACGGTCGAGCACTCTATCGGCTCGTTATCACAGACCACACCCATGTGGATGGCGCCCTAACCATGATGGCGCAGTGGGATCTGGATGACTTGATCGGCGCGCTGCCGGACATTCAAACACCTACGCTTTTGCTGACCGGCGACCGAGATCGAGCCGTGGACCCCAGCACATCGGTTCGCGCAGCGGAGCGTTTGCCCAATGCTCAGGTCTTGCACCTTCCCGATTTGGGCCACCTCGCACACGAGGAAGCCCCGGATCTGGTGCTGCGCCAGATACAAGACTTTCTAGGCGCCAGGCAGCCAGTCAAAGCCATGAGCGCCTGAGACGACTTCGGGCACACCTGCTCAGGTCAGAACCGATATCCGAAGTTCAGCGAATAGCCTGAGTAGTCTTCGTCGGTGATGATGTAGGACAATCCAAGGCTCAGCTTCTTGAAAATCCAACGGTTGGTTTCCCGCTGGGATGCGATTGCAACGGTGAACTCTGTTGAGTTTTCAATGTAAAGCTCATCGCCGTAGAACAGCGAGTTGATCACGCCCAGTTGGACGTCCACCGGATCACCCAGAATTTGGAACGGCAGCGATCGACTTGCCCCAAGACCGTTGCGCAGGACCGTGTTGGTCAAGTCATAGGTCGCTTCGGTGTCTTCGACCTCAATGGGGATCGTGGACAGATAGCTGATCCCGTTGCCCAAATCGAAGGCCCAAGAGCCAAAGTCGAACGCATAATTCGAGGTAAGGCTGACGCTGGAAATCACACCGATGGCCCCCAAGTCCACAGATCCTGTGGCCCCAATTCGAGCCGACGGCGTCAGGGTCCATTGTGGTGTAATGGGCAAGCCCAGCCCTAGGCCGAGGGACAGCGAATAGCTATCCGTGCCTTCCGCATCTACAAAGGTAACAGGCAAATCCACGATCAGGGTTCGCCCGCTGTCTTGGAATGCAAAGCCATAGGAAAGCGGCAAGGTGTAAGCTTGAACATCAGCCCCATCTGCTGAGTAGTTGGCGAAGCGCGCCTCGAGCCCGCCAACGCCACCGCGGCGGTCGCGGTCTTCTCCGGGGGCGACACCAGGACCTGGCTGCAACGCCGTTCCGATCGCCCCTATTGGCGAACCCATGGCGAAGTCGGATACAACCATCGTGGTCATCAAACTTGCCGGGTTACCGGCCACAGGGTCAGTGGGCGTTTCGGCGGCCAAGTAGCTGAAAATATCCTGTAGGATGCCGTCCACGTTGTCTTCGATGTAATCGGCAAACGCTTCACCATTGTCATCCCGTGTGGTGCCATCGTCGAAGGTTTGGGTAAAATCCAACGCCGGGATCGAGAACACCACCTCTGGCCCTGCCGTGGGATACTCCGCGATCACCTCAAGCCCACGGAAATTCAACAACGCTGTCGCCACAGACGTTTCTGTGTAGTCCGGGTTGATGTCATCATAGCCATCGGTGTCTTCCAAGAGGTCCACGATATCCTCAATGGTCTGGAAGCTCTCCGTCGCCGACGCGCCGCCTTGAACATCCAACGAGATCGAGAACAGATCGGCGGTCGCAAAGGACGGCAACATCAGAATTGCGGCACAGGTCAGAAGTTTGGAGTGCAAATGTGTCATGGGAAATCTCGCCGATCCTTGTAATATAAATGGTCTGGCCATCCGCGCGCGTTTGTCTAAGGTCAAAGGCAATTGTTGAATGAAGCTATGAGTTTTCGGTTACAATGGGCAGAGCTTTCGCTTGGCGTCGAACTCAGGATCACCGGGCGGCTCCAAAGGCTCCGACGTAAGCTCCACCGGTTCCTGTGGCGCTTAACACGCCCCCGACTTCTTCCCCGTTAAGGCCAAAAAACTGGCCCTCCACGGTACCATTCAAACCTGTCCCACTGACTGAGCCAGACAATGATGTGCCATTTACGGACAACGCCCCGGACATGTTCCATTTTGGCACGGCGGTCGTAGCAACTCCGTTCACCACCACCCGCGAGTCGCTGGTCTCAAAATCCGCAGTGGAAAAATCGGTGGTTACAGTCACTTCCGATTCAATGACCTCTACTCCCGCATCATCCTGGGCCAATCCAAACGCTCCCCCCCGGTACACTGCACTGGCCGGGAGCCGATCGCGATTGGGTGATGGAAAACCAATGGCAGTACCGCCAACGTCAAAACTGTCTCGTACCCAAACACCATAGGATGTGAATTCTAAATCGCCTTCACCGTTATTCACATAAATGAACGAACTGCCGTTGGTATCATTACCAAAGACTGACCCGCCTTCGCTACAAATATTGCTACCTTGGCCACAATCGACTGTGAGCGGCCCTATCGGCGAACGCACCGTCACTCTAGCCACATCACCATTGACGTCGGTTCGCAAAACCACCTCTTGAGAGCTGGTGGTGGCGCCCAGAAGCTCATTGCCCAAACTGTCAAGAATGGCTGTGGTTTGTAGACCAGACAGGGTCACATTCGACGATATGGGCAAGGTGCTGAAACCAGTGTTGTCAGGGCCACTTCCGCTCGAACCGCCGCTGCAGGCCACAAGGGCAGAAAGGGAGAACAGCATAAACGCCTTGGGATAAATTGATTTCATTGAACAATCCCTTCGAAAGACAAACCTATTAACAAATGGTTTCGGCGAATTGGACGCCCAAATCAAGCAGGTAGGCGGGCTTTCCTAGGCGACGTGATCCAAATGCCTCTGACTCATAAGGGGGCTGAACCAAGCCATAATGCTTCAGTCCAGACGCCGGGCTTCCCATTGGTT
>JBCDFD010000070.1:0-14752 GCA_039178645.1 Pseudomonadota bacterium | reverse complement strand
GCCAGGATGTTGACGCCGCTGAGCATGCGATTGCGGGCGTCGGTATCAAACTTTACGTCTTTAGCAGCCATGTTGGCTCACTCCGTGTATTAATCTTTGGTCGGAAAAGGGATCACGCGCGCCGTGTTTCAGGCTGCGGCGGCCGCGGCTTCATCGGTGATGATGCCCAGGATGTCGCTTTCCTTCATGATCAGCAGCTCTTCACCGTCGACGGTGACTTCGGTGCCGGACCATTTGCCGAACAGGATGCGGTCGCCTTCGGACACAGCCATCTCGATCAGTTCGCCGCTGTCTTTGCGAGCGCCTTCGCCACAGGCAACAACCAGACCTTCGGCTGGTTTTTCTTTTGCGCTGTCTGGGATGATCAGGCCACCTTTGGTTTTTTCTTCACTCTCGGTCCGACGGACGAGAACACGGTCATGGAGCGGCTTGAATGCCATCGCTGACTCTCCTCTGGTTCAGAGTATGCATGGTGTCTGTTGTCACTCCCCCAATGAGAGTGCCAACACAGCGCAAGTAGGGAACACGGGAAAGTGTGTCAACGACCGCCCAGAGATTTTTTTCGTTAACGCCGATACGGATATGATCGGATCATCAGGGCTTAGCTTTGGTGCTTCGCCTACACTCAAAAACTCGGCAAAGCCCCAATTGAGCGCCTCATGTAGTGCCCAGCTTCGCCTCAAACTACCCCAGCATATGCTCAAATTCCGCGCGAAAGCCCGAAATATTGCTGAATCCGCCCCGCACGAGCATTTGCTTTTCGCTCACGCGTCGAATGCAGGTCTTCTCGGCCCACAACCAAACTCAAACCAAAAAACGGGGGACACGTCGCCATGGGTTTAATTGAAGGTTTTTTCGGTCTCATGGGAGACCTGACCTGGGGATGGGCGCTGATCCCGATCCTTGTGGTTTTCGGGGTATTCCTCACCATCGGCACCAACTTCGTGCAGTTTCGCTACTTCAAACGCATGTTTCGGGTGCTCAAGGGTAACAACCAGTCGGCGGACCCAAACACCATTTCCGCGCGTGAGGCGCTGTTCCTGTCCGTGGGCGGACGCGTGGGCGGCGGCAACATTGCGGGCGTGGCTGTGGCCATCACCCTGGGCGGTCCAGGCGCAGTGTTTTGGATGTGGGCCATCGCGATAGTTGGCATGGCCACAAGCCTGGTCGAATGCACCTTAGCGCAGGTTTATAAGCGCAGACAAGAAGACGGGTCGTTCCGCGGTGGTCCAGCACGCATGATTATGTTTGGCCTCGGAGCCGAATACAAATGGCTGGCCATCGCCTATGCCGTCTGCCTCGTGGCCGCCTTTGGCATCGGGTTCCCCGCCTTCCAGGGCAACACTGTGGCTGGCGCGGCGGAAAATGCCTTTGGTCTAAACCGTTTCATCACCGGCGCAATCCTAACCGCGGGCACGGGCTACATCGTGTTTGGCGGCCTGCACCGCATCGCAAAGGCCTCGGATATCATCGTGCCCGTTATGGCGTTGCTCTACATCGCCATGGCGGTCCTGGTAATCCTGATCAATATTCTAGAGGTCCCCGCCGCGCTGTGGACAATCGTCGCCAACGCATTCGGGCTCCAAGAGGCCGTGGCCGGTGGCATGGGCGCCGCCATTGCCCAAGGTCTGCGCCGCGGTCTGTTTTCCAACGAGGCAGGCCTCGGATCCGCACCTAACGTGGCTGCGGCGGCTGACGTGCGCCATCCGATCAGCCAAGGCATCACGCAGTCGTTTTCGGTGTTCATCGATACGATCATCATCTGTACCTGCACGGCCCTGATGATCTTGGTGAGCGACGTCTACCAGCCCGGCGCAGACATCGACGGTGTGGTCCTGACACAGAACTCTCTCGCCGACAGCCTAGGTGGTTGGACAAGCTACTTCCTGACCATCGCGGTGCTGCTCTTCGCCTTCAGCTCAATCATCTACAACTACTATCTGGGAGAGAATGCGATCTCGTTCATGACCGAATACAAACACGCCATCCTGATCTTCAAGATCGCGCTCATGGCAATTGTGTTCCTGGGCGCAGTGGCACCGGGGGCCACGTCGATCTTCTTCTTCTCCGACCCGATGATGGGCGTATTGGCGTTGGTCAACTTGCTGGCATTGATGATGCTGTTTCCGATCCTAAGGCGAGTGTTGAAGGACTTTGACGATCAGGTGCAGGCCGGCGTGGCACGCCCTGTGTTTGATCCGAAGAACTTCCCAGACCTCAACATCGACCACGATGCGTGGACCAACGAGACCAAGTGATCTTACGGACGGTCCGACCAATGGTCGGGCCGTCTACCCTACGTCATTGGTGAACGCCCAAGCCACCGCTTGATCCAGCCGGTCATCGCCCCAGAACAGCTCACCATCGTCAGTGGTGAAGCTCGGCGCGCCGAAAACCCCTACGGCCACGGCGGCTTCGGTACTGGCGCGCAGTCGCGCCTTCACACCCGCATCGGTTTGCGCGCGCTCCAAAACGTGCGCGGCATCCAAGCCAATACCCGATAAAATCGAAGTCAAAAACCCGACATCACTGATCGTTGCGCCGTCCGCGAACTGCCCTTGATAAACCGCTCGGGTGAACTCAGCCCCCCAAGGCTCATCTGCACCCAAGGTCGCCACCCGCGCAGCCAATAGACCGTTTTGAGGGAACACATCCGGTTTCCTAAACTCAGGCAGGCCTTGGGCGGCGGTCAACCGCTCCATATCCCGCCACATATACGCCCCTTTGGCCGGATAGAGATTGAACGGCGAACTGTCCCAACCCTGCGCTTTGAAAATCGGCCCCAGCAAAAACGGTCGCCACCGCAGGTCGATGCCCGCATCACGGCACACCTCTTCAATCCGCATGGCAGACAGGTAGGAATAGGTGGAGGCGAACTCGTACCAAAAGGTGAGTGCGGGCATGGCGGATGCTCCGTGACCTACGTGCGGACTTGGATTGGGTCCCATCACCCAGCATTTCGCAAAAAATTTCAACAATGTCGCCTGGCATCAAGTGTATGACGCAATTGGTCATGGAGGCCGGGTCGCAAGATCGCTAAGTGCGGTTGGCCAACTCCAAGGATTAACCTTCCCCATGACCGATTTCGTCGTCACCGTGTCTTGCCCGTCCCGCCGAGGGATCGTCGCCGCCATTTCTAATTTCTTGGCCGAACAGGGCTGCAATATCACCGACAGCGCTCAGTTTGATGACCCGGAAACCGGCCAGTTTTTCATGCGCGTCCGCTTCGCATCAGAACAAGGCGCCGAGGGCCCGGCGCTCACCGAGGCGTTCCAGCCGATCGTGGACGAGTTTGGGATGGAGGCCGCATTTTACGACAAGGCGCACCGGGCCAAGGTTTTGGTCATGGTGTCCCGCTTTGGGCACTGCCTCAATGACCTGCTCTACCGCTGGCGGATTGGGGCCCTGCCCATCGATATCGTGGGCGTGATTTCCAATCATATGGATTATCAAAAGCTTGTGGTGAACCACGACATTCCGTTCCATTACATCGATGTGACGCCTGAAACGAAACCCGAGGCCGAGGCTGCGCAGATGCGCATCATCGAACGGACTGGGGCCGACTTGGTGGTGCTGGCCCGTTACATGCAGGTGCTGTCAGACGAGATGTGCCAGAAAATGTCTGGTCGGATCATCAACATCCACCACTCGTTCCTGCCCTCGTTCAAAGGGGCAAATCCTTACAAACAGGCGTACCAACGGGGGGTGAAGCTCATCGGCGCAACCGCGCACTATGTGACGGCAGACCTGGACGAGGGGCCGATCATAGAACAGGACATCGTTCGTGTGAGCCACGCCCAAAGCCCATCGGATTACGTCAGCCTTGGACGTGACGTGGAAAGCCAAGTGCTCGCCCGTGCGGTACACGCCCACATCCACAACCGCGTGTTCCTGAACGGCAACAAGACCATCGTTTTTCCCGCCAGCCCAGGCGGCTATGCGTCTGAACGCATGGGGTGATGGCCGGAGCAGAAAGCCAAATGAACTGGGAGCTCATCATTTGAGGAGATCACAGTCGAAGCTCAGGCGGTCCGATGGCTGACAAAGCTCCAGACCTCTATAGTCCGTAGAACTAGGCAACGTTCTTTGGCGTCACGCGTTACGTCTTTCGCAGTCAAAACTGGCGACGCCATTGCGCCGCACTCTGGCGGTCTGGGTTTGGACCAAAGGTCCACTGCCCCTATGTCCGACGAAGACCCGCGTTCCTGAGTTTTGGTGATCGATGTCCGACCGCGCCCATTCCGGCCCCATCCTATTGATCGACGACATTACGGACGAGCACGTCCACCTATGCGCGTTGTTCCTTGCACCCAAAGGCGAAGTGCCTGCCGATCTGGTGGTCAAAGGACAGAGCCACACACCAGAGCGTTTGTCAGAAAGCCGTGGTTTGGGTCTCTACCGCGTGCGGTTCACCGTCCCCGCAGACCAGCCTGCGCGATACACGTGGGACGGCAAAACGTACGATTTGGCCATGGATTTCACTGGTGATCTGCACATCGGCTATGTGTCGTGCAATGGGCAAGAGCATGGGGACATGGACCGTCCAGAGCGCGAACGAAACGCCATGTGGGCCCGGCTGGGCCAGCGCCATGCGGACCACCCCATGAGCCTGCTTCTGCACGGCGGTGACCAGCTTTACGCCGATGAGGTGACAGACACCCACCGTCTGACCTTCGACTGGCCGGAGTCGGTGCCAACCGATGTGAGTGAAGAAGACCTGAACCACCTGTTTGAAACCCTCTTCGACGAGTTTTTTGCCCGCTACGCCAAGCTCTACATGGGCGAGGCGTTCGGCTGGTTGGCCGCACGCGTGCCGTCACTGAGCCAATGGGACGACCACGACATCTGCGATGGCTGGGGGTCACAGCCGGAGGACTCCACCAATTCAGCAGTGGGCCAGACGTTGTTTGCGGCGGCAAAGAAGGCAGCGCTGCTGTTTCAACACGGCTGCACCGAAGACGACACGCCCCCACGTTTTGCCGACCGAACCGCCGGGCACTTGGGCTGGTCGGTCAAGTCCCATGGCCTGACGATCATGGCCCCAGACCTGCGGGCTGAACGCACACGCCACCGGGTCATGGGACCAAAAGGCTGGTCCGCAACCACGGCCATGGCGGCGGAGGCGCGCGGCAGCCGGGTGTTGCTGATGTCGAGCGTTCCATTGCTCGGCCCTCGCCTGTCGATCCTCGAAGCGCTGATGAACCTCTCACCGGGCCTGCAAAAATACGAAGACGACTTGCGCGACCAATGGCAAAGCCGGGCTCACCGCGCCGAATGGCAAAGAATGCTGCGCCTGGTGGACGGTCTCGCCAACCATCCCGATACCGAGGTCACAGCGATTTCCGGCGAAATACACTTGGCAACACGGGCGACCATGACAAAGGCAGGAGAGCTGAGTTTCCACCAATTGGTGGCCTCAGGCATCACCCACCCGCCGCCGCCCAAAGCCTGGGCGAGCGCCCTGGGCAGCCTCGCCTACTTCGGCGAAGCGCCATTGCCCGGTCACAAAATCCGCATACGTCCCTTGCCCGGACAGCGCCACCGCTATGTGGCCGAACGCAATGCGCTGATCCTCCATCGTGAAGACGACAGGTGGACCGCGGTTTGGGACCTGGAACACAGCGGACCGACGCCGCCGTTGGCCATTTGACGCCGCATTGCCACTGCGGCGACGCGCCTCTCTGACCCGGCTCCCTGGCGGGAGTATACGGCGCAGGTAATTTCTCCCTACGATGGACAGTTCCGATGACCATGCAAGTGTTTGGCCACATGGCCCCCGATACCGACTCCACAGGCTCCCCAATCATTTGGGCCTGGTACCTGTCCGAAATCAAAGGCACCCCTGCCGAAGCCAAGCTGTTGGGTGAGCCAAACACCGAAGCAGCATTCGTTCTGGAAAAGTGGAACCTGGACAAGCCCGAAATCATCGAGGGCGTGGAAGCCGGTGCACCAGTGACCATCGTGGACACCAATAACCCTGGCGAACTACCCGAAAACATCAACGATGCGGACATCCAAGCGATAATCGACCACCACAAGCTGGTGGGTGGTCTGGAAACCAAAGGCCCCATCGACATCACCATCCGTCCGCTGGCCTGCGCCGCGACCATCCTCTACGACCTGATGGGTGATGACGCCGAGAAAATGCCAGACCAGATCAAGGGCGCGATGTTGTCTTGCATCCTGTCCGACACGCTGGAATTCCGCAGCCCAACCACCACCGACCACGACAAAGATGTGGCCGCAAAGCTGGCGTCTGAACTGAACCTGTCGATCTCTGACTACGCCGCCGAAATGTTCGCCGCCAAGTCGGATGTGTCGGCGTTCTCGGACGCGGAACTGATCCGCATGGACAGCAAGAAATACGAAGTGGGCGGCAAGAATTTCCGCGTTTCCGTACTGGAAACCACCGCGCCAGAAATCCCGCTGGAGCGCAAAGAAAGCCTGATGGGGTCCATGCCCGGCGTGGCCTCTGAGGATGGCGTGGACGAAGTGCTGCTCTTCGTCGTGGACATAATCAAGGAAGAAGCCACGCTGCTGATCCCAAATGACATTGTGAAAACTGTGGCCGAGAAAAGCTTCGGTGCGACCGTCGAAAGCGACGCTGTGGTCCTGCCAGGCATCATGAGCCGCAAAAAGCAAATCATCCCGAACTTGGCGCTGTAATCGCCGACGCAAAGAAACCCTGGGGCCGTTAACCACGATGTTACGGCCCTCGGGATAGAGGGTCTCCGACAGCACAAGCGCGGAGTCCGGCATGGCCGAGGGCCGATTTCTCAAGACACTCTACATCCACAAACCCGGCGCGTTGCAAAACCGCGTGGGCGGGGAAACCCTGGTCGTCTGCGGCACCGCGCGGGGCATGACATCGGCGGCGGCTTACGCGTTGCACGAATGCGGTTATTTCCTGGGTGAAAAACTCGGAGTAAAAAACTACGAGGACCGTGACCTGATCAACATCTTCCGCAAGAAACGGACAGTGAAACAGAAACCCATCAAGACGCTGATTGATCAACGCAATTTCAGCCATGACCGCTGGGGTTTCAAAATACCCTTCGCCACCGAGTTTGTGTCGGACCTGCTGCCCATGCTGCGTAAACCGATATTTCTATTCTGCGTCCGCAATCCTTTGGCCGCATCGGCCAGCGCGGCGCGGCGGGAAAAACTCCCCGTTGATCCCCTCAAAACACTCAACAAGTCCCGTATGCTCCTCGACGCCATGGATTGGATGCGCGAACAAGATCAGCCGTTTATCGCCGCCGACATGGATGCCGTGCGACTTGATCCCGCTCGGTTCGTTGCTGAACTGTCAAAAACACTGAATCTCAAGGGCGACGTGAACGGCATCGCGTCGGCCCTGTCCAAGCCGGGATACAAACCGGCTGACCCACAGCCCGGCGTGACCTACTGTACCCAGTGACCTGCGGTCTCTTTTGATTACCCCATGCATGGGCTAGAGGCTGCTGCGACAGCCAATAAAGGGGCACCGCATGCACATCCTGTCCAACCTCGCAGAGATCTATGACCGCTATGACGCCGTGTTCTGCGATCTTTGGGGATGTTTGCACAACGGGGTAACTGCATTTCCGGCCGCCGTGGCGGCGCTCCAGTCCTACCGCGCCCAGGGCGGAGTTGTGTTGCTTTTAACAAATTCGCCCCGACCAAAATCCGGTGTGATCACACAGCTTGATGGTATCGGCGTGCCCCGCGACTGCTGGGACGAAATTGCAACGTCCGGCGACAGTGCTCAGGCCGCCATGGCGTCGGGCCACTTCGGTGAGAGGGTCTATCACATTGGCCCTGATCGCGACCTGCCGTTCTTCAACGACCGCGCAGAGGATATCCCCAAAACCGACATCGCCCGCGTGCCGCTTGCCGAGGCCCAAGGCATTGTCTGTACGGGACTGAACGACGACGAAACCGAAACGCCCGACGATTATCGCAGCGAGCTTTTGTTGGCGAAGACCAACGGTCTCAGCCTATTGTGCGCTAACCCCGACGTGGTGGTGGATCGCGGCGACAAGCGGGTCTACTGCGCCGGGGCCATCGCGCAGCTTTACACCGAGATGGGCGGCAAGTCCGTCTATTTTGGCAAACCTCACCCGCCAATCTACGACCTGGCCCGCCGACGCCTCGCGGCAATGAAACACGTGCCCGAAGATCGCATTCTGGTGATCGGCGACGGCCCCGCGACCGATGTGCAAGGCGGGCTATCGGAAGGCTTCGATACGCTTTTCATCACCGGTGGGCTCGCAGCGGCTGAAACGGGCACCCATGGCCCAGACGGACAACCGGACCCGCAAAAGCTCGACGCGTTCAACGCCAAACACAAACTTTCGCCCACATTCGCCATGGGCTTCCTGCGCTAATGGCCCAATTGCGCTCGGACAAAACGCGGGTTTACGTGACTCACAACTGAAGAGAGAGGCCCCATGACTGTCGGCACCGTATACCTTGAAGACCTCAAAGTCGGCGACAGCCGCAGCATCACCAAGGCCATGACCCAAGAGGTGGTGAACGCCTTCGCCGAGGTCAGCGAAGACCGCAACCCCATCCACATCGACCCAGAGGCCGGGGCGGCGTCGATCTTCAAGGCCCCCATCGCCCACGGCATGCTATCCGCCAGCCTGTTTTCCGCACTACTGGGCGAGCGGCTCCCAGGCCATGGCAGCATTTACTTGGGCCAGTCACTGAAATTCCTGGCCCCGGTTATGATCGGCGACGAAGTCACAGCCACCGTGACGGTCAAAGAAATCATCGCAGAAAAGAAACGTGTGATCCTCACTTGCGAAGCGGCAGTGGGCGACAAAGCAGTCATTTCCGGCGAGGCCACGATCTTGGCACCCAGCCGGGGCTGAGACCGCTTGAAAGGGTCGCGGGACCTCGCTAAGCGAAGCTCATGCGGATCATCATCAGCCACCACAACCTCACCGATGACGATCGCGGGGCCAGCGCCGCGATTGGCAACTTTGATGGTGTGCACCGTGGCCACCAGCGCGTGCTTGATATCACCCGCCGCGAAGCCGAAAGGCTCGGCGCCCCATTGGGCGTGGTGACGTTCGAACCGCATCCGCGCGAGGTTTTCGCTCCAGACGCTCCGGCATTTCGCCTGATGAACGCCGCCGCAAAATCCAGCCGCTTGGCCAAGCTCGGCGTGTCCCGGCTTTATCAACTGCCGTTTTCGCGGGAACTGTCGGCGCTCACAGCCGAGGAATTCGCGGTTGAGGTATTGCTGAACGGTCTGGGGCTCCGCCACGTGGTAGTTGGCGCTGATTTCTGTTTCGGCAAAGGACGCATAGGCACCGCCGAAGACCTGCAACGCATCGGCAAAGCCCATGGGTTTTCCACATCCATCGTGCCCCTGTTGGTGCAAGACGAAGCGGAACAGGCCGTGTCCTCCACCGCCATTCGCCGCGCGCTCAGCGAAGGGAACCCGCGCGAAGCGGCGGCGATGCTGGGCCACTGGCACCGGATCGAAGGCCCCGTGATCCACGGCGAAAAGAGGGGGCGCACCTTGGGCTATCCCACAGCGAACATGGACCTTGATGGCCTACACCTGCCGCGCCACGGGGTGTATGCCGTGTTGGTGGATGTTCTCACCGGACCAAATGCAGGAACTTACGAAGGCGTCGCGTCGCTGGGCGTGCGCCCAATGTTTGGCGAAAACAAAGCCAATCTGGAAACGCACCTCTTCGGCTTCAGCGGCGACCTTTACGGAGCGCAAGTGTCGGTGGCTTTAGTAGACTGGCTGCGCAGTGAGCAGCGGTTCGACGGCGTGGATGCTTTGGTCGCCCAAATGGGCCGCGACAGCGCCGCAGCCAAAGATTGCCTTGCCGCGCTCTAGCCGCTGCGCCACCTTGCTCAGCATGGGGTATCAAACCAGCATCCAACTGCGTGACCGGTTCTGGGAACGCCACCGTCTGGACCAACTGACCCAGGACGAATGGGAAGCCCTATGTGATGGCTGCGGAAAATGTTGCCTGAACAAATTGGAAGACCCCGACACAGCCGAGATCGCATTCACCCGCGTGGCGTGCCGCCTGCTCGACGGCGACAGCTGCCGTTGCGCCAACTACGAAAAACGCAAGACCTACGTGCCCGAGTGCGTGGTGCTCACACCCAAAACCCTGCCCGACGTGGCCTATTGGATGCCCAGCACCTGCGCCTATCGGCTGCTGTTCCAAAATCAGCCGCTGCCCGATTGGCATCCGCTCATTTCAGGGACTGCGCAGTCTGTTCACGACGCCGGCCAGTCGGTCCAAGGCTGGACGGTGTCGGAGGCGTCGATAGATGACGAGGACTGGGAGGATTTCATCATTGAGGATCTCTAGATGCAGTTTGCGTCCGACAATGCAGGGCCGGCCCACCCATCGGTGATGGATGCGCTGCTGCGCGCCAACGACAGCTACGCTTTGGGCTACGGCAATGACACGGAAACGGAAACTGCCGTGGCCGCGGTGCGTGAGGTGTTCGAAGCGCCGGAGGCCGAAGTGTTTTTCGTGACCACAGGAACCGCGGCCAACAGCATCGCGCTCAGTTGTCTCGCACAGCCTTGGCAGACGGTGTTTTGCAGCGAGATGGCGCACATCCATTTGGACGAATGCGGTGCGCCAGAGTTCTTCACGGGCGGATCAAAGCTCACGTTGGTGGATGCGCCCGGCGGGTGCATTGATCCGGGCACGCTTGAACGCGCCATGGCGACCACCGGTGCTTCCGGGGTGCATGGCGTCCAGCCTGGGCCCATAAGCCTCACGCAGGCCACGGAATGTGGCACGGTCTATGGTTTGGATCACCTGCGGGCGCTTTGCGACGTGGCCCATTCCCATGGACAAGCGGTGCACATGGACGGCGCGCGAATTGCCAACGCATTGGTGCAACTGGGGTGCTCGGCTGCGGACATGTCGTGGCGCGCAGGCGTCGATGCCGTCAGCTTTGGTGCGACCAAGAACGGATGCCTCGGGGCCGAGGCGGTGGTGATCTTTGATCCAGACCGGGCCCGCGATTTCGAGTTTCGCCGAAAGCGGGGCGGACATCTGCTGTCCAAACACCGCTATCTCGCGGCGCAAATGATGGCTTATCTGCAAGATGACCTGTGGCTGCGGCTTGCAGCTCAAGCAAACGAGGCGGCGGCGAACTTGGAGCGCGCCTTGGCTCAGGTTCCAGAGTTTGAGTTGGCGCACCCCCGCGAGGCCAATATGCTGTTCGCCCATGCGCCAAGGTGGTTGCACCGCGATCTGATCGCCGCTGGAGCGGTCTATGCCATTTGGGAAGGCGACCTCCAAGGTGATGACCCAGACGAACCGCTCTTGGCCCGTCTGGTTTGTGATTGGAACGCATCGCCGGAAAACACCGCGCAGTTTATGGCGCTGGTGCGAAACGTGACCTCAAAGCGTGCCGAGGTGCGCGTCTAGGTCTTCGAGCCGGTCGTGGCCCCAAAACCGTTCGTCGCCGACAATGTAGAACGGCGCGCCGAATGCGCCGCGGTCGATGGCCTCTTCCAAATTAGCGGCGTAGGTCTCGGCGCCTACCAACAGGCTTTCGGTCAGGCCCGGGTCAAACCCGGCCTCTTCCAAGCAGGCCTTGATCACGTCGTCTTGGGCAATGTCTTTCTCGTCGGCCCAGACCGAGCGAAGGATCGTGTGGACCAGTTTGCCCATGTCACCGCCCCCAGCTTTGGCCGCTGCGATCACCGCATAGGAAGAAGGGGCTGGGTTTGTAGGCCAATGGGCCGGTTTGAGGTTGAGCGGCACGCCCGCCTTTGCCGCCGACCGGCGCAGTTCCTGCAAGCGATAGGCCTGCCGGTTGGGATGCCGGTCTTTGGGCGGCGTGCCCCCGGTGCGCGAAAACAACGACATGATATCGAGCGGTTTGTAAGCGATGGTCGCACCGTGCTTGGCGGCGATGTCCTCCAAGCCAGTTTTCGCAAGATAGGTGAACGGCGACAGTGTCGCAAAGTAGTAGTCTATGTGCGCCATTTACGGCATCTCCCCCCTCATGGTTTGCAATCGGTAGGCCCGATGGTAACAGCCTGTCAACGCAAAGACTCCCCCTCCTCACGCGGCTGCGAGGTCCAGACCATGCCCACTCCAAACGAACCCAAACTGATTTCCGGCAACGCCAACATGACCTTGGCCAACGCAGTTGCGCGCCGGATGTCACTGCACCGGGGGATGAATGTGGACCTGGTGGACGCGCGGGTGGAACGGTTCAACGACGGCGAGATTTTCGTGGAAGTGTTCGAGAACGTGCGTGGCGAGGATATGTTCATCCTGCAACCCACCTCTCGCCCGGCCAACGACAACCTCATGGAGCTTTTGATCATCGCCGATGCCTTGCGCCGGTCCTCGGCGGCGCGAGTAACGGCGGTGATCCCGTACTTTGGCTATGCGCGGCAGGACCGCCGCACCAAGTCGCGGACGCCAATTTCGGCAAAGCTGGTGGCCAACATGCTCACCGAGGCCGGAATTTCACGGATTTTGACCATGGACCTGCATGCCGCGCAGATTCAGGGGTTTTTCGACATTCCAGTGGACAACCTCTACGCCGCACCGCTGTTTGCTTTGGACATCCAGGACAAGTTCCAAGGGCAGTTGGATCACGTCACTGTGGTGTCCCCGGATGTGGGCGGCGTGGCGCGCGCGAGAGAGTTGGCAACGCGGATCGGCTGTGCCCTGGCCATCGTGGACAAGCGGCGGGAAAAAGCTGGTGAAGTGGCCGAGATGACCGTGATCGGTGATGTGAAGGACCAGATTTGCCTGATCGTCGATGACATGTGCGACACGGCGGGAACGCTATGCAAAGCGGCGGACGTCTTGCTCGAAGAGGGCGCGAAAGAGGTTCACGCCTACACGTCCCACGGGGTTTTGTCGGGTCCGGCGGTGGAGCGCGTGACCAAGTCTCAACTCAAGAGCCTCGTGATCACCGACACGATCGAGCCCACAGAGGCTGTGAAGGCGACGCCGAATATCCGCATTGTTCCTACGGCACCGCTGTTTGCCCAAGCGATCCTGAACACCTGGAGCGGCACGTCGATTTCATCGCTGATCGAGGTGAAGACGCTCGCGCCGATTTACGAAGGTATGTATGCGCGCAAATAATTGGTGGTAAAAGAAAAACCCCAGGGCCGGAACCCTGGGGCGACGCTATGAAAAGGACTTGAACTGGAACTTGCTTCAATGTGTTCTTGTTTAGTTCTAACTTGTCGCCAATCCCTTAACACAAGCGCCACCTCAGTGGATTTTTGCAGTTTTTGTGAAAAAAACCACCTAAGCCCTCTGATTGGAACGATCCATTGCCGGGAAAAGCAAAAGCCCCGGACCATGCCGGGGCTCGTGCGTATCAGGGAATGGGCCAGTGCGTTACGCCATTTGCTCCAGCAAATGTGCGAAATCCGCCACCAACTTATCAGCCGTGTCCTTGTGATGATCCACAGCAGCCTCGGCAGTTTCCTTGGCCTTGGCCAGGGCAGCTTCCAGCGCCGCTTTGGCCTCGGGGCCATTCGGGTAAGCCTGTTCGGCCAGAACCGTGGTCCCTTCGGTGGAGATTTGCGCAAACCCGCCAGTGACCACGAACTGATGCACATCACCGTCAACGATGACATTCATCATGCCCGGGCGCAGCGTCGTGATCGTGGGCGCATGGTTCGGCATCGCCGTCATATCGCCCTCAGACGCTGGCAGTTGCACCGCGTGCGCCTGGAGCGAAGCAAGGCTACGCTCGGGCGAGACCAGGTCGAATTGCATGGTTTCAGCCATTCAACCGATCCTTACGCTGCTTCCGCGGCCATTTTCTCGGCCTTGGCGATCACTTCGGCGATACCGCCGACCATGTAGAACGCGGCCTCTGGCAGGTGGTCGTACTCACCGGCCACAACGGCCTTGAAGGACGAGATGGTGTCTTCGAGAGGCACCTGAACACCGTCAGACCCGGTGAAGACCTTCGCCACGTCGAATGGCTGGCTGAGGAAACGCTGGATTTTCCGCGCGCGGGCCACAGTCAGTTTGTCGTCTTCGCTCAATTCGTCCATGCCAAGGATGGCGATGATGTCTTGGAGCGACTTGTAGCGCTGCAATATACCTTGGACGTCGCGGGCCACTTGGTAGTGTTCTTCGCCCAGAACGCCTGGGTCCATCAGACGAGACGAGCTGTCGAGCGGGTCCACGGCTGGGTAGATGCCCAGTTCCGAAATCGCACGGCTGAGAACGGTGGTCGCGTCCAAGTGAGCGAAGGTGGTTGCTGGCGCAGGGTCGGTGAGGTCGTCCGCAGGCACGTACACAGCTTGGATCGAGGTGATCGACCCTTGCTTGGTGGAAGTGATGCGTTCTTGCATCGCACCCATGTCGGTGGCCAGGGTTGGCTGGTAGCCCACCGCCGAAGGGATACGACCCAAGAGAGCGGACACTTCCGAACCCGCCTGTGTGAAGCGGAAGATGTTGTCCACGAAGAACAGCACGTCAGTACCGGACTGGTCGCGGAACTGTTCGGCCAAAGTCAGACCGGTCAGCGCCACACGGGCACGGGCTCCGGGAGGTTCGTTCATCTGACCGTACACCAGAGCCACTTGACTTTCTGGAAGATTGTCGGGCTTGATCACGTTCGACTCAATCATCTCGTGATACAGGTCGTTGCCTTCACGGGTCCGCTCACCAACACCGGCGAACACGGACACGCCCGAGTGCACTTTGGCGATGTTGTTGATCAGTTCCATGATCAGAACGGTTTTGCCAACACCGGCGCCGCCGAACAGGCCGAT
>JBCDFD010000069.1:0-14765 GCA_039178645.1 Pseudomonadota bacterium | reverse complement strand
GATCCAAGGAAGCCCGCCACAAAGCGGTTGGCCGGGTGTTTGAACAACTCCTCGGGCGTGCCCTGCTGCTGAATATGTCCGCCATGCATGACAACGATCCGGTCTGCCAAGGTCATGGCCTCGATCTATGTCACCCATGACCAGATCGAGGCCATGACCTTGGCAGACCGGATCGTTGTCATGCATGGCGGACATATTCAGCAGCAGGGCACGCCCGAGGAGTTGTTCAAACACCCGGCCAACCGCTTTGTGGCGGGCTTCCTTGGATCACCGCCCATGAATTTCCTGGACGGTGAAATCGTTCAGCGTGGCGAGCACACATATATCGACGGCCAGGGGTTCTCGATCGAGTTAAACCCCCAGCGGGCGGCATCGGCCAAGACCCATTCGGCCAAGACCGTCACCCTGGGCATCCGGCCCTCGGACCTGCTTTACAATCCCGAGGCGGCGGACAGCGTGTCTGTCGATCTCAATGTGGTTTATTCCGAGTACGTCGGCGCGCAGTCGGTTCTGCTCACCAAGTGTGGCAAACAGACAGTCGATGTGGAGTTGAAATCTGAAACCCCCATCCAATTGGGAGAAACACTGCGGTTCGCAGTCAATCCAGCAGGCATCCACCTGTTTGATCGGCAAAGCGAACACGCGCTCTAGTCCAACGCACAAGCATCCATAAAACCAGGGAGGACCTGATGCTTAAGACCCTCAAGACCACAGCGGCCGTTATGGCGCTGTCGGCCACAGCGGTGCTGGCCAACCCCTATGAAGAGTACGCGGGAACCACGCTCATCGTGAATTTTCCAGCCCACCCGCACTACGATGCGGTGATGCGCATTCTGCCGGAGTTCACCAAGGAAACTGGCATTGAGGTGGAGGTGGATCAACTGCCCTACCTGAAAATGCGCGAACGGCAGACGTTGGAGTTGGGCCAAGACGAAGGCGAGTATGACCTGATCGCCTACGTGGTGTTTTCCAAGGCCGACTATGTTTATGCCGACCAGCTGGAGAACCTGGCCAAGTATTTCATGAACCCGAAGCTGGCCAACCCTGCCTATGATGCCGATGATCTCATCGACGGCTACGTTTACAACATCGGTTTTGCAGGCGGCAACAAAGGCTATCTCGAAGGCAAGACCGGCTCGCTGTTCGGGATACCCTACGGGTCGGAAACGTCGATCCTGGGCTACCGCACCGACATCTTTGAAAAGCACGGGCTCGAAGTGCCTGAAACCTATGACGAGATGCTGAGCATCGCTTGCCAGATCCCCGAACTGGAACCCGGCATGGGCGGGCTGTCCTCGCGCGCGGCGTCGGGCCACCATGCATCCCACGCGTTCCTGTTGCACCTGGCCCCGCTGGGCGGTCGTATCTTTGACGACAACTGGAACCCGATCATGAACAACGAACAGGGCGTGCAAGCGGCCAATGCGTTGAAGCAGATCGTGGATTGTGGCCCTGAGGGTGCTGCGAACTTCGGCTTCGGCGAAGCGCTGGGATCGTTCCTGTCCGGCGACACCGCCATGTTCCTGGACACCACTGTGGTGGCTGGTCAGATTAACGATCCGTCCAAGAGCCAAGTTGTGGGCAACGTCGATTGGGCCTTGCACCCCATGGGTGTGCGCCGCGGGTCGCAAACCGGTGGTTTTGGCATTGGCATTCCGTCGAACGCGGAAAACAAAGAGGCTGCCTTCCTGCTGATGCAGTGGTTGACCTCCAAAGAGGGTGACAAACTGGTGGCACTTGCCGGGGGCAACCCAAGCCGGTTCTCCACCCACCAGGACGCGGACGTGAACGCCAAGTTCCCGCACATGGCGGTCTTTGGTGAAGCTCTTGAGCATGCCGACCCTGACTGGCGGCCAATCATCCCAGTGTGGGGCAAGATCAACGCGGACCTGGGAACCACCCTGTCCAAAGTGCTCACCGACGATGATCTGGACATCCAGACAGCGCTGGACGGTGTCGCAGAGCGCACCCGCGCCGTGATGGAAGAGGCCGGATACTACACCTGGCAGTAAGTTCGGGTTCGACCTGACCTTTGGCAATCGGTGGGGCCTTCACGGCCCTGCTTTCCCCCCGCGCACCCGCAAGGCATCGCCCCATGAAAATCGCCACCGCCAATCGGCTCACGCCGTATGTATTTTTGGCACCTGCGGCCATCATCATGGGCGTGGCGTTGCTCTACCCGTTGGGGTTCATGGTCTATGGCAGTTTCCGCGACTGGGACCCGAGCCAGACCATCGGCGAGTCCGAGTTTGTGGGGCTCAAGAATTACATCACGCTATGGAACGATCCTGCGTTCCGTGAAAGCACGTGGGTGACGCTCAAGTTCGCCTTCACGGTGGTGAGCGTCGAGATGGTCCTGGGCGTGGGCCTCGCGCTGCTCTTGGATCGGAATATCCGGGGCATGTCGGTGCTGCGCACCATGTTCATCCTGCCCATGATGATCGCGCCTGTGGTTGTGGGTCTCATGTGGCGTTACATGTATCACCCGACGGTGGGCACTTTTAACCGGTTCCTCGAAAGCGTCG
Organism: Pseudomonadota bacterium; assembly: GCA_039178645.1. Classification (GTDB taxonomy): domain Bacteria; phylum Pseudomonadota; class Alphaproteobacteria; order Rhodobacterales; family Rhodobacteraceae; genus Mangrovicoccus. The sequence continues at coordinate 12,240 of JBCDFD010000069.1, read as the reverse complement.
GTCTGCCGAAGATCGACTGGCTGGGCCAGAACGCCCTGACCTCGGTGATCATCGCCGACATATGGCAGTGGACGCCGTTCATTTTCATCCTCAGCTTAGCCGCCTTGCAATCCTTGCCCCGCTCTGCCCTCGAAGCCGCGCGCATCGACGGTGCCACGGGCTGGCAACAGATCATTTACATCAAGCTGCCTTTGATGATGCCGGTGCTCATCGTCACCGCTCTGCTCCGCCTTATCGATGCGTTCAAGGTCCTCGAAGTGATCCTTGTGATGACCGAAGGCGGACCCGGCCTGTCCACCGAAATCCTCGCCCTGCGAATTTCCCGCACCGCCACTGAATTCCGCGAACTGGGCACAGCGGCGGCCATGTCCAACTACCTGTTGATCATGCTGCTCTTGCTGACCGTGGCCATGTTCGCCTTCACCAAAGTCCAAGAGGCCCGCGCCGCCCGCGCCAAGCGCATGGTGGAGGAGGAAGGCTAATGCCCCAAGACCGTCCAAGCCCCGCTTTCTACGCTCTGCTCGCCGCGCTGATCTTCATGGCGGTGGGCCCAATCCTCCTGATGTTCGTGAATTCGTTCAAACTGGACGTGGACATCATTTCGGGCACGACCGGATTGTTGTTCCTGCCCACGATCCAGAATTACGAAACCGCGCTCTGTGACGTGCTGTGGTACGAACCCGACCATATCGACTTCTGTTCGCTGAAGTTTGGGCAGGCGTTCTACAACTCCATCATCATCGCGCTGGTGTCCACGGCGTTGACACTGGTGATCGGCTGCATGGCCGCCTACGCACTGGTGCGCTTCAGCTTCATGGGCCGCGACACGGTGTCGATCACCACGCTCATGGTGCGTATGGTGCCACCCGCGGTGCTTTTGGTGCCGGTTTTCGGGCTCTGGAACAACGAGTTTTGCCTCGACCGGGACGGTCTGGTCGGTGGGCTGATCCGAGACACCTTCGGTGGGCGCGGTGACGTTTGCCTCGCTGGGACACACTCGGGCATCATCCTGATCTACGTGGCCATGAACCTGCCGTTCGTGATCTGGATTTTGCAAAGCTTCATCGTCCAAGTGCCCCGCCAATTGGAAGAAGCCGCGCGGATGGATGGCGCGGGGCCATTCCAAGTGTTCTTCCTGGTGGTTCTCCCGCTGATCAAGCCGGGCTTGGCGGCGGCGTCGATCTTCACCTTCCGCATCGCATGGAACGAATACCTCCTGGCTTCCGCGCTGAGCGACCGGAACACAAAGACCGTCCCCATCCTCATTGTGAACAACATGAGTGAGTTCAACGTCGAATGGGGCGTGATCATGGCCACGGGTATGCTGTTGGCGATCCCCCCCATCATCTTCACGCTGTTTGCGTCCCGCCAGATCATCACGGGCATGACCGCGGGCGCTGTGAAAGGGTGAGGTGTGGACTGGCTGTTTGCGTCCCTTGATCCCAGCCGCGCCCATGAGGTCGGCGGCCTGGTGTCTTGGCACGCGCGCACCATGGTCTTGGCTTGGGGGGTCCTGTCGCCCCTGGGCATTCTGATCGCCCGCTTCTTCAAAGTGATGCCCGGTCAGGATTGGCCTCGCGATTTGGATCGTAAGGTCTGGTGGCATTCCCACCTCGCGGGACAGATCGGTGCGGTTTGCCTGACCCTTGTGGGCATGGCTCTGATACTGGTGCATCCGGGTCGAGGGGCGGGGATCCACGGGACATTGGGCTACGCGCTCATTCTGTTTGCCGCCGTGCAAGTGGTATCTGGCGTGTTTCGTGGAACGAAGGGCGGCCCCACGGCCTTGGCTCCGGACGGCAGCCCGCGGGGCGATCACTATGACATGACCCCATGGCGATTGGCCTTTGAGTGGCTGCATAAATCGGTGGGCTACAGCGTGCTGATCTTGTCGGTGGTGGTGATCCTGCAAGGGCTATGGATCGCCAATGCCCCCCGTTGGATGCTGCTGGTGCTGATGATCTGGTGGACACTCTGGGCGCTGGTGTACCTCACCTTGCAGCAAAGGGGTTGGGCTGTGGACACGTATCAGGCCATTTGGGGACCGAGCCCGGAACACCCTGGCAACCGCCGCAAACCCCAAGGTTGGGGCATGGTGCGGCCCCGAGGTGGTGTGCGGCACAGGCAGGACAACGGAGCGTGACATGTTTGGCATGATCGAAGGGACAGGGTTCGAGGCGATCGAGCCTGAGTTTGAGGCGTGTTTCATAGGGCACGCGCGGGTGGAACGGCTCTGGACCGGCGCGCGCTGGTCCGAAGGACCCGCATGGTTTCCGGCGGGGCGGTATCTGGTTTGGTCAGACATCCCCAACAACCGCATGATGCGGTGGGATGAGACCGACGGATCAGTGTCCGTGTTCCGCGCACCGTCCAACAATTCCAACGGCAATACGGTGGACGGCCAAGGGCGGCTGGTGACTTGCGAGCACCTCAGCCGCCGCGTGACACGCACCGAGCATGATGGATCGATCACCGTGATCGCCGATCGGTTTCAGGGCAAACGGCTCAACTCGCCCAATGATGTGGTGGTCGCCGCCGACGGGGCGATCTGGTTCACTGACCCGTCCTATGGGATCCTCATGGACTATGAAGGTGACCGGGCCGAAAGCGAAATCGGGGCCTGCCATGTCTATCGTGTGGACCCTTCGGGCGAGATTGCCATTGCAGCAGACAACTATGTGAAACCCAACGGGCTGGCGTTTTCCCCTGATGGATTGAAGCTCTACGTCGCCGATACCGGTGGCACTCACGCACCCGGCGGACCGGCGCACATCCGCAGTCATTCGGTGAATGCGGACGGTACGCTTGGCACGGATCATGGCGTGTTTGCCACTAGCACGGCTGGCTTTTTCGATGGGTTTCGGTTCGACCGTGACGGTCGGATTTGGACCTCCGCCGCCGATGGGGTTCACTGCTTGGCCCCCGAAGGACGGCTGATCGGCAAAATCAAAATCCCAGAGATCGTGGCCAATGTCTGTTTCGGGGGACCCAAGCTCAACCGGCTCTTTATCTGCGGGACCACTTCGCTCTATTCGGTGTATCTCAATGTGAACGGAGTGCGATGATGTCTTCCCCAACTGTCCCCACCTTACGCCTAACCCATGCCGCGGCATTGCAAATGCTGTCGGCTGCGGCGGATGAAGCCACGGCCACCGGCCAGCCCCAGTGTATCGTGATTGTGGATGCCAGCGGGGAAATGATCGCTTCGGTTCGGATGGATGGTGCCAAGTTTTTGAGCCTGCGCAGCGCCACCGCCAAAGCGCGCACTGCGGCGTCGATCAATGGCCCGTCCGGTAATATCCCACCTGACTTCGCCCCTAAAATCGCGGCGGCCACGGGCAACGAAGTCACCGGCTTGCCCGGTGGGTTACCCATCCGATTTGGCGGAACCCTGGTCGGCGGCATCGGCGTCGGGTCGGGAACTGGAGATCAGGATTTGGCCGTGGGGCGCGCTGGACTGGCGTCCGTGGGCGCGGACGAGGTTTGATTTGAGTATTTTTGGAACAATGAAGTCGCTGGACTTTAGTCTTTGAAGGCGATCTGCGCTTTGATGGCTTGAGAACGGTCCCCCGCGAGGTCGAATGCTTCGACGGCTTTTGCGAGAGGAAGCGTGTGGGTGATCAAAGGTTTAGTGTCGATCAAACCCTTGCGCATCAATTCCACGCCTTGATGAAATTCCCAGTGGAAGCGGAATGACCCGCGGAAGGTGAGCTCTTTGGCGGTCATGGCTTGCACTGGGAGCACCATGTCGCCACCCAACCCCAATTGCACGATCACGCCCTGGGGGCGCATGGCGGGGACCGCTGATGTGAGCGCCGCCGCCACGCCTGAGCATTCAAAGAGCACATCGAAATGGCCTTTGTTGGCGGTGAACACGTCCATGGCGTCCGGGGTTTCAGCCACGTTGAGCGTTTGGTCGGCGCCGTTGTCCAGCGCGGTTTGAAGCGGGAATGGCGCTATGTCCGTGACCACGACCTCTGCCGCGCCATTGCGGCGGGCGACCAGGAGGCACAGGAGGCCGATGGGGCCGCAACCGGTGATCAACACCCGTTTGCCCAACAGCGATCCCGCTTGGTCGGCGGCGTGCAAGGTCACGGCAAGGGGTTCGGCCATGGCGGCCTCTGCGGGGCTCAACCCTGTGGCAAGTGCACATTGGGAGGCGTCGGCCACAAGCGACGTGCGAAAAGCCCCTTGGATATGTGGAAACGGCATAGCCGACCCGTAGAACCGCATGTCTTCGCAGTGGTTGGGGCGACCTGCCTGGGACTGTGCGGACTGCCAGTTGGGTCGCGATGGGGACACGGCCACGAGGTCACCCACAGACAAGCCGATTACTTCGGAACCAATTTCGCTGATATGCCCTGCCACCTCATGGCCAAGGATCATGGGTTCCTTGAGCCGGACGGTCCCAAATCCGCCGTGGCGATAGTAGTGCAGGTCGGACCCACATATGCCACCGCGCGCCATGTGCACGCGCACTTGTCCGACGCCAACGAGGTCGTCGTCCCGTGTTTCCAGCCGCAGGTCTTTGGGCCCGTGGGCCACGATGGCTGTGATGGACATGGCGGCCTCCCTTGCCGTGCAGAGCGCTTGACACTGCGCGCTGCCCCAGGTTTGTTACCGATAACATAATGGCCTTGGCGCGTGACGTCGAGATGAAAACGGGAGTAGCCATGTCAAATCTCAACGTACTGTTCGACCTCTCGGGCCAGCGCGCCTTGGTGACCGGGTCGTCCCAGGGGATCGGTTTTGCCTTGGCCCGCGGTCTGGCGGGTGCGGGTGCTGAGGTGGTTTTGAACGGCCGAGACATGATCAAGTTGGACGCGGCAGCAGCGCAACTGCGCGCGGAAGGGGCCACCGTTCACACCTTGCCCTTTGATGCGACAGACCATGGCGCGGTCCGCGCGGCGGTGGATTGGTTTGAAACCTCCGTGGGCGCCATTGGTATTTTGGTGAACAATGCTGGGATGCAACACCGCACTCCGCTGGAGGATTTTCCGGCGGAGGCATTCGAAATGCTGCTACAGACCAACATCGCCAGTGTGTTCCACGTGGGGCAAGCCTGTGCCCGGCACATGATCGCGCGTGGCGCGGGTAAGGTCATCAATATCGCCAGCGTGCAGACCGCTTTGGCGCGGCCCGGGATTGCGCCTTATACGGCAACCAAAGGGGCGGTGGGCAATCTGACCAAAGGCATGGCCACCGACTGGGCGAAACATGGGTTGCAGTGTAACGCCATCGCGCCTGGGTATTTCGACACGCCGTTGAACGCAGCCTTGGTCGCCGACGCGGAGTTTTCCGCTTGGCTTGAAAAACGCACGCCAGCCGGGCGGTGGGGCCAGATCGATGAACTTGTTGGCGCCTGTGTGTTTTTGGCCAGTCCCGCATCCAGCTTTGTGAATGGGCACACTTTGTTCGTGGACGGTGGGATCACTGCGTCACTCTGACAAGCGCGCAGAAAACCGCCCATCCTGGTTTTGTGACACAGCGCACAGTCCTGACCTCAAGTCGCTGGTATCCATACCGAATGCGCCACAATTGAGTTGGCCAGCTATCCAGGAGTTTGGTGTGAGTTATCTTGGCAAAAGTGCTCAGAGTGTGCCCGCGCCCACTAATGTGAAAAGGCAAGCAAAGGTCCATGTGTTGGGCGCGACCTTGGTGTGCGCGGGTCCGCAAGTGTCAGACATGGCTGTTGCCCATGTGCTCGACGTTCTGGCTCACGCTCAGGCACACGCGGCGCGCGAAGCGTCATCGATCACGGACACTCGCCGTTGGCATGCGCACCACAGCGCGGTGCTCACCCGAGCAAAATGGGACGTGAGCCCGCTGGATTGGGACACCCATATGCCAGAGGCTCTGTCGTTTCGCGTGACCGACACCTTGTCCGATAACAGTCTGCTTGGGTTGACTTTGGCCCATATGGGCACAGATCAGCGGCACGTAACGGTGCGTCAGTCGTTGAGCCAGTCCATGGTGGATGGGTCTTGCGCCCATGGGATGTTGGTGAATTGCACCGCCATGGCCACCGGCGTGCATGTGACAATGATGGTTATGCATGTGATCGGGTCAAAGCCGCTCTCGGATGTGGTGTTCCAAAACCTGCCCACGGTGGGCACCACATTGCGTGTGGGGGTGCAGACAGCGATTGTGCCTGAGCGAGTGATCGACAAAGCCGATTCGGGTGCATCCTATTCCCTCACATTTCTGTTAGATTTTCCTTAGATCGCCCACTTTGAATGCAGGGCCTGGACCGAATGACGGTTTGCAGGAGAAAGTTACCCTATGGGTGTCGGCCAATAATTGACCATCTTGGCGTGGGGGATACTGCCCTCACTATGTTAAGTAGCGCCACCTTGGACCAGATACCGGCGCTGCGAAGTATCGGGCCAGACCGACTGTCTGATCTCAATGTGAGGCCAAGACTGCGCCGCTACGATGCGGGCCAGATGGTGTTTGATCGGTCTGACGATAGCCGCGATGTGTGTTTTCCAATCAGTGGCAGGCTGCTCTGTGTTTTCTGGACAGGCGAGGGCCGTGAGTTGGTGTTCACTCGGATTGAGCCGGGGTCCTACCTTGGTCAGTTGTCGGCCATCGACAATGCGCCACGGTCGTTGACAGTCTACGCTCAAACCGTGTGCCAACTGGTGATCGTGAACCAAGGGGACTTTTTACGGCTCGTGGACAGTGTGGACAGCTTTCGCACCGCGGTTTTGCAAGACCTTGTGGCGTTAATCCGACAGCTCACCGACCGATCCTATCAAATCAGCGCGCTCAGCGTGGATCAACGGCTGCGGTCTTACCTGGCCTATATCGTGGCGCAGACCGACGATCCGGATGCGCCGGTTCCCATGCCCACCCACGCTGAAATCGCCAACACCATTGGCACGAACCGCGAGGCGGTGAGCCGCGCCATATCGGACCTGAAGAAACAAGGGCTGATCGAACCTGGGCGCAAGTCCGTGCGGTTCCTATCCCGTGAGGCATTGCTTGATGGGGTATTCAGCTGAAACACTAAAATTACCGCAAGGTCAGCCGTCTGTATCAAACGACATATATTTTCAAATCACATTGGCAGATGCGGAGGCGTGGGGCGGCCCTTGTGGGGCAGCGCCGGTATCTTAGCCAAACGACATGCTCAGGGAGAGTGCGGTTAAACAGAAGATTGCGATTATCGGCGGCGGCGTGGGCGCCATTACAGCGGCCTATTCCATCACTCAAACACCGAATTGGTCGGACAAGTACGAGATCACCATCTACCAGTTGGGCTGGCGTTTGGGCGGCAAGGGTGCCAGCGGGCGCAATGCAAAGCATGGTCAGCGGATACAAGAACACGGGCTGCACGTGTGGGCGGGGTTCTATGACAACGCGTTCCGCTGCATGACGGCATGTTACGAACAGTTGGTGAGCTTGGGTCTCCGCGACGCCAATGCGCCCTTGGGCACTGTAGACGCGGCCTTCAAACCTCCGTCGCATCTGTTTCTTGCCGAGCGTGTGCCGACCACGGATAGCGAACCAGACACTTGGCGGCCTTGGGTGATTGATCTGCCCAGCAACACCACCGTTCCAGGGTCGGAAACCAAGGTGCCGGGCCCGTTCGCGATGTTCCTGCGTATCCTTGAGATCATTGCCACCTTCATCAAAGATGGCGAGTTCAACGAACCCGGCGGCGGGCAGTTCGGGTTCCACCTGCCCAAGGACCTGGACCAGCCATATCAAAAGATACTCGCCCAGGCCAAGGGCATGAGCAGTGATCCAACCAAGCACACCGCCGATCAGTTGAACATTTTGGCGGACTTGATCGCAGACGCACAGAATGTGGTGCACGCGCTGGAAACGCCTGCGGCGATCCAGAATGATCCGGTGCGCCGGGGGCTCTATCTGGCAGATATTGTCCTGGCCTACATGCATGGTGTGGTCACGTCGGACACGTTCGTGTCAGGCTACGATATCCTCGATGATTGGGAGTTCTCCGATTGGCTCCGGTTGAATGGGGCCAGCGATGCGGCGTTGGCGTCGGTGCCGATCCGGGGATGCTATGATTTTGTGTTTGGCTATGACCGCGGTAACAGCAACACGAAAGGCGACTCCGGCGCGGGCACGTCGCTGCGCGCAATGACACGCTTGTTGTTCACCTACTCCGGCGCGATCTTCCATAAGATGCAGGCCGGGATGGGGGACACGATTTTCGGCCCCTACTATCAGGTTCTGAAGAAGCTGGGAGTGAAGTTCGAGTTCTTCAACGCCGCCCGCGATTTCCATCTCAGTGATGACAAAACCAAAATCGCTCGGATTTCCATGGTGCGCCAGGCCGAGGTGATCGGTGGCGATTACAACCCGTTGGTCGAAGTCCAAGGCTTGCCCTGCTGGCCGTCTGAACCCGATTGGTCTCAGTTGGTGGACGGCGCGCACTACCGTGACAAGGGCATCGATTTCGAATGCGAGAAATCCCCGCCCACCGGTACGCACTTCACGCTAGAGGCCGGCAAGGATTTCGACCAGGTGATCCTGGGGGCCTCCATCGGTTCGCTCCCCTATATGACCGGTGAGTTGATCAAGGCGTCCGAACGTTGGAGCCGCATGTTGTCCGAGGTGAAAACCGTCGGCACCCAGGCGGCGCAGTTTTGGTTGACCAAAACCACCGAAGAGTTGGGCTGGGGCAAGCTCGTGGCGGAGCATAATAATAATAGGCTTGCGATCCCCGATGTGCCCATGCGGACGGTGATCACAGGGTTTGAAGAACCTTTGGACACCTGGGCCGACATGAGCCACCTCTTGGGGCGTGAAGACTGGCCGGAACCTGGCCCGCAAAACATCGCCTACTTCTGTTCACCCGCCGAAGATGGCGAGACCTTGGAACAGTTTGACCACAAAGTGTCCAAGTGGATGAACAAAAACCTGCCGTCCCTTTGGCCCAACGCCTCAGATGGGAAAGGCGGTTTCGACACGTCGGTGCTCTATGATGGATTCGAAAACCAATACACCCGCGTGAACATGTATGGATCGGAACGCTATGTCCTGTCGGTTACGGGCAGCGTGTTCCATCGCCTACCACCTTCTGAAAGCGGCTTTGCCAATTTGGTTTTGGCGGGCGACTGGACCCGCTGTGGGATCAACGCGGGCTGCGTGGAAGCGGCCACCATTTCGGGCATAGCCGCCGCGTCCGCCGTGACTGGGGAAACGCTGCTCAATGTCGGGGCCGAAGACGTGCCGCGCGTGCAGACCACGGAAGACCAGGCCATGTACCTGTCCAACTCGATCTCCGGCGCCCATTGGCCGCTGACCCCATTTTTCGCTCGGGGCGAGATGTCGGGCTGGTTCTTCTTTTACGATATGCCGTGGGACCAGGTGGCGGCGCTCTTGCCCCCAGGTGTCACACTGGGGCGGTCGTCCCGGTCCAAACCGGGGCATCATCCGGTGGGCATGTCTTTCTGCCAGTACCAGAACGTCCGAGGATCGTTCCTCCCGGATTGCCTGGCCATGAAACCCTATGGCGAAGCGACCTTTGCCATTCCCTACACAAACACGGCGGCTACCGGGCGGGCGTCGCTGCTCTATCCCCGCAAGCTCTACGTCAACAGCACGTCGGCTATCTTTGCGGGCAAGTTCTTCTACGCCATGAACAAGTCCGACGCCGAGATAAATGTGGAGAACACCCATTTCTCGGTCACCGACTCCACGGGGCTGAACATCGACGCACAGTTCGAACAGCAATCGGGTCCGGTTGCGGCCTCGGACCATCCCGCACAAGGGGCCATCCTCGATCTGCTGAACACCACCTTCGTCACGCGGAAGTCCAGCGGGGGGTTGCTCTACAATGCCTTCAATCTGGAAATAAACCGGGCCTATCTGGCACCGGTGTCCGGTCAGGTCACCTCCCATGATCCCCACAGCGGTGGGTTCCCGGCGGCAGATCTTTCGCTGCGTCCGTTGGAGCAGTCTGCCCCCCGAGGTTTGCCAGGGGCGTTCCGCATTTGGTGTTCTTGGTCCATGACCAACCCGCTTGACAGCAAGTGGGTGCGCGAAGCCACCGAAGCCCGCCACTGGATCCGCGCCACCTACTAGGAGTAGCCCCATGTCCACTTGCCCCGCCTGCCGCGCGCCCACGATCCCAGAGGCCAGTTTCTGCGCCGTCTGCGGAGAAAAGCTGCCGGAGCACGGGGCGGGGCAGTCTCTGGATGCCTATCAACGGATCCTCACACTGGTCTTTGTCGACCTTGTGAGGGCGACCCAGGCGTCCCAGTCGTTGGACTTGGACGCCTATGACGATCTGATCGGCAATCTGCACGGCATGGTGGATCAGGTGGTCGAAAGCTACCGGGGCATGGTGCTGCAACGCTACGGTGACGGGGTTTTGGCGTGCTTCGGGCACCGGCGCGACGGTGAGGACGCCGTGCTTGCGGGCACCAGTGCGGCCCTGTCTTTGGCGCGCCAGTCCCCCAACCGCTTGGGTGGGCGCCATGTGCGCGTGGGCGTTCACGCGGGCCAAGTGATGTGCCGCCTGGACCAGGGCGGACGGTTGATGCCGCAGGTCACCGGGCTGCACGTGAATTTGGCGGCGCGCCTGCAAGAGCAAGCGGAAATTGGCGGTGTGGCGATCACATGGTCTTCGCTGGCGGGGCTGTCGCGGTTGGCGAAGGTTGAGGCAAGTGCGCCCCGGTCCGTGGTGCTCAAAGGCATCGATGCGCCGGTTGAGCTTGTGGATGTCAGCGACCTCACTCTGCTTGGGCAATCATTGAACCAACCGGCCCTGTTGGAACGGGATGAGGTTCTGAGCCAGATCAATGGTGCGCGCCTTGGTGATGGGCCTGGGTTTGCCATCACCGGCCCCGCGGGCATGGGGAAGTCTTCAATCCTGTCGGGATTGTCGGGCGCTCAGGCTGGTGACGTGGCGGCGATCTATATCTCGGCCCGCGCGTCTTTGAGCGAGGCACCATTGGCGCCTGTCCGAGCCACCTTGGCGAAACTCTTTGACCCCAGTTCCGATGTTGCGGCCCTAAACGCCGACCTCACGGCCAAAGGTCTTGATTCCACCGAACAGGAAGTGGCCGTTCTGGCGCATTTGCTGCACCCGTCGAACCCGCTGCCGGTGTCACTCACGCCCGAGAAAATCCGATCGCTGAGCATCGATGTTGCCGCGCGAGTGCTGATGCACCACCATCGCACCACCACCGCCCGGTTGCTTTTCGACGACCTGCATTGGGCGGACACGGACACCTTGGCCTGTCTGGAAAAGGTCATTGCAGCGGATGTGGTCCCACCATCCCATTTGATCGCCACCGGGCGCGGGCAACCTCGCGTGCAGGAGTTCATCGAACGCACGGGGCTAACCGAGATTGCTCTGGCCCCGCTGAGCGACGACGCCAGCGCACGGTTGATCCGGTCGGAATTGGGCCTCGACACCGGTATGGTGGCCCGCATTGTCGATATGGCAGAGGGCAACCCGCTCTACACGCTCGCCTTGGCCCGCCACGCCGCACAACTGGGACCGCACGCCGAAAACACTGAGCTTCCCACCAGCATTGAGGCGACATTCCAATCGATCATTGATGCCTGTGGTCCGCAAAAGGACGTGGTTCTGATGGCCTCCATATTGGGCCGTTTGGTGGAACCGCGGCACCTGCGCCATCTGTTGCCGGACCGTGCGCAGTTGAGCGATGAGTTGGACGGTTTGAAGATTGAGGGCATCTTGCAATCCGGGCCGGACGGCCTCCAGTTTGGGCACGTGCTCATGCGCGATGCCGCCTACAACATGATCCCGGCGCGACGGCGTCGGTCGCTGCATGCGCAGCTGGCCAATGCGCTGAGGACGGCAGAGCCGGACTTGTGCGCGACCTATCCGCAGATCCTGGCGGATCATTCCTTGGCCGCCGAAGATCACGACTTGATCCCTGGCGATTGCATTGTTGCCGGTATGCATGTCCTGCGTGATGCTGGCTTTGCCCCAGCGATCCGGTATTTCGCATCGGCCATTGAGAGCATTGAGACCGCTCACGGGGACGGGGCCAAGGCGCACCCCGCTTATCTGCCGGCCCTGTCTTTGGAAGCCAGCGCGCGGGTTCAGAAAGACGGGTTTGCCCATCCCAATGTGCTCAAAAGCTACAACCGCTTGGAGAGCGCTGTGCAGGGCGATGCGTCGGTGTCCATGGAACGGATGGCAGCGCTCTATGGTCTTTTTGCCCATCGGGTGATCAGCGGTCAGTTGCGGTCCTGCCGTCCCATGGTGGACGAGATGGCGCGCAT
>JBCDFD010000068.1:0-14836 GCA_039178645.1 Pseudomonadota bacterium | reverse complement strand
TGGTGCAGGCTAGAGGACAGGTTTGTCTGTCCCGCGCAATTATTCCCAGTGTGTTGAAAAAAGCGGCAAAACTAAATGCCGATATAGACTTTGGCCAATGCCGTAACGGAAGGCGCGGTGTTCGTCCGTCACGCGCTCATGGCGCGCAGGTTCGGGGGGGTTCGGACAAGATAGCAGAACACATCCTTGTCCAAGTAATCAAGGATTGCCGTGAGTACATCCACCGAAACCGGTTTGCGCAGGATCCAATCCGCCGCTGGCGCGAGGCTATGAAGTTCGCCATGGGCATAGGCGTTCGATCCGGTGATGAGCACAATCCGCGCCTCGGGGTTTTTCACGCGGGCATAATCTAGGATGCCCAACGCTGACGCGTCGCCGAGAAGCAAGTCTGACAGAACCAAGTGAAACGCGCTGGTGGCTATCTTTGTGTGGCCTTCTCGCGCACTTCGTGCCCAGGTCACGCTATGGCCCCGCTCTTCTAGAATGATCCGCCACACGGCGGCAAGTTCTGCGTTATCTTCGATGATCAAAGCGTCCATCTGGGCCTCCGTGATGCGACGAAGTTGGCCCAGGTCACTTAACAAGATGTAACCAGAACGGATCAAATTCGTCTCAATTTGGACCCAACTGGGAAATTCCCGGGTGAAATCACATCGCGGATTTCGCAGCCGACCGGATGGAACGGATGTTATCCCCATAAACCGCAGAGTTATCCACAGACCCGCCTTTGAAAACGGCAGAACCGGCCACCAGGACGTCGGCGCCAGCGGCGCTCACCAATGGCGCGGTGGTCGGTGTGACGCCCCCGTCGATTTCGATGTGAATCGGTCGGTCACCAATCATTTCCCGCAACGTTCGCACCTTTTGGATTTGCGAATGGATGAAGCTTTGCCCGCCGAAGCCTGGGTTGACGGTCATCACGCACAGCAGGTCAATGTCATCAAGCAGCGGCGCAGCGGCCTCCGCAGGCGTGCCAGGGTTCAGCGCCAAACCAGCTTTGACTCCTGCGGCCCGGATGGCTTGGAGCGTCCGGTGAATGTGCAGTCCAGCCTCCACATGGGCGGTGATCACGTCCGCCCCGGCCTCTGCGAAGGCGGCGATGTAGGGGTCCACCGGCGCGATCATGAGATGCAAATCCATCACCGTTTTAATGTGGGGGCGGATGGCGGCGCACATGGCCGGGCCAAAGGTGATGTTGGGAACAAAGTGCCCGTCCATGACGTCCACATGCACCCAGTCGGCCCCTTGGGCCTCGATGGCCTCACACTCCGCTCCGAAGTCAGCGAAGTCCGCCGACAGGATGGATGGTGCAATTTTGATGTCGCGGGAAAATGTGGCGTTGGTCATGGTGAGCCCCGGTTTAGCGTTGCCGCTGTGTACGGCAGCCCTGCGCAATGCGCCAGCACACACTGGCGCTGTCACATCTCAACACGCCAACCATTTGGCTTTTGGCTTGGCGGAGGAATTGGTGTAGAGTTCCCAAAACAAAAAATGACAAATGCATATGCGAGGCAAGGATGAGCAGTCGTCTGATCGCGTTGGCCCTATGCGGGGTGTTGGCAGCCTGTGGCGGCGGAGGTTACAAAACCCCGCCCAATAACCTGCATGACGCTTGCAGCATCGTGGACCAGCGCCCGAAATATTACCGCGCCATGAAGCGGACGGAGCGCAAATGGGGTGTGCCGATCCATGTGCAAATGGCGACGATCCATCAAGAAAGCCGGTTTGATGGGGATGCGCGGACGCCCTACCGGTGGAAACTGGGGGTGATCCCCATGGGACGCGTGTCATCCGCCTATGGCTACGCCCAAGCGTTGGACGGCACCTGGGAAGACTATTTGGATGGTCCAGGACGGTCTCGCGCCAATCGCACCAATATCAAGGACGCCACAGATTTCATGGGCTGGTATATGGATGCCAGCTATCGCGAATTGGGAATTTCCAAGTCCGATGCGCGCCGCCAATACTTGGCGTATCACGAGGGCCGTGCGGGCTACCGCCGTGGCAGCTACAACGCCAAACCTTGGCTGATCAATGTGTCCCAACGGGTGGAACGGCGAGCCGGGCAGTATCAGGCGCAGTTGGCGCGCTGTAAGTAACCGGCCTTGCCAGTTTATGGGCGACGCCCCCGGACACGGGGGCGCTCCAGATTACACAGCGTCCAGTAGGGTCTCTCCGGCGCTGATTTCACAGACCCCTGGGCTTTCTTCGACATTGAGCGCTGTGACAGACCCATTGTCCACAACCATCGCATAGCGTTTGGACCTAGAGTAAAGCCCCGCAGGTGGAGCATCAAAATCCATCCCGATGGCTTTGGTGAACGCGCCAGATGGGTCGCCAAGCATGGTGATACCCGCTTCGGTCGCGCCGGTGGCTTCACCCCAGGATTTCATAACAAACGGATCGTTCACCGAGATGCAGATGATTTCAGCCACGCCTTTGCCCATGAACCCGTCCTTGGTGCGAATGAACGAAGGCACATGCGCCGAACTGCATGTGGGCGTGTAGGCCCCTGGCACGGCGAAGATCACCACTTTGCGGCCTTCTGTCAGCGATGCGACGGTGACCTCCTCTGGGCCGTTGTCCCCCAATTTGATCAATGTGCCTTCCGGCAGGCTCTGTCCCACTTCGATGGCCATGGGCCGCTCCCTTCCCCGTTGGATTGCTTTGTACCACGGGTTATAGGCCGGTGGTCTGTGGGCACCAGGGGGATCACGCCCATGCGGATCATCGCGGGACAATATCGGGGTCGGGCCTTGGCGTCCGTGGGCAAGGGCGATGCCGCTGCGCATTTGCGTCCCACCACGGACCGCGTGCGCGAAAGTCTGTTCAACATTCTCACCGGAGGCCGGTTTGGGGACCCCATCACGGGCGCGCGGGTATTGGACCTGTTCGCGGGCACCGGGGCCTTGGGGTTGGAGGCACTGTCGCGCGGTGCGGCAGAGGCGGTGTTTGTGGACAGCGGGCGCAAAGCCGGTGCGCTGATTTCAGCAAACCTAAAGACCACTGGCGCGACAGGGCGGTTGTTTCGTGCGGATGCGACAAGATTGGGTAGGGCGGAGGATTGTTTTGACTTGGTTTTCCTGGACCCGCCCTACGGCACGGGGGCTGGAGAGAAAGCGCTTCGCAAGGCCTGGGATGTAGGCTGGATCGCCAACGGCGCGCTTGTCGTTTGGGAAGACAATACGGCACAGGCCGCGCCCAACGGTTTCCTGGTCCTAGACGCCCGCAAGTTTGGCCAGACCCACGTCACATTCCTGCGCGCGGGTCTGGATTAAATTAAGCGGCGATCACTGGGTCGCGGCGTCGTCGCCGGTCACTTCGGCCATGAAGGCTTGCGCATCAGCTACCAAGGCCGCGCCGTCGAGCCCTTTCTTGTTGGCTTCTTCAATCCAGGATGCCGTTAGTTCTGCGCCCAAGGCTTCCAGCTTGGCCACTTCTTCGGGCTGCATATCCGCGATTTCATTACCGGACGCTGCGATCTGGTCTTTGCCGATGGCATCGCCCACATCATGGGCCCGCCCCGCAAAGGCCGAGGTGGCGAGGCCGGAATTGGCGTCGATGACCGCTTTGAGATCGTCTGGCAGCCGGTTGTAGCTATCCTTGTTCATCGCCCAGATGAAGTAGAGGTTATATAGCGAGTTAGGCCCCGGGATTTCCGTGTGGCTGTCGGTCAATTCATCGAGCTTGAGCGATGGCGCGATTTCCCATGGGATCACGCCGCCGTCGATCACACCTTTGGCCAGGGCTTCGGGAAACGACGGCACAGGCATCCCAACCGGTGTCGCCCCGATGGTTTTGAGCAATTGAGTCACCGGACGTGATGGCCCGCGCAGACGTTTGCCGTCCAGGTCGGACACAGCCGTGGCCGCGTCGCCTTTCATGTGGATCACACCCCGACCGTGCAAATGGGCGGCGATGATGTGCACGTCGGAAAAGTCGTCCATCAGGTATTTCTGAGTGAACTTCCACGCCGCTTGGCTGGACGCTTCGGCGGACACCGGCGCCATGAATGGTAGCTCCAACGCTTCGGCTTCCGGGAACCGACCTGGCTGGTAGCCAGGGATCACCCAACCTCCATCGACGGCCCCATCGCGGATCAGATCGTACATGGCGGTGGCTTTGCCGCCCAATTGCATGAACGGGTAAATCTCAACCTTGATCCGACCGTTCGATTGTTCCTCGATGGCCTCGGCCCAAGGGGCCATAAAATAGGTCGGGTTTGCGGATTTCGGCGAAACGAAGTGTTGGAAGCGCAGTGTGACCTCCTGCGCCAGCGCGCCCTGGGCGGCAACGGCGGTGGTCAAAGCGGCAATCCAAGTGGTCATCTGGCGGCGCATGGGTCTCTCCCTTGTCGTCGATGGGGCGTGCCCCAAAATGAGGGCCGTCGGGTAGGCGGTGCCTGTTCAGAACGCAAGGAAAAAAGCCAGATGCGGCGCATTGGGCGCGTTTGTTGGCGCGCTTGGCGGCCCTTTGGTCCGGTGAACTGACAGGTTTGCGCAGTGTTTATTGGGGCGCGCTGTTCCCGATTTGAGCCAGCGTCAAGTCCAACGCTGCCAATGCGGCATCGTCTGGGCAGCCACTGAAATTCGCACTGACCATGATGCCAGTGGGCCAAATGGCGAAGTAGGCTCCTGCATCGTGCCCCGCGGCGCTGCAATATTGGCCGAAATGCCAAACGCTGTGAGTGTCGCCGAAGTTCCGCAGCAAGACGCCCGGTCCGTAAAACGCGTTCTGGCCAATTTCGGCAAGGGGCAAGCCCTGAAAGTTTTCGTTTCCGAACGCCGCCCAAGCGAACTTGCCATAATCCACGGCAGATAAGGACCAGCCGCCCCAGGCCAGGAACGGTCCAAACACGTCATCTCGCCCGCCGCTGGCTCCGGCGGGGGTGAGGACAAGATCACGGCAAGCTGCCTCAGCGTCTCCCGTGACATGGTCGATGGCTGCGCCCAAGACCGCGAAGTTTTCGTTGGTGTAGCGGACATAGTCCCGGTGCCAGGGGCGGATCCGGACGTTGAGCGCGTCTTCAGTGACGCTGAGATGGCGAGAGCCGCTTTCGCCAAGCCAGCCGTCCATGCGGTCTTGGGTGCTGTCATCGTTCAGGCCCGCTGAGTGCGTCACCAGTTGGGCCAGCGTGACGGACAAAGGTCCCTTGCGGGCATCAATGTCGGGGAGGTGATCGCCTACGGGATCGGTCCAAGCCAGGGTTTCTTGGTCCACCAAAGCAATGATGCAAGCGCCTGTGATCGCCTTGGAATTGCTGAGTACAGGATAGGCGACACGCGGGTCGCGGCCCGCGTGTGCGGTAGCCACCAGAGTGCCGGTATCGAAAACCGCAACTGCGCCGTCGACGTTCTGTTCGTTGGCCCAACCGCGAAATGCAGTGGAGAGCGCCTCGCCAGTGCTGTCCGCGCTTGCTCCGCCGCCAGCGCAGATGGCCAGCCCCAAGATTAGGTTACGCATAGGTGGGGTGAAACTTACCCGCAGGGGATAGTGTGAAAATCTCGACCCCGTCCGCGGTCACGCCGACGGAGTGTTCAAACTGCGCCGACAAGGACCGGTCGCGGGTGACCGCAGTCCAGTCGTCGGGGAGAACCTTGGTTTCCGGGCGACCCAAGTTCACCATCGGTTCGATGGTGAAAAACATGCCTTCTTCCAACACCGGACCAGTGCCCGCGCGCCCATAATGCAGCACGTTGGGTGGGGCGTGGAACACCCGACCCAATCCGTGGCCACAGAAATCGCGCACCACCGACATCCGTTGCGCTTCGACGAAGCTCTGGATGGCGTGGCCAATGTCGCCGAATGTATTGCCGGGTTTCACCGCATCGATCCCACGGAACAAAGCATCATGGGTCACTTCGATCAGACGTTCGGCTTTTCTTGGCAGTTTGCCCGCCACATACATGCGGCTGGTATCGCCGAACCAACCGTCCACGATCACCGTCACATCGATGTTGAGGATGTCACCATCTTTGAGGGTCTTGGCGCCTGGAATGCCGTGGCACACCACATGGTTCACCGAAATGCACGATGCGTGCTGGTAGCCTTTGTAGCCGATGGTGGCGGACACCGCGCCTTCGCGGTTCACATGGTCGTTGATCGCTTGGTCCAACTCGGCGGTGGACACGCCCGGCACCACCAAAGGCGCGATCCCGTCAAGGATCTCCGCGGCGAGCTTGCCCGCGCGGTGCATGCCTTTGAAGTCCTCAGGCTCGTAAATTCGGATCCCATCTCTGGTCAGACGGGTGCGCCCGCGATCGTCCAAGTGCCGTTTCCTTTTTGCTTCGGAGCTACTTAAACCAAACGGTTTAGCGGTTCTAGGGGGCGAGCCATCACGTCTCACCCACCTGTGGCAGCATGTATGGGCATTGCCCCGGCAATCCAGACCCCCTGCGGTGTGACGTGTGTGCCGTAGCACAGCATCTCCACCCCGGCGGCCCGGGCGTCTTCGAAGGCTTGCGCATAGGTCGGATCGAGATCCGCCGCCATTTTCAGGCGGGCGCAGTCGGTGCGTTGGACGAGGTAGAGCATTACGGCCCGGTGCCCTTCGGCCACCATGGCGGTGAGGTCGCCCAGATGCTTGGCACCGCGGGATGTGACGCTGTCGGGAAACTCCGCCCAGTCATCGTCGCGGCGGAGGTGGACGTTTTTCACTTCCAGATAGACGTCGGGCAGACCGTCTTCACGCAAAAGAAAATCCACGCGCGACCCTTCGCGGTATTTCACCTCGGGCTGGATGTTGCTGTAGGCGGCGACCTCGGTCACCTTTTTGGCATGCAAAGCCTCTTTGACCACCCTGTTTGGCACCATCGTATCGATACCGCTGAAGTGGCCGTCCGGCAGTTCCACAACCCGCCAGCCATATTTCAGCTTCTTCTTTGGATCGTCGTTGGGTTCCAGCCAAATGCGCATCCCTTCGTCCTTGAGGCCCATCATCGAGCCTGAATTTGGACAATGGGCGGTCACCTCTGTGCCGTCTTCCAAAATGGCGTCGGCCAGGAACCGTTTGTACCGGCGCACCAGGCGAGCGGGGATCAAAGGGTTGGGGAATTCCATGGACCCGGGGCGTAGTCCTGGTGCGCCCGCAGTGCAAGACCCGCCGTTGATCTTCGACACGTCCGTGTTCTAGTTAGACAAAACGTTCACGGAGGACCGTCCATGACCACTACCCCAACCGCGGCCATGCTGGTGATCGGCGACGAGATTCTGTCCGGGCGCACGCGCGATTCCAATATGCATTTCTTGGCTGGGGAATTGACCCGGCACAATATTCCCTTGTGCGAAGTGCGGGTTGTGGCCGATGTGGCTGAGGACATTGTGGCGGCGGTCCAGGCTTTGGCAGGGCGCTACACCTATGTGTTCACCTCAGGCGGCATTGGTCCCACCCACGATGACATTACCGCCGACGCGGTGGCAGCGGCGTTCGAGACCCCTATCGATGTGCGCGAAGACGCCCGATCGATCTTAGCGACCCATTATGCAGCGCGGGGCACCGAGATGAACGCGGCGCGGCTGCGAATGGCGCGCATACCCGATGGGGCGAAACTCATCGACAATCCGGTGTCCGCTGCGCCGGGATTTATCCTACAGAACGTCCACGTCATGGCCGGTGTGCCATCTGTGTTTCAGGCCATGGTGGCGTCGGTGCTGCCCGGACTCACCGGCGGGCCTGCCTTGCTGAGCCAGAGTGTGACCCTGATGATGCCCGAAGGCGAGTTGGCCGGGCCCTTGGCGGCTCTGGCGGGGCGCTATGGCGAGGTCAGCTTCGGCAGCTATCCGTTTCAACGCGATGGAGCCTTCGGCGCCATGGTGGTGGCGCGGTCCACAGATGGCCCAAAACTGGATGCTGCCATGGCGGACCTGGCCGAAACCTTCGACCTAGCGGGCACATGACCGACCCGGACGCGGGCCGTCTGTTTGAGGCCATGGACGCCACTTGGCCTGCCGCGGAGGTGCGTAAGCATGGGGCGTTCACGTTGCGCAGGTCGCCTGGCGGTGGGAAGCGGGTTGTGGCGGCGAGCTTGAGGGGTTGCGTGCCACCCTCACCCGTCGCGGTTCAAGAGGTGGCGGCTCAGCAAAGTAATTGGAACCAAATACGAATTTTCCAGCTACAACCGGGGCAAGCTGCCTTTGATGCGCAGCTTGATGCCCTGGGTTATGAGGTCGTGGACCCTGTGACGCTCTATTGTTGTGCTTTACCGTTTGAATGCGCGTGCGACCTGCCCAGGATGTCGGCGCTGTGCCATTGGCCGCCGCTGGAGGTTCAGCGGGAAATTTGGGCGTCAGGCGGTGTTGGACCCGACCGGATCGAGGTCATGGCGCGGGCGGCTGGTCCCAAGGCATCCATCTTTGGCCTCCACGGTGATGCGCCCGCCGGGGTCGCATTTGTGGCCACCGATCAAGACATTGCCATGGTGCATGCGTTGGAGGTCAGCCCCAAGTTTCGCCGCCAAGGTGTGGCGCAACGGATGATGGTCGGCGCGGGAAACTGGGCCGCTGCACAGGGCACGTCTCATCTTGCGCTGGCCGTCACCGATGCAAACGAGGCGGCCAACGCGCTCTACCAATCGCTCGGTATGCGGCCGGTGGCGCAGTACCACTATCGGGTCGCTCGGTGAAAGGCGGACTGGCCTTCCCCTTGGCTATTGCCCTCATGGCCACGGGGGCAGAAGCGCTCGAGTTGGCTTGGCCGGACGGGACCGTTCTCACTGCTCGCTCGGATTTGGCAGTCGGTGTTCACAGCCTCCCGTCCGGTGGGTTCGATGGCGCTCAAGTGCCCATCTTGGATTTTGAAGGCCAGGGCCAGGTCCGCACGTGGACAATACCGGCCCAAGGACAGGCCGGGCCGTTTTTGGTGTTTGACGCCCTTGCAGGTCAGATCGAAGAGCAAGGGTTCGGTTTGGTGTTCCGCTGTACCACCGATCTTTGCGGCGGATTTGATTTCCGGCGTGAGGTCGATGCCTTGCCTCCCCCGGCCATGTTCGTCGATCTCGCGGACTTTTATTTTCTGACCGGGGTGCGTGAAAAGGATGAAACCGTCGAGGCGGTCTCGCTTTGGGTCAGTCGAGCGGCGCGGCAGGTCACAGTTCAACTGACCCATGTGGTCCCTGCGCAAGTTGCTGACCTTGCCGTCGGACCTGCCGAGATTGTCGAAGATGCGCCTGTCGAAACACTGGCTCCAAAACTGGAAACCGACCCAAGTGAAAATGAACCAGGGCCCCTGTGGGACACACTAACGACCCAGGGCAGGGCGGTCCTTGAGGACCTGCGGTTTGAAGCTGGGTCTTCGTCCTTGGGCGGTGCTATTCCGGCGTCATTGCAAAGACTGGCCGAACAACTCCAGTCCAACCCTGACAAGCGCATCGTCATTGTTGGCCACACTGACGCAACGGGTTCCACCGCCACCAACATGCAATTGTCCAAAGCGCGTGCGCGGGCCGTGGCCAGCGTGCTCACCGGTGACTTGGGCGTCCCGAGCGCCCAAGTGCGTTTTGATGGGGTCGGCTACCTCGTCCCACGCCACAGCAACGAAACCGAGCTGGGGCGTAAGAAAAACCGACGAGTCGAGGTGATGATCCTACCAGATTAAATGTGCTAGGCGATGGCCCGGTTTTCAACGGGGCGGGAGTAGGCGGTGTTCAAGAAATCCACAAAGGTGCGCACACGCTGAATGGATCCCCTGTTTGGCGGGTAGATCGCATAGAGCGGTATCTTTTGTGGCGGCAGGCTCGGCATTGCGTCGCACAGTTTACCGTCAGCCATGGCCTCACCCACCAGGAAATCTGGCAAGAACGCGATGCCCATGCCGGCCAGCGCATGCTCCCGCAGGCACAGGCCACTGTTGGCGGTCATACGGCCCTTGGTTCGTACGATCCGGCGCTCGCCTGTGTGGGACATGAGCGACCAGTTTGGATCGCTGTCTGGTGTGTGGAAATGCAGCAGCTGATGTTGCGCCAGGTCTTCGATCCGCGAAGGCCGACCAGATCGCGCCAGATACTCTGGGCTGGCCACCAAATACTGTGTGATCGTGTCCAATCGATGCGATTGCATGGAACTGTCGGGTTTGGCCCCAATGCGCAGAGCCAAGTCATAGCCTTCGGACACTAACTCCACGTAGCGGTTGGTGAGCACCATGTTCACGTCCATGTCCTGGTACCGGTTCAAAAAACTCGTGATCAGTGGCGACAGGACAGTTGCTCCAAAGTCTGTGGACACGACCAATTGCAAGGTCCCAGACGGATCAGACTGCAGCGAGGTGACCGACGCGTCCGCCTCGGTTGCCGCGGACAGTACTTGGCGTGCGCGGTCGTAGTACAACAGACCAATGTCGGTGGGGTTCACACGGCGGGTCGTGCGGTTGAGCAAGCGCGCGCCCAAACGGTTTTCCAGAGACGACACGTGCTTGGACACAGCCGACTTCGACATTCCCAGTTTTGTGGCGGCCCCCGTAAACCCACCTTGGTCCACCACCGCGGCGAACGCCTCCATCTCCGTTAGTCTGTCCATCCCTCAACTCCGACTTGCCACTCGCACGCCTGCAAATTTTGCAGAAAATTTGAAACAGTTCACAGGTTGTGTTTACACAGTTTCTCGATTTGTCCAAGTTCCGTGGCGCTAGTTGGTTAACCCGAAGCTGCGCCATCCCACCTGTGGGGCCACATCTCCGATAAGTTCCCTTCACGTAAGGCACCTTGGCCAGTATGGACATATTCCGTCAACAAATTTTAGCAAAAAACTCAATTTATTCACAAACTGACGTGTGAAAGAGCCTGGGATCAGAGCGCCGCGGCCAGTTCTGTGCCCTCTTTGATGGCGCGTTTGGCGTCAATTTCGGACGCTTTCGCGGCCCCGCCGATCAGGTGGACACGGGTGCCGTTGGACTTGAGTTTTTCGTATAGTTCGGTCTGGGAAACTTGACCCGAACACAGCACGACATGGTCCACACGGTGGACCTGTGGCCCGTCGGACGTGCTGTAATGGAGCCCATCGGCATCTATCCGATCATAGGTCACATCACCGATCATTCGGACCGATTTCATCTTCAAAGAGGCTCGGTGAATCCACCCGGTTGTTTTCCCCAAGCCTTTGCCAAACTTCCCTTTTCGCCGCTGAAACATGGTCACGTCGCGGGCGGGTTCCGCTGGGTCTGGACCTTGGGTCGACAGCCCCCCGCGGGTAGCTTCGGGGTCGCCCACGCCCCATTCCGAACGCCACGCGTCCAGGTCTTCGGTCAGGCTGGCATGATCGCCATGTACCAGATACTCAGACACATCAAATCCGATACCACCGGCCCCAATCACAGCGACGCGTTTGCCGGGTACCGACGTCCCCGACAGCACCTCGGCATAGGTCGAGACATTCGGGCCGTCTTGACCGGGGATGTCCGGGGCGCGTGGGACCACGCCTGATGCAACAATTACCTCATCAAAGCTCGACAAATCTTCCATTGTGGCTTCGGTGCACAGGCGAATGTCGATGTGTGAGCCATCCAGCATGGTTCTGTACCAGTCCAAGAGGCCCAAAAATTCCTCTTTGCCTGGAATTTGTGCAGCGAGTCGGAGTTGCCCGCCAATTTCATCACTCGACTCGAATAGGACAACGCGGTGCCCGCGACTGTCTGCTGTCAGGGCCGCGGCGAGTCCAGCGGGTCCAGCCCCGACCACCGCGATGGACTTTGGCATTTGTGCGTCGGTGATGGTCAGTTCGGTTTCGTGGCAGGCCCGTGGGTTCACCAAACACGAGGTGAGCTTGCCCGAGAACGTGTGGTCCAAACAGGCTTGGTTGCAGGCGATGCAGGGCGTGATCGTGGCCCCATCACCCCGGGTGGCTTTGGCGACAAAATCGCTGTCGGCCAGAAACGGGCGGGCCATGGACACCATGTCGGCGCAGCCCTCCGCGAGGACGGCTTCTGCCACGTCCGGCGTGTTGATCCGGTTGGAGGTGACCAGAGGGATGGACACCTGTCCCATGAGTTTCTGCGTCACCCAGGAAAATGCGCGGCGCGGTACTGAGGTGGCTATGGTGGGAATGCGTGCTTCGTGCCAGCCGATGCCGGTATTGATAATCGACGCGCCTGCGGCCTCGACGGCTTTGGCCAGCGTGACAACCTCGTCCCAGGTGGACCCGTTCGGGACGAGGTCGATCATCGACAGGCGGTAGATGAGGATAAAGTCGTGGCCCACCTTCTCACGGACACGTCGCACGACTGCGACCGGTAAACGCATACGGTTTTCGTAGGGGCCGCCCCAGTCGTCTTCGCGGCGGTTGGTGTGGGTGACCAGAAACTGGTTCAGGAAATAGCCTTCCGACCCCATGATCTCGACACCATCATATCCGGCGTCGCGGGCCATGGCCGCTGCGTTGACGATGTCGGTGATTTGCTTCTCGATCCCTGCCGCGTCCAATTCAGCGGGCCGAAACGGCGAGATCGGAGATTTGAGAGCGGAGGGCGCCACCGCTTGGGGACTGTAGGCATAGCGCCCGGCGTGCAGGATTTGCGCCGCAATCAGCCCACCGTTGTCATGCACCATTTTGGTCACGATCTTATGGTTGCCCACATCGTCGGGCCCATAGAACCCGGCCGCGCCTGGCAACACAGCGCCTTCGTTGTTCGGGGCCAATCCGCCTGTCACCATCAAAGCCACACCACCGCGTGCCCGTTCCGCATAGAAGGCACCCACCCGTGCCCAGTCCCGTGTCTCTTCCAGGCCGGTGTGCATGGACCCCATGAGCACGCGGTTGGGCAAGGTCACATGACCGAGGTCAAGCGGCGCCAGCATATGCGGGTAAAGGCTCATGTCTCACTCCCTGTTTCGGCGCAATGTGGCGCAAGCTGACGTGCACGTCATCTGGAACGCGACGTCATAGCACTGGCGCAGGGGCCCGTGTGAGCGACACATGCGACAGCACCAGGCCGCAATGGCGTGGCGTGGTGAGCAGTAGGTCCACCCAAGCCCGCCGATTGGTCTTGCGCTGCAACCTAGGGGCCTCTGGGCCAGGGCCCAGTGGGATATCCACGGTGCCAAGGGTGATGTCCCAAGGATACGCGCGCTGCCAAGGGCCCGAGAGGTCGTCAATGTTCACGCGAACCAGACCTACACCGGGTAACGTCAGACCTTGGGCCTCGGCAACGGTAAGGTGCACCCGCAGGTCGTGGGAATGATCCAGATCGGCAGCCATTCCGTCTGGAAGCGCCAAAGCGAGCGACGCGTAGCTCCCAGTGAACTCTCCCACCATGAGTGTCACTGTCTGGTCGCTGGCGTCTAGACCGGCTCCACCGTCGCCATCGTGGAAAAATCCGACATCGTCACAGAAGTGCCCTTTGACTGAAACCATGTCTTGCTCGAACCCCACCGACCAAGGCGACGGCACATGGCGCAGCCGGGGCTGAGGTTTGGCATAGGCCATCAGACCGTTTTGTCGCCACCGCCTGAACCAGCCTGGTGTCGACATGCCGGTCATGCGGATGTGGCCTCGGGCTCGGTATTGGCCGCGGTGGTGCTGTCCACGAATTGGCGCAGGACAGACAAGGCCGACGATGAGGCCACAGGCTGTTCGGCCAACGCCTTTGCGCTCAGTGCCACAATCCGACCATTCACCGGAAACACCGCCCGCCAAGCGTCAGTGGCCAACGGCCCGCTTTGGGAGTTCGAAGTGTCCCGGACCCGAAGGTAAAGCACGTCGCCGCGGGTTTGCGTGATCAAGATGGTCGCTGATTTGGGATCACCGTCTTGCGCCAAGACTGCACGCCCCGCGTTTGAGCGCAGGTATCGGTCCAGGTCCGCCGGTGTCGCACGGCTGCCTTCGGGCAAAGGTGTTGACACCAATGCGGTTAACAGAACCGGGGGCACATCTGGTGTGGTTTCGCTCGCGGCCAACGACTGCGTGCATGGGCTGAAAAACAAAAACGCACCGTCCGCTCCATCTCGAGCCGAAGACCGGTCAATGCAATATCCATTGGGGCCTGAGATGGTGACGTCGCCCGAGGCTACCGCGCGCGTGGTTTGTGCGGGCATCATGTCGGCGCAGCCCGTCACTGCGCCAGCCAAAACAAGGGCGAGCCCGCCTGCGCGTCTCGCCCTTGCGAATGATCTCAGATGACGGGTCATCGTCCTCACAGATCGGCGTAGATGTGCTTTTCTGCCTTCGCACCGGGATGGGTCACGGCACCTTGGTAGGTCGGACCCACCTGCTGTGCGTACTTCCAAAGTGCGCCCGACGAATACATGGTTTCCGGCGAACCGGTCCATTCGGCTTTGCGTGCCGCAAGCTCGTCATCGGTCAGTGCAACGGAGATGCTGCCCTGGATGGCGTCGATGGTTATCATGTCGCCGTCCTTGAGCATCCCGATGGGGCCCCCGTGGGCGGCCTCAGGCCCCACATGACCCACGCAGAACCCACGCGTCGCGCCGGAGAACCGACCGTCGGTGATCAACGCCACTTTCTTGCCCATGCCCTGACCGCTCAGGGCGGCTGTGGTGGCCAGCATTTCACGCATGCCGGGGCCACCGGACGGGCCTTCGTTGCGGATGACGATCACTTCGCCTTCCTTGTATTCGCGGGCTTGCACGGCGGCGAAGGCGTCTTCTTCGCATTCAAACACGCGGGCTGGGCCGGTGAAGACCTGCTGGTCCTGTTCCATGCCGGCTACTTTCACAATGGCACCTTCGGGGGCCAAATTGCCTTTGAGGCCCACAACGCC
The DNA here is from genome assembly GCA_039178645.1 of Pseudomonadota bacterium. Taxonomy (GTDB): domain Bacteria; phylum Pseudomonadota; class Alphaproteobacteria; order Rhodobacterales; family Rhodobacteraceae; genus Mangrovicoccus. Next base: position 132 of record JBCDFD010000068.1, on the reverse strand, counting down.
GCCGGTGGGTGTGATGGGGGTCTCAACCGGATAGATCACCCGGCCATCGGCTTCGCGTTCGATCTTGTCCAACTCTTCGCCCATGGAGGCGCCCGTGGCGGTGATGCAGTCTTCGTGGATCAAGCCTGCTTT
>JBCDFD010000067.1:0-14859 GCA_039178645.1 Pseudomonadota bacterium | reverse complement strand
TACTTCTGTTCCAGGATCGGATTGCCGTCGTTGTTGAGGATTGGTTTGCCATCCTCGTCGGTTTTTTTGACCCAGTTTTTCAGGTCGATGCCGATACCGCCAGTCACGCCAACGGTGGTGAGGAAGATCGGCGAAATGCCGTTTGTGCCCGCCACAACCGGCGCAATGTTCACGAATGGCACGTAGGGGCTCGCCTGGATACCGGTCCACAGCGCCACGTTGTTCACGCCCGACATACGGGACGATCCCACGCCCATGGTGCCCTTCTCGGCGATCAGCATGACGCGCTTGCCTGGGTGCTGTTTTTGCAGGTCTTGGATTTCGGCCTGCGCTTCGGGCGTGATCATGCACTTGCCGTGCAGTTCACGGTCGGACCGCGAGTGCGCTTGGTTGCCCGGCGACAGCAAGTCGGTGGAGATATCGCCTTCGGCAGCGATGTAGGTCACCACTTGGATTTCTTCTTCGACCTCAGGCAGCTTGGTGAAGAACTCTGCCGCTGCGTAGCTTTCCAGAATGTCCTTGGCCACAGCGCTGCCCGCCGCAAATGCGGTGCCCAGGCGCTCTGTGTCTGCCTCATAGAGGAACACTTGGGTTTTCAGAACTTCCGCCGCATCCGCTGCAATAGCGGCGTCATCGCCCAGCGCCAGATCAAGCAGGACCTCAACCGATGGGCCGCCCTTCATGTGCGACAGCAACTCAAACGCGAACGTCGGCGTGATTTCTTCGACCACAGCTTCGCCCAGGATAATTTCCTTGAGGAACTTGGCCTTTTCACTTGCGGCGCTCGTTGTGCCTGGCAGTGTGTTGTAGATGAAGAACTGCAACGACGCTTCGCGATGTTCGTTGCCCGTGTCTTTGATCTGCGCAATGATCTCGGCGGTCAGCTCACCGCCGTCGATTGGCTTGGGGTGCAACCCGGTTTCTTTGCGGGTTTCGATTTCGGCGAGGTAGTCTGTGTACAAGCTCATGATAATCCCGGCGATTTGGCGTTAGGTTTAAGCTTCGCGCCGAGACTCAGGAAAGCCTGACGGACCCGCGGAAAGCTTGTCGAGCTTATATTCAGCAAACAGGGTTTTTCTTTCAAGCTGTGGCAGAGCGGCATGGTGCCCCATCTTGCGCAAGATTAATGCGCAAAAGACCATGAAATTTGGGGCTGTGTGACGCGTATACTCGACGTCAAATGGTGGCGCGAACAGCGGCTGTCTATGGGAGAACGCGGTACCATTGAACCTCATTGTGTTTAGATGAACGAGACCGAATTGAATTGATCTGTCCAGCGCGGTACCAAGGTGAGCGCGCAACCCTCGGCGGAAGTCCAATGTTTTCCGTGATTTTTGAATACTATGGAATACCGTCGTATGCGAAATGAAATTACCGACGAAAATTGTAGTGTTTATTTGGCCTTCATGGCGAAGCAGCACACTGACACTGGTTGGAACCGACTAACCGCCATACGGACTCCACCTCTTTCACTCGGCCGCCGCCCTATCCGGGGCGTTGCCAGCGATTGCGTCCCAAGCGTCATACTGCGACAGAAAAACGCGGCCATTTAGACCATTGAGGAAGTGAGATCTGCCCAATCGGTCCATCACCGGGCCCTTAACCTCGGACAAATGCAGGCCAACGCCCAAATCGCAGAGTCGCCGGTTGATCGATTCGAGGCTTTCCAAGGCGGAATAGTCCACCTCATTCACGGCGGAGAACATCAGAACCACGTCCTTAATGGCACACCCCTCGGTGACCCGTTTTTGGATGAGGTCCTCCATGAAACGAGCGTTCACGAAGTAAAGACTTTCATCCACCCGCAGCGTGACCAAAGACGGGACCGTCTGCACGTCGTGACGATTGATGTTTCGGAAATGCTGTGTGCCAGGGACGAGGCCAACCTCCGCCACGTGGGGCCGTGCGGTTTGGTAAAGGTGCAGCAGGATGGAAATGCCCACCCCTGATGCGACGCCGACCTCGACACCCAGCCCGAGCGTCAGCAGGATGGTGGCGGACACGGCAATGAAGTCAGCTTTGGCGTAGCCCCATGTCTCTTTCAAAATCGACAGATCCACGAGGCTGAGGACCGCCACGATGATGGTCGCCGCCAAGGTGGCTTTGGGTAGGAAGTAGACCAACGGAGTCAGCGCGACCGCGGCAATGGCCAAGCCCACGGCCGTAAAGGCACCCGCGGCTGGCGTGGCCGCACCGGCATCGAAATTCACGATGGACCGCGAAAAGCCGCCTGTGACGGGGTAACCGCCGGTGAAGGCAGCGCCGAGGTTGGCGGTGCCCAGACCAATGAGTTCCTGGTCTGGGTCGATGCGCTGGCGGCGCTTTGCGGCCAAAGTTTGAGCGACGGAAACGCTTTCCACAAACCCGATGATCGAGATCAGGATCGCTGGCAGGATCAGAGCGCTGATGAGGTCTGGCGATAGACCAGGCATCGTAAAAGGTGGCAGGCTTTGGGGCACGGCGCCCACAACTTGAACGCCAAAGTCGCTCAGGCCCAAACCCCAAACAGCCAACGTGGTGGCAACCACGGCCCCCACCGGCCCGGCCTTAGTCATCACATCAGCCAGAAGTTTCGGAACACCCATCCGCAAGAGTGTCGATTTCAAATACTTTCGCGTCCAGTACAGAAACCCGATGGCGCTGGCCCCAATGATAACGGTGATCCAGTTGGTCTCGGACAGGTGGGCATAAATCTGACCCAGCATTTCAGGAAGCGTGTGGCCATGGGCGTTGACGCCCAGGATGTGCTTCATCTGGCTGGTGGCGATCAAGATACCGGAGGCGGTGATAAATCCCGCGATGACCGGGTGGCTGAGGAAGTTCGCCAAGAACCCCAAGCGCAACACGCCCATGGCCAGCAAGAACAGTCCCGACAGAAATGCCAGGGTGAGCGCGGCAACGGCATATCCTGCCGTTCCTTGTTCCGCCACTTGGCCAATGGCGGACGCGGTGAGCAATGACACCACCGCCACGGGCCCCACCGCCAGCGCGCTGCTGGTTCCGAAAATCGCATAGAGGATGATCGGCACGATGGACGCATAGATCCCCGCCTCAGGCGACATGCCCGCCAGCAAGGCATAGGCCAGCGACTGTGGGATCAGCATGATCGTCACAATCACCGCCGCGATCATATCGTCACCGAACTGACCACGGGTGTAACGGCGGCCCCAGTCGAGCACGGGGACATATTGGCGGAGGCGTTCCATCATCTGCGGGTCCGAACCATAGGCAAAGCGCGCACGGGGCAAAACCTTCGCCCCGTTTCGGTTTAAGGATGAGTCACTCAGCGGCGACGGACAGCTTTTCGGGCTTGGCGAGCCATTCCTTTCCGCGCAGCATCGCCTTCCAATAGATCGGCGGCAGCAGCGTTTCCTTGAGGAACCAGGCCGCACGCGTCGGTTTGGTGCCGTCGATCAACCACGCTGGGAAAGACGGTTTCAGCACACCGCCATATCCGAACTCTGCCAGGACAATCTTGCCACGTTCAACCGTGAGCGGGCAGGATCCGTAGCCATCGTATTGTGACACAGCCGAACGACCGGCGATGTCGGCCACGATGTTGTCCGCCACCGTCGGCGCCTGTTTCCGCGCGGCGGCGGCGGTCTTTGCGTTGGGCGCATTCATCACGTCGCCAAGGCTCCAGATATTGTCGTAGCTTTTGTGGCGCAGCGTGGTCTGGTCCACATCCAACCAACCGGCGGCGTCGGCCAAGGGCGACACGCGGATAAAATCCGGCGCGGTTTGTGGCGGGCAGACGTGCATCATGTCGAACTCCACCTCCAAGGTGGTGGGATCGCTGTCGGGTTTCTTCACTTCGAACACGGCCTTTTTGGCTGGACCGTCCACCGAAACGAGGTTGTGGAAGAAGTTGAGCGTGGCGTCGTATTTCTCCACATAGCTTTCCAGCGCGGGCACGTAGTCCTTCACCCCAAAGAGAACGCCGCCCGCATTCATGAACTGGATGTCGACATTGTTCAGAACACCCGCTCGGAACCAAGCGTCGCCCGACAGGTACATGGCCTTTTGCGGCGCACCTGCGCATTTGATCGGCATCGGCGGCTGAGTGAAAATCGCGCGGCCGGACTTCATCCCGCTCACCAACTGCCAGGTGTAAGGCGCCAGGTCGTAACGATAGTTGGATGTCACACCGTTGCGTCCCAGGGTTTCTTCCAACCCTTCGACCTTACCCCAATCGAGCTTCAGCCCGGGGCAGACCACCAGACGGTCATACTTCACCACTCGGCAGCCATCGAGAATGACCGCGTTGTTTTCCGGTTCAAACGCCGCCACGGCGGCCTTGATCCAATGGACACCTTTGGGAATGAGGCTTCCCATGGTCTTGGCCGTGGTTTGGGCCTCGAACACGCCGCCGCCCACCATGGTCCAACCGGGTTGATAATAGTGGATATCCGCGGGGTCGATGACGGCCACGTTCAGACCCGACTGTCGGGACTTGAGCCCAGCCGCGACGGCTATGCCGCCTGCCCCGGCCCCAACGATCACCACATCGAAATGGGCATCCCCCGTATCGGTCGGTGTCTTACCGCCATTGGCGATGCGCCGGGCGACGCCGTTCATGTCGTAGCCCGCCGCTTTGGTCGCCTCTAGGATCTCGGCCATTGGACGGTTTTTGGACTCGTGGAACGACCACAGCGTCGCTGACCGAGTACCCGTTCGACAGTAAGCGAAAACCGGACGCTGTACCTGTTCCAGCGCCTCGCCAAAGGCCACCACATCTGCGTCGCTGACCATGCCGCTTTTCGCCGGGGCATAGATCACCTCAAGCCCGGCGGCCCGTGCGACTACTTCGATTTCTTCGAAGGTTGGTTGATCAGGTGCTTCGCCATCGGGGCGGTTGCACATGATCGACCGGAAACCTGCCGCTTTGATGGCCGCCACATCGGCCACGGTGATCTGCGCGCCAACGGCAAACCGCGGCGAGATTTGTTTGATGTCCATTTGTCCCTCTTCCCATTTTGCGCACCCGGCCACCTCTGTGGGCGGTCCGGCATGCAATTTCGCTCAGAGCCCATTCACTGGCACTTTGAGCATTGGATTTCCGTCTTTGTCCGTGGGCACTTCGCCTGCGCGCATGTTCACCTGCAGTGACGGAATGATCAGTCTGGGCATATCCAGTTGCGCGTCGCGCTCGGTGCGGAACTTGACGAATTCTTCTTTCGTCTTGCCGCCACCCACGTGGATATTGTGTGCCTTCTCATCGGCTACGGTGGTTTCCCATAGGATATCTCGCCCATTGGGACCGTAATCGTGGCACATGAAGAGCCGCGTCTCGTCAGGCAGCGCCATCACTTTCATGATGCTGTCGTAGAGCGTTTCCGCGCTGCCCCCAGGGAAATCGCACCGTGCCGATCCACCGTCGGGCATGAACAACGTGTCGCCCACGAATGCCGCGTCGCCCATCACGTGGACCATGCAAGCCGGCGTGTGACCGGGCGTATACATGGCGAAGCCCTGCATGTTGCCGATCATATAAGTGTCGCCGTCTTCGAAAAGTTCGTCGAACTGTGACCCGTCCCGCTGGAACTCGGTGCCTTCGTTGAACACTTTTCCGAACACGTCTTGGACCACCGTGATCTTAGACCCAACACCAATCTTGCCGCCCAAACGGTCCTGCAAATAGGGCGCGGCGCTCAGATGGTCTGCATGGACGTGGGTTTCGATAATCCATTCAAGCTTGAGGCCTTGGGCCTCCACTTGCCGGATCAACTCATCGGCGTGGTCAAAGGTGATCCGACCGGCGGCGTAGTCGATGTCCATGACACTGTCGACAATGGCGCAGGCGTTGGATGTGGGGTCCTTAACGATATAGGTGATCGTGTTGGTGGCCTCGTCGAAAAAGGCCTGGACCTCGGGTTTGACGCCGATGTTGACGGGGTAGTCTGTCATGTCGGTTATCCTCCCAAACAGAATTTCTAAGCGGGTGCCCGCGTGCGAGACGCAACTGCGGATTGAATGGCTTTGGCAATGAGAATGCCAGAGATCAACGCAGCCACAAAGGCAAAGACTTCCCAGCGTCCAGTTCCCAAAGCGGGCAGCGCGCCCCCTGGGCAGAAGCCCGCGATGCCCCAGCCGATGCCAAAGGTGGCCGAGCCCGCGATCAACTTGCTGTCGATGGCCCGGTTGGTCGGGACATTGAAGTCATCCTCAAACACGGGGGCGCCCCGACCGAACACGAGCTTGTAGCCGATGAACGTGGTCACCAAGGCTCCGCCCATGACGAACATCAGCGACGGGTCCCAGGACCCAGCCACATCGAAGAAGTTCAGCACTTTGGCCGGATTGGCCATGCCCGATATGGCAATGCCGGTGCCGAAAATTAGGCCCACCAGATAGGTTGCGATCAGTCTCATGGGCTAACCTCCGATCACGTGGCGCACCACGAATACGGTGGCGAGCGTGAATGCCATGAAGGTGAGCGTGGCTGCGATGGACCGGAGGCTGAGCCGCGCGATGCCGCAAACGCCGTGGCCGGAGGTGCAACCACCCCCAAAGGTGACGCCGATGCCCACGATCACGCCGCCGACGATAAAGGCGGCTGTTGGAGTCACGACCTGCACTTCGGGCATGGTGCCAGACAGCAACCAAACCAGGAGCGGCCCGGTGACCATCCCAGCCACTAGGCTGGCCCGCCAAGCAAAGTCGTCGCGCGATGCAGGCTGCAAAAGCCCCCCGAGGATACCGGTGGCCCCCATCACCCGACCCATGGTCAGCATCAGAAGCGTGGCCGCAATCCCAATGAGGACGCCGCCCGAAAGCGACGCCAGTGGAGTGAAAGCCGTTTCAACCATCAGCAGTCAGAGCAGGTCTTGAGGCCGATGATGCGGTAGAGCGGACAATTGCCCACCAGTGAGGTCAGTGTGAAGACCGCCGCCACGGCCAACGCCAGCCAGAACAGGATACCAGAGCCCAGCACGGATGTGCCGAAGGCCAAGAACAATAGTCCAGCAACCACGGCCAAACGCGCGCCACGGTCGATTTTGCCCATATTTGTGATCATGGTGTTCTCCCATCAGAATCGATGGCACCACCATGGCATATCTTGGGCGCATCTTTTGGTGACTTGGTCACACAGCGAGGGTCATCACGTGCGAAAAATCGAATTAGACCTCCGCCCTTGCGGACCGCGCCAGCCTTTCCAAGCCAGATCGACCGGTGATCCGCACGACACCTCGGGCCTGTTCGATCCAGCCACGGCGTTGGAATTCCGACAGCGTGCGGGAAATCACCTCCCGCGCTGTGCCCAACTCGGTGCCCAAAACGGCGTGGGTGGCGCGGACGGTATCTTGATTGTCCGCCAATTCCAGAAGGCGCGCGGCCAACCGCACGTCCATGCGTTGGAACACAATGTCATCGATGAGCGTGAACAGGTCAGTGATCCGGCGCGAATAGGCTTTGAAGATGAACTCCCGAAACACGGTGGACTTGCCCGCCAGATCATCAAAGGTCGCCCTTGGGATGGCCACAGCTTGCACATCGGTTTCGGCGGTTCCCACGGCGGAGTAATCCTCAAACGCCAACATACAAGCGGTGGTCAGAACGCAGCTTTCGCCTGCGTTCACGCGATAGAGGAAAACCTCACGCCCCGTGTCCGAACGCTGGTGGACGCGAACCGTCCCATCGAGCAGCAGGAGAAGGTTGTCCGCGGACTGCCCCGGCGCGAACACTTCGGTTCCTGCGGGCACGGAGACCACTTGGCTGCCGGATTCAAGTTGCAGCCGGATGTCCTCTGGCAAGCGACTGAGGCCCGGAAACTTGGTGATCCACGATCCGTCCATGGGCCCTCCCCTTCCCTGTGGTTGTCAGGACACTAGCTCGAGCACGAAGACAAGCGCACGTGTGGCCGATCACCGCGACAGGAAAGCGCCTATCCCAATTCCAACGTACTGACCGCGTAGAACGGTGCGTCTGATAGACGGGGCGTGCCGCGGTACATGCGGGCGGTTTCAAATCCAGGTTTCAGACCAAGGTTCTGGCACAATTGAACCAAGCCGAGTGCCGTGCCGGGCACGTCTACACTGAGGTCTCCTGGAAAAACGTCAGCCGCGCCGCGGAGCAAATCCAATGACACCTGATCATTACCGGCAACCAGTGGACCGATTTTGTTCTCGGCTTGGCAGCGCCGGACAGTGACGAACCCATCGATGGTGTCGCCGGAGGTGTGCACAAGCGTCCGACGCGTTTCGGTGTCAGTTAGCCAGAGAGACTGGTATCTGGGCTTGTTCCAAGCGGAGGCCCGGGCCTCCATCGCAGATAGCGTTGGAATATCTTCCGGCTGTGCGGCGCGCACATGTGCTGAGGCCGCACCTTGAACCGATCCCACAAACCGGGTGGTTTGTCCGGTCAGAACAAATCCAGACTTCCGGTAATTGTCCTGTTGGTCGGGCACACCATCGAGCCCCACCACGCGGTTCCCGGCGTTTGCCAGCGCGTGGTTCCAAATGGCGTACCCAATCCCGCGGCCACGGTGGCTTGGCAGGCAGAGATAGAGGCCGAGAAACGCAAAGTCGTCGCTGTGGTTCACCACCGATATGGCGGCAACCGGACTGTCCCCATCTTTCGCCACAAAGAAGCCATCGGGATCGACAGCATGAAACGCAGCGGCATCGTCTAACCCGGGGTTCCAACCTTCCGCAGCCGCCCATTCGAGTGCCAAGGCGACCTCGTCCAAAGTGGCTATTTGGTTGACGATCATGGGCACACCTCGGAGCGTATTTGACCCGTCCGTTTCAGGGGATTGTGCAGCGGATTGAGTATTTTTGGAACAATGAAGTCAAGGTCAGTGCGCAGTTGGCCAAAGGTCGATTTGAAGTCTCTTTGCGAGAGAGGTTCGACCGATTTCGCAAGTGATTCGGGCAGATTCGGAAGTGTTTTTCATACTGTGTCTGCAGCACGAAAAAAATTTTCAGAGGCAACAATGGCCTTGTTTCGCTGTCATGGAAGCGCCTTCGGTCTGGGACAGCTCGCCAAGCTTGCCCGTAACGCTATGTAATTCAGTGGATAAAAGAAAAGCAGCGCCGCTAGACCGAAAAAAACAGAAATCAATGCAGGTTTCCCAGGCTCAAGTGTAAACTGAACTAGACAGTTGAAAATGTAATTCCAGCGAGACACACTGCTGTTGCGGGCCTCTGACATTGCGCAGGTTCCCGTGGCGAATTGGCCGTCCCGGTGATCGGCGCCGGTCATCCGCACTCCATGAAGACCTTTAGGAGGAGACAGCAGATGTCCGACGATCCTGATAAAGTATGGCCCACCGGCCTGAACCTGAAAGAAGCCGAAGAGGTGCACAGCTACCTCATCGATGGCACCCGTGTGTTTGGCGCAATCGCGCTTCTGGCGCACATCCTGGTGGCCGTTTCCACCCCGTGGCTCGGCTAAGGAGGTAACCCCATGAACAACGCAAAAATGTGGCTGGTCGTGTCCCCAAGCGTGGGCGTCCCGGTTTTCCTTGGCGCGGTCGCAGTCGGCTCTTTCGCCGTGCACGTGGCGGTTCTGAGCAACACATCCTGGGTGGATGACTTCTTGCAAGGCGTGCCGATGGGCACCGGCGATGCAACCGCAGCGCTGATGGAAGCCACCGACGGTGAGTATGCCAAAGCATCCTATGCCATCGAAACAGAGGCGGGCACTGAGGTTCTCGTGGTTATGCCAGACGGCACAACGGCGACCGCAGTTCTGAAAGAACAGCCTAGCCTGGTCACCGCGTCCTTGCCGGTGAACTGATCGAAGGGGTCCCTATGCCCCCGCTTGGGACCCCAAAGATTTCTTCGGGACGGTTCACTATCCTCCGGTACCTGGACCATCCCGAAGAGTGACGAACGGAACGGAAGATGTTCGATTATCGGACCTTCGCGCTGCGCAAGCTGACCACTCTCGCCCCGCGGTATTTGCCCTTTGCCGATGTTGCCTCAGAGCAGGTGCCTCTGGGCCGATTGCTGAGACTGTCACTGTTTCAAGTGACTGTGGGGATGGCGTTGGTTCTGCTGGTGGGCACGCTGAACCGGGTGATGATCGTCGAATTGAATGTGCCAGCGGGCCTTGTGGGCACGATGCTGGCGTTGCCCATTGTGTTTGCGCCATTTCGGGCGCTGATCGGGTTCAAGTCCGACACTCACAAATCGGCGCTTGGGCTGCGCCGGATACCTTATATTTGGAAGGGCACGCTGTACCAATTTGGTGGCTTCGCAATCATGCCTTTCGCGTTGCTGGTCTTGTCCGGCTATGGCGAAGCCATTGATGCCCCCATGTGGATTGGCCATGGTGCGGCGGCGCTGTCCTTCCTTCTGGTGGGTGCGGGCGTGCACATGGTGCAGACGGTGGGTCTGGCCCTGGCCACCGATCTGGTCCCCGAAGATGATCAGCCCAAAGTCGTGGGCCTGATGTATGTCATGCTCCTTGTGGGCATGGTTGTGAGCGCGCTGATCTACGGTGTGCTGCTCGAAGACTATTCGCCCGGCGCGCTGATCCAAGTGATCCAAGGCAGCGCAGTGGTGACCGTGGCCCTGAATTTCCTCGCCATGTGGAAACAGGAACACCGCGACCGCGCGCGCGCCCAAGCCATGGCAGCGGCGCCAACCATCCGGTTCAAAGATGCTTGGGCCCAGTTGATGCAAGGCGACGGGATGGGCCGGCTGCTGACCGTGATTGCCGTGGGCACCTTGGGCTTCGGCATGGCGGATGTGCTGCTGGAACCTTACGGCGGCGAGGTGCTCGGGCTGAGCGTGGCGAGCACCACGAAGCTCACCGCTTTGCTGGCCTGCGGGACACTCTTCGGATTTGGCTATGCCTCACGCAATCTGGGCAAAGGTGGGTCCCCCACAGCCATGGCAGTTGCCGGGGCAGCGTTTGGTCTACCAGGATTTGCGGCGGTGATTGCATCGTCCTTCGGATTTGGGACACCACTGTTCCTCGCCGGTACACTCTTCATTGGCCTCGGCGCCGGGCTGTTTGGCCATGCGACACTGACCGCGACTATGCGGGCCGCGCCAAAGGACAAAACCGGCCTCGCCCTCGGCGCATGGGGCAGCGTGCAAGCGACCGCCGCCGGCGTCGGCATGGCGCTCGCCGGTTGGTTGCGCGATGCAATCCACGCTCTGCCCCAAGATGCTGGAGTGTCCCTGCACACGCCCTACCTGACAGTCTTCAGTGTAGAGATCGTGTTTCTCGTTCTAGTTGTCCTGTTGTTCCTGCCGCTTGTCGGACTTCGGGGCCAAAACCAAAAACCCAGGGCTGACCACGCGGTATCGGTACAGCCCAACACAACTTCGGTGGAGGTTCCATGACACAGGTCATCACTCGGTATTTCGACAGCGTCCAAAGGGCCAGAGACGTTAAATTCGAACTGGTCCGGCGCAGGCGGCTGCCACAAAAGGCCGTGCGTCTGTTGGATGCGCCCGAGGGTGTCAGCGAGATCCTGACCGACATGGGTGTCAAGGCCGACACCGCAGCGGCCTACGCGACCAAGCTTGCCAACGGCGGCGCGGTCGTCTGGGTGCGGGCGAGCTACCAGCCGTTGGGCGTCGCGCAGATCACCCGTGATGTGTTCGCCGAAATGGGTGCCGTGGACCTGGGCGACATTGTCGAAGAGGTGGAAATCGACGATTTCCTTTATAAGAAAAGCAGTGTCTACGAAGACCATCCGCTGTTGCTGACCCGCATTCGCGATCCGTGGGAAACCGACTACCACATGGCCGATTGGCCGATCCCGCTGATCAGCCGGCGCGAGCCCTACACTGGGTCGGTTGTGGGCCACAGCCACATGGCCAACTGGCCCATCCCCCTTCTGAGCCGCCACAAGCCCTACTCGGAATCGATGATCCCGCGCCATGGACGCATGGCAAACTTCCCAATCCCACTGATTTCCAAGCGTAAGCCCTACACGCGGTCGATCTTCCCACGGCATGCGCGGATGGCGAACTGGCCCTTTGGGTTGCTGTCGAAACGGAAGCCTTACACCGGCACGTTGATCGCGCGGCACGCGAGGATGGCAAATTGGCCGTTCCCGCATCTGATCAACGGGAAACGCGGTACAAATTCGCTGATGCCGAAAGCGCCTCGGATGGCGAATTTCCCAATCCCGCTGCTGAGCAAGCGCAAGCCGTTGGACAAGTTCCTGTTCCCACGGCACGCCCGGATGGCAAATTTCCCGATCCCGCTTCTGAGTGACCGGAAGCCCTATGACGAGTCGATCTTCCCAAAACATCAGCGGATGGCGGATTTCCCGATCCCACTGTTGGCCAAGGACGCTGTGCCCGACATGAAAGACGGCACGGTGTCTGGGATGTTTGGCATTCCAACGATCATTCGGCGCTGAACGCTGGGGTTCAGACCACATCCAAACGAAAAAAGGCCCGGCGCATTGTGACGCCGGGCTTTTTCAATTGGATTGCCGATTACTGAGCGGCGATGGCAGGGGACAGCTCCGGGGCAGCGGGGAAGTCCACTGGCACTTGGGTTGTGGCGTGCAGGTAGTTGGTGACGGTCTTGTCACCGATGCCAACGATCACATCGACCAGGTTTTCTTTGGTCCAGCCCGCAGCGAAGAATGCATCCACGTAGGACTGATCGGCATGGCCACGGTTTTCGGTGATGTTTTTGGTCAGTTGCGCCAAGGCGTCGAGTTTACCGTCGAACGACGCGCGGCCCGAGCGAACCTCCAAAATCTCTTCGGACGAAAATCCAACCATGCCGCCGATGGCGGTGTGCGCGGCGAGACAGTAGGCACAGTTGTTCACTTGGCTCACAACCAAGTTCACCACTTCGCGGGCTTTGCCGTTGATGGAGGATTTGGAGTTTTGCAGAGCAAGGTAGCTGCCCAGGGCGTTTTCGGAGTGGCCCAGTGTGGCGTAGAGGTTTGGCACAAAACCGAGCTTGGACTTGAGCGCGTCAAAGATCGCTTGGTTGGCAGGGATCACGTCGTCACGGGCGGGAACGTTGATGGTGGTCATTGGTCTTTCTCCTATGGTCCGGCACCTTGCCGGTGTGTTTGATGAGGAGAAGCTAGACAAAGACACGCCCTTCGATAATCATGTGTCTATGCATATGATTGATACGTTGAGCGTATGAATGCAGACGGGTGTCCTGGAGCATATCCGCACCTTTGTGCGGGCGGTGGAAACTGGGAGCTTCACCGCTGTGGCCAACGAACAGGGGCAGAGCCAACCGACGGTGAGCCGACAGATCACCGCCTTGGAAGACCACCTGGGCGTGAGGCTCATGCAGCGGACCACACGGGCGTTGGCTCTGACCGAAGAGGGTCAGGTGTATTACGACCACGCTCGCGCGCTGCTGGACGCCACCGAACAAGCGGCATTGAGCGTTAAACCCGGTGCCGCGCTGGTGTCCGGCCGTCTGAGGGTCGCTGCGCCCCTAGCCTTCGCGCGGCTACATCTTATGCCGCTCATGCCAGCATTTCTGGCAGCACATCCCGACCTGACCACCGACTGGGTGCTGGGTGATCGGCCTGTTGATCTGGTGGAAGAAGCGGTGGATGTGGCCATCCGCATCGGGCATGTGACGGACCAATCCTTGATCGTGCGGCGGATCGGTGAAACCCGTCGTATGGCCGTTGCGACCCCAAACTTTCTGGAACGCCAAGGGGTGCCCGAGCATCCCGACGACCTCACCCGCTTCGACTGCATCGTCTATACCGGGTTGGCCACCCGTGATGAGTGGCACTTCCTTTGCCCAGAACATGGCACCATCGGAGTTCGCGTGTCCGGCCGCGTGCAAGTGAGCGCGTCGGAAGGGATGCGCACAGCGGTCTTGCTGGGGCTAGGGATCGCCGTTTGCCCAACCTGGCTTTTTATCGATGAAATCGAACGCGGTCTCCTGGTGCCGATTTTAACAGACTACGAACCGAAGCCACTGCCCACGCAGGCGGTCATGCCTTCCCGCCGCATGGTGACACCCAGAGTGCGCGCGTTTGTGGACCATGTGGCCGAAGAGTTCCGCCTCAACCCTCGACTTTCAAATGCGATGGAAACTGGACAACAGGAAAAGTTGGCCTGACCCACTGTCGAGAATCGGGGGCGTCCTCAATGGCGGTTCAAGGAAGGCCCTGGTCTCTCAAACCCTGAGCAATCACCTCCGCCGTGCTGGCAAGCACCGGGTCGCCGGGTGTTGGCAGATCGCGCCACGTTACGTCCTCTTCAACGATATAACGGCGCGAGGTGATGTCAGTTTTCTCCACTATGGGAACCACATGGGCATGGACGTGAGGGATGTCACTACCGGTGAACAGGAACGCCACGCGGTCCACGCCGTAGAGCCGCTTTTGCACATGCGCCACTTTTTGGCCGAGACCTACAATTTCCGTGACCAAGTTCAATGGCAGCTGCTCGAACGTTTCGTAGTGCGCAATTGGGCTGATCTGTACGTGGCCGGTTCGGATGGGACAGATGTCGAGGAATGCTACGACACGGTCGCCGCGGTACACTTCGTGCGCCGTTACATCCCCATGGGCTATCCGACAGAATAGAAAATCGTTCTGGTCGAACGGCGCATCTGCGGTCATGGCCGTTGGGTCTGTTCACGCGGCAAAGGACCCAGTTCCGCGTGAACAATCGTTGGCAATGGCTCCAGCGGCCTCAGTGACCGAGGATCTGGCTGAGGAACAGCTTGGTTCGGTCGCTTTTGGGATTGCTGAAGAACTCTTCGGGTTCGTTCTGTTCCACGATCTGACCTTGGTCCATGAAGATCACGCGATTGGCGACCTGACGGGCGAAGCCCATCTCGTGGGTCACGCAGATCATGGTCATCCCGTCCTCGGCGAGGCCGACCATGGTGTCGAGCACCTCTTTGATCATCTCGGGGTCGAGCGCCGAGGTCGGCTCATCGAAC
>JBCDFD010000066.1:0-14985 GCA_039178645.1 Pseudomonadota bacterium | reverse complement strand
CGCAGCCAGAATTTCTGAGGTTTCCAGCCGTCTTGGCCGACCCAATTTCACGCCCTTGGCACGGGCGGCGGCAAGGCCTTCGCGGGTGCGGCGGGATAAAAGGCGGCGCTCAAATTGCGCCATTGCCGCCATGATGGTGTAGAAAAACTCGCCTTCAGCGGTGCTGGTGTCCAAGTTCATCCGCAGGATTTGCAAACGGACGCCGCGTTTCATCAAAAGCTCAGAGGTTTGAATGGCGTCCAAAGTAGATCGAAACGCGCGGTCAAAATCCCAGACCAACAGTGTATCGCCAGGGCGGAGCCGTTTCAAAACCTGATCAAAAACAGGCCGAGTTTTGGCCGCGCCAGAGACCGTTTCCACATGCATTTCATCGCAAAAGTCCCGTAGGCCGATGTCTTGACGGTCCATGCGCTGATCCGCCGTGGAGACGCGCAAATAGCCAATGGCGCGTGGGGTATCTGAGGAGGGCAAAGGGGCATCCTGATCAAAAAGGAACCTTTCTGAACAGGGGCTTAGCAGGTGTCCCGTGGCCCAAGCCAATCGGCCAAACCGTTGGTTTTCCTCTGGTCTCAAATAGGCGGTTTTCATCGTTCAAGCAATCATCTAGGTGGTCAAAATCGTTCCATTATGATCACCTTAAAATCCAATATCGCCAAAGGCTTATTGGTGCTCTTGGCCAGTTATCCCCAGCTATCAGCGGCGCAGGAGTTCACCGCGGCCGAGGTACTGGAGTGGGATGCAGCAGCACAGTCGGGTTTGATCCAGAATTCAATTTCGATGATCGCAATACTAGCCGCGCAAAAAGGCGACTCTGGCGAATATGCAAAGTGTGTCGGCGATTGGTATGGAGTACCCCAAACCATTCCCAATCGGATCGAGGCAATTGTCAACTTTTGGGAGCAATACGGTGACTACCATCCTCAGGCGGTGATCTTAGCGCTAGTAGAGGACGAATGTGTCCAGGTTTTTAGTCAGTGAGGTAGGCTGATTTCCAATGGTCTAATTGCTGCCAAACCCATGGCTGAAAGACTTGTAACCTGTGTTTTCGAGAGTTCGGTTGAGGGAGCGCTGGTAAATCGATCTACAGTCGATTGGATAATCTCCAATTCCCTAGTCAGGTCTTGAATACCCCGCCCAACGTCATTCAGCAAATCTGTGTCCCCGTTCTCATACGCATCATGCGCCAGATTTTGCTTTTCACCAATTTCAATGCTGAGCTCGACGGCGTTACCTTCCACTTCAATAACCGCATCCCGTTGATCACGCAGCGCAGAAAAGTCTTCCCACGAAACTTGGGATGCGCGCGGCCCATCGGGCAGGCCTTCCTGCGAAAGCCCTGCCTCTTCCAAATCAATCACAGAGCCATCCTCAGCGCGCCAGTTGCCGTCCCGATCCGGATAAATCCTGGTGCCATCGCTCAAGGTAACAGCGCGGCTTTGGAGAGCTTCCAAAGCCTGTTCTATCTTTGCTAGTCGGTCGGTGATCGTTTCAACCAATGCCTCAGCGCGTCCAGTCAAGTCCCCCAAACGGGCCATCGTCGCCGCCCACGAACGCTCAAATTGCTGAGCCACAAGAGTTGCGATGGTATGCGCATCGTCGCTTTTTATGCGCTTGGTGGTTTCGTTTTGATCCAGCACCAGCTCCGGGAAATACTGCGCAATCCACGGCACATTCACCCCCGACGCCTCCATCCCAAAGCGATACGCCTTTTCCCGCGCCGCCTCCGCCCAAGCCATCTCCCGGGTCTCATACTCGCCTTTGATCGAAAACTCCCGCCAACCTTTCATCACAGTATTTTACCATAGGTGGAATGGCGAAAGTGAACTCTGCAACGCAAGCGTATGAATTTGATTGCTTTTTTGCAGTATCTTAGGGTATAAATAGGACTTTCTTCCCATACGTGCGCCCGGGTTTCACCCGCACTCTGCCCACCACGCAGAGCGGCGTACGGTTTTTTCATTTCATCCAAAACCTATTCAACCCGCCGCCCGCAAAGGCGGCGAGAAAGTCCGCTCATGCCCTCTCACCTTGAAAAGTATAGACCTATGATTGCGGGTCTGAACCTGTGTCTCGAAGACGAAGATGAACTGCTGCAAAGTCTGTGGAGAACCTTGGAATGCTTGATCGATCATCACTTGGCCGCTGACATGACCGCGAAGCCTTGCCTACAGAGCGCTCCTAAAACTGACCAAAGTATGGTATTATTGTTCAACAAAAACAACAAAGAGGAGGTTCAATGACAGATGATCCACAAGTCGCTGTGATCTACTGCCGTGTGTCCAGTGGACGACAGGTTAAGCAAGGTCATGGTTTGGTCTCACAAGAAACCCGTTGCCAAGAATTTGCGAAATACAAAAGCTATCGGGTGGTCGAAACGTTTGCCGACAAAGGCGTGACCGGCGGCGTTGTTGATCGACCCGGCATTCGAGAAATGATGAAATGGCTTAAGAAGAACCAATCGCAGTCTCCGGTTGTTCTGATTGATGATATCTCTCGCATTGCTCGCGGTGTAGAGGCGCATTGGAAACTACGCGCCGCAATCGCTTCGGTTGGAGCCACACTTGAGAGTCCATCAATTGAATTCGGTGACGACCCAGACAGCCAGCTTGTTGAAAACATGCTTGCAAGTGTCTCGCAGCATCACCGCCAAAAGAACGCGGAGCAGGTTGTAAACCGAATGACCGCCCGTCTTCGTAATGGGTACTTCGTATTTCAGGCCCCGACTGGCTATCGGTATCAACGCTCACCAGGCGAAGGCAAAGTGCTGGTTCCGGACGAGCCCGTGGCGTCAGTCCTGCGTGAGGCCCTTGAAGGATTCGCGTCAGGTCGGTTTGCTACTCAAGCTGAAGTCCGAGATTTTCTTCATCCACACCCCGTGTTTGCACGCGACCGCGCAGGTGAGATCCGCCTGCAACAGATCAAAGCGCTTCTCACCAACCCAGTCTATGCGGGCTACATTTCATACGAGCCATGGTCTGTTCCGCTGACCAAAGGCCGTCATGAACCGCTGATCGGCTATGACGCCTTTCAGAGGATACAAGAGCGTCTTGAAGCGCGAGAGCCCAACTTGGTCAGGAAGGACCGACAAGACGCGTTTGCGCTACGGGGTTTCATCGAATGTGGCGCCTGTGGGCACAAAATGACCGGCTATTGGGCGAAGGGGAGGGGCAAGCACTACGCTTACTACCGCTGCTTCAATAAAGCGTGCAGTGAACGCAATGTGTCCATTTCGAAGGATAAGATAGAGACTGAGTTTGGATCGCTATTGAGAGCCTTTCGTCCCTCACTGCCTATTTTCGCCGTGGCGGCAAAAATGTTCCAAGACCTTTGGGATCAGCGTTTTGACAGGCTTGATGACCAGCGTGCTCTGCAAGAGCGAGAGCTCAACGCGCTCCAGGGCCGCATATCGCGTCTTTTGGATCGCTTGTTGGATAGTACCGACGCCACAACAAACCAAATCTACGAAGACAAGCTGAGAGACCTGGAGAGAAAGCGCGCCAGTTTACGGGAAACCTTAGCCCAGGCGTCCGGTCCGAGCCGAGGTTTTGAAGACACATTTCGAACCGCTATGGGATTTCTCTCAAGCCCTTGGAAACATTGGGATACAGATGACCTAGACACCCGCCGTTTGGTCTTAAAACTGGCGTTTTCAGCACCAGTCCAATATCTCAAGAAAACCGGGTTTCGAACCGCAAAAACCACCATACCTTTCAAGGTGTTAGCGGCTTTAGGAAGCAATGGAGAGACAGTGGTGATCCCACGAGGACTCGAACCCCGAACCTGCTGATTAGAAGTCAGCTGCTCTATCCAGTTGAGCTATGGGACCACTGGTGCCGGATCGTATCCAGAGCGGTTCCTTTTGCCCAGTCGAAAATGGATAAACCCGAGGCTAACGAACAGCCAAAGTCAAAAATGAAAGGCCCCACGGCCTCTCAACCATGGGGCAGAATTTATTGTGGTTGGTCGAGTGGTGGCGTCAAGCGCGGGACAGCCGTTCGATCTGTTCCTTCAAGTGCAGCTTTTGCTTCTTCAAAGAATAGAGTTCCTGGTCTGTCGCACTGGGATGTCGTCGTAGTTCCTCAACCTGGGCCGAGAGAGATTGGTGCTTTTTCTGGAGCTCCTGGATATGGGTGGTTAGACTCATGTGTCATCTCCTCTCTTGACTTCGACAGACCAAGCTCAGCATGGAAGGTGAGTCGTGTCATCAAAAAGTGACAAGCCTGGTCAGGCATGCACCGTCAGCGCAAACAGTTAGCAAAACCCTAATCCATCAGGGCAGTAAGGGGTGCGGCATGCCGTAAAACCGCCTCAATCTCGGGTCGGTAGGCATTATCTGCGGCGCCATGTCGCGGACCTGAATGCAACACACAGGTGGGACGCAACTCAAACGGGGTGCGCCGTCCCTTCGTGGCGCTGAGCAAAAACAAACTGGGTGGTGCCGTGTCCCGCGGTGCCAACGGCAAAACGCGTACATGTCCCAAACGGTCACTGAGGCTGGCGAGAATGACTGGCAGCTGCGCCACCCGCTGCACCAGCGTCAGCACGCCACCGGGCTTCAGTCTACGGGTGGCGGTGTCAATCCAATCGGCCATGGACGTCGATCCCCCACGCGCCAGATCACGCCCCCCATCGGCGGCGTCACTACCTTTATCGCGGTCAAAGTAGGGCGGGTTTATAAACACATGGTCGAAGCTGGTTTGCCGGATGTCCAACGGCAGATCGGGGATCGTGGATTGTTCCACAGTCAGATTTGCCTGGGCCTGGGACGCATTTCGGCGAGCGAGCCTCACATAGGCGTCCTGCATGTCCACGCCCGCAAGCCGCAAACCGGGGACCCGCGCATTCAGGCACAACGACGCCACACCCACGCCGCACCCCAACTCCAACACATGTTGACCAGGCTGCGCCGGAACCGCCGCCGCCAACAGCACGGCATCGATACCGGACCGGAACCCTTTGCGGGGCTGCCATGCCTGCACACGTCCACCGAGAAAGGCATCGTGAGTTAATTCGTCTTGGGACAGCGACTGCCCAAGGTCATCCATTTGAACCGTCATGAAGACAGCGGGATTTCATTGTCTCTCATCACAGCGCTGGCAAGGAAGTGGTCTTCGTGCCGGACCATCAACCGGCGCGGCAATACACCAATGGATCCCTCAAGGACACTCATGTGGACGTCCATGGGGAAGCAGTCTATACCTTCACCCTTGAGAAGAGCCGTGGCATAGGCGATCAAAGTTGGGTCGTTGGTGCGCAAAAGCTCTCTCATAGCAGCGCATTAAAACGTGCCTTGGAACCATGTCGATAGCAATGACGGAAGCGTGATGGGATTGGACACCGCCACAGTGAAGCCCCACGAACGGCTCGCCGAAGCCTTATCCGCCGAAATGGCGGCTGTGGGGGACTTGATCCGTGAGCGGATGGCGTCCGAACACGCGCCGCGCATTCCTGAGGTGACCGCCCATTTGGTGGAAGCCGGTGGAAAACGTCTCCGCCCGATGCTGACGTTGGCGGCGGCGCGGCTCTGTGGCTACGATGGGGACCATCACCTTAAACTAGCGGCAACGGTGGAGTTTATTCACACCGCTACGCTGCTGCATGACGATGTGGTGGACGAAAGCAAGAAACGGCGCGGGCGACCCACGGCCAATCTGCTTTGGGACAACAAATCCTCGGTGCTGGTGGGTGACTATCTGTTCGCTCGCTCTTTCCAATTGATGGTGGACACCGGCAGCCTGCGGGTGCTGACCATCCTGTCCAACGCATCGGCGACCATTGCCGAAGGTGAAGTTCTTCAGCTCACCGCAGCCCAAAACCTGGCCACCACCGAAGAGATTTATTTGCAGGTGATCCGCGGCAAGACCGCCGCGCTGTTCTCCGCCGCCACTGAAGTGGGTGGGGTCATTGCAGGTGCTCCTGAAGAGCAGGTGCAGGCGCTGTTCACCTACGGCGACGCGCTCGGGATTGCCTTCCAGATCGTGGATGACCTGCTGGACTATGGCGGCACATCGGCGACCATTGGCAAGAATGTGGGCGACGATTTTCGGGAACAGAAGCTGACCATGCCAGTGATCCGAGCCGTGGCTCAGGCTACGGAAGAAGAGCAAGCATTCTGGGTGCGCACCATCCAGAAAGGCAACCAACACGAGGGCTACCTGGAAACTGCCTTGGCGTTGATGGGCAAGTACGGCACGTTGGCGTCCACCCGAGATACTGCCATCGCCTGGTCGGACAAGGCCAAGACGGCCATGGCAAGCCTGCCTCCGTCCGATTTCCGCGACATGCTCTATGACCTGGCAGACTATGTGGTGGCGCGGCTGAACTGAGGCCCGCGCCCGACTGGCGGTCCAAATCGGTTCGTGTTGGACAGCGCCAGGTTTCTGGGCATTGTGAGGTGGAGGATACAGACCCCACCGGAAGACCACGCCCATGCACGACAAAACCATTTCCGCCGAAGCCGCTGCTGCGCTGATCGCCGACGGGGCCACCGTGACGACATCGGGGTTCGTGGGTATTGGCGTACCAGAAACCTTGCTCAAATCGCTGGCCCATCGGTTCAATGAAACCGACCATCCCCGAGACCTCACGCTGTTCTTCGCGGCCGGGCAAGGTGACGGGAAGGATCGAGGGCTAAACCATTTGGCGGCGGATGGCCTGCTCAAGCGTGTGATTGGTGGCCACTGGGGCCTGATCCCCAAGATTGGCAAACTGGCCACATCCGGCGCGATCGAAGCCTACAACCTGCCCCAAGGGGTCATCAGCCAGATGTTTCGCGACATCGCAGCGGGCAAGCCGGGGACGCTGACCCATGTGGGCATGGAAACCTTCGTGGACCCGCGCCAGACCGGTGGCAAGCTGAATGACAAAACCGAAGACGACATCGTCGAAGTGATCGAGATCGCCGGTCCGGAACGATTGTTCTACCACGCCACCCCCATCGATGTGGCGCTCCTGCGGGGCACAACTGCGGATACCATGGGCAACATCACGATGGAAAACGAAGCGCTCACCATCGACAACCTGTCCCAAGCGATGGCGGCCAAGAACTCCGGCGGTTTGGTGATCGTGCAAGTCGAGGCGGTGGTCGCCCATGGCACGCTCAATCCCCGCGATGTGGAAATTCCTGGGGCGCTGGTGGATGCGGTCGTGATCGCGGAACCGGGCGATCACATGCAAACCTACGCCACCGCCTACTCGCCGGGGTTCACCGGGCGCTACCGCATGCCGGTGGAAGCTCAGGGCGAGATGCCCCTCACCCCCCGCAAGGTCATCGCGCGCCGCGCAGCCTTTGAGTTGCCCATAAATGGGATCGTCAATCTGGGCATCGGGATGCCCGAGGGCGTGGCAGCCGTCGCCGCCGAAGAAAAGCTCATCGACCACCTGACGCTCACCGCCGAACCGGGCGTGATCGGTGGGCAGCCTGCCTCGGGGCTCGATTTCGGGGCGGGAGTGAACACTGATGCAGTGATTGCTCAAAACCAACAGTTTGACTTCTACGACGGCGGGGGGCTCGATATCGCTATCCTAGGCATGGCGGAGGTGGACGCCACAGGTTCCGTGAACGTGTCCAAGTTTGGACCGCGGCTCGCAGGCGCAGGCGGGTTCATCAACATCAGCCAGAACTCTCGCAAAGTGGTGTTCACCGGCACTTTCACTTCGGTCGCCTCTGACATCGTGGTCCAAGACGACGCTCTGTTCATTCGCTGCGAAGGCCGGGTGCGCAAATTCGTGGACGCGGTGGAACACACGACCTTTGCTGGCCCCCGCGCCGCGCGGTTGGGTCAACCGGTGCTTTACGTCACCGAACGGGCCGTGTTCCGCTTGACCTCGGGCGGGCTTGACCTGATCGAGATCGCGCCGGGCGTCGATCTCGAAAAAGACGTGCTCGCCCACATGTCATTCACCCCTGGGATGGCAAGCGTGGCAGTGATGGACCCGCGGATTTTCCGCGACGGCCCCATGGGTCTGGACGTGGACCTGATAGCGCTCGATTTCGACGACCGCATCGCGCTGGAACCCGACACGGGGCGACTGTTCATCAACCTGGCGAAACTTCGCATCCGCAATCAGACCGATGTGGACCATATCGCCGCGCGTGTGCATGCGGTGTGCCGGGACCGCTCATCCAAGGTGGAGGCCATCGTCAACTACGACGGAACGGTCATTTATCCAGAGATCGAAGAGGTCTATGCCGCCACCGTCAATGGGTTGGAGGCGCAGTACTACCGCACCACCACCCGCTATTCGGCGTCGGCGTTCATGCGGTTGAAACTCGGCAATGTGTTTGGGCGCGAGAAGTCAGCCCATATCTTTGAAAGCCACGACGATGCTCAGCGGTTCCTGGACCGGCAGCGGGGCTGATGAGAGTGGATCTGAAAGGCCGCTATCCGGCCCTGCCCTATCTGTACGACCGCGCACGGGCGCGCATCCCACACTTTGCCTGGGAATACCTGGAAAGCGGCACAGGGCCAGAGACGCTACTGACACGCAATCGAGCGGCCTTGGATGCAGTGCGCCTGACCCCGCAGGTTTTGGCCGGGAATTACGTGCCCGACGTGTCCACCACGCTCTTTGGCAAAACTTACAGCGTGCCTTTCGGCGCCGGACCGGTTGGTTTGACAGGTCTGATGTGGCCAGGGGCGGAGTTGATGCTTGCCCGCACCGCGGCACGCAAAGGCATGCCCTTTGGCCTGAGCGGTGTGGCCACCGAAACGCCAGAGGCAGTGGCGGCACTGGCCGATGGCAACGCGTGGTTTCAGCTTTACACGCCCTCGGACAACAGCATCCGCCGCGACCTACTCAGGCGCTGCCAGGCTGTCGGGATCGAGACGCTGTTGGTCACGGTGGACGTGCCGCTGAACAGCACGCGCGAACGTCAGAGCCGCGTCGGGCTGTCCGTCCCACCCAAAATGACACCGCTGACAATCTTCCGAGCGGCCATGCGCCCGGCTTGGTCATTGGCCACGTTGCGCCACGGCATCCCTCGGTTCAAATCGCTAGAACCTTACATGGACCTCGGCCACATGAGCACCGGCGGCGCGGCGCAGATGGTCGGGCGCATCGTTGATGGACGGCCCACGTGGGACACCATGCGGAAAATCCGTGAGGAATGGCCGGGCAACCTGGTGATCAAAGGCCTGCTGCGACCTGAGGAAGCCGCCAAAGCCATTGAGATTGGTGCAGACGGGATCGTCGTGTCCAACCACGGCGCGCGGCAATTCGACGCTTGCCCCGCGTCCATCGAAGTGTTGCCCTCCATCGTAGCCGAAGTGTCGGGTCGCATCCCCATCCTGTTCGATAGCGGTATCGAATGGGGTCTCGACATCATCCGTGCCTTGGCTTTGGGGGCTGACTTCTGCCTGTTAGGTCGAGGGTTTCTCATGGCCGTGGCAGCCTTGGGTGAGCGCGGCGGTGATCACGCCTATGACATCCTGCGAGCGGATGTGGAAAACAACATGGTTCAACTGGGCGTTCGCACCATCAGTGAGTTGCGCAATTTGGACATTCATGTGGACCCGCTATGACCCTTGCGCGATGGAGACTTTGCGCCCCTCCGCCGAAGAGCGGTAGACGGCGTCTTCGATCTCCAACACGCGCAGGTAATCTTCGGCGGTGTTTTCCAGGTCACCCTGCCGAAGCATGGCAGCCAGCACGTGAGAATTTAGGGCATGGACGCAGTCACCGCCGAAAGATGTCGACCTGTCAGGCGGCAAGATCATGTCGCCGTCCACTGACCCAAAGGCCCTGAGCCAAACCGATCCGTCCCCGCGCAGGGTAAGCGTGCCTTTGGTGCCTTCAACCCAAGCTTCCCCCATGGTGCAGCGATGGTTGTCGGCGGCGTGATCCAAATGGCGGTTGCCGTCGAAATGACTGCGAACACCGTTTGGGTGATCAAACAAGATATGGCCCGCGTCCTCGCCCGCGATGGTCGGGTTGAGCCGCCGCAGATCCGCGTAGACCGCCACAGGGTCGCCAAACAAGAAGCGAAACACATCGATCCAATGGACGGCGGTTTCATGGACTAGGAAACGTTCCATGGTTTGGAAGTAGGGTTGTCTGTCCAGATAAGCGCGCGGCCCCTGCCCGTCGCCTGGGCGCAACCGAAAGCTAGCCTGCTGGACCTCGCCAATGCGGCCTTTGTCTAAGGCCTGGCGGATTGTCCGATACCACGGTTGAAACCGGAAATTCTCATGGATGACCAAATGCGCCCCTCGGTCCCCGGCCGCCAAAGTTAGAGCCCGCGCCTCCGCCAGTGAGGTCCCAAACGGCTTTTGGCAAATGATCCACTGCACACCGTGCTCAAGCGCTGTGTGAATGGCGTCTGCTTGGGCTGCGGGAGGCAGGACAATGTCGAGCAGGTCCGGCTGGACCGACTCCAGCATATTCCCAAGATCGTCAAAGGGCGGCGCTCCGGTGCTCGCGGCCCTAGACAGATCACGATCACAGACCCCGACTAACTGGGCGCGCTCCATCCGCTGCCAACTGTCCCAATGGAATTGCGCAAAGAACCCTGCGCCCACCATCGCCACACGGATGTCGCGTCCTGTTTCAGTCGCCATGGCGATGATCCTCGCTCAGCGGATGTTTAAGCCCCGCGTTCACACTAGGCCGACCATTGTTGGTAAGGAAGCCAGATGTACGCTGTCACGGTAATGCACCGAGTTCCGCCCAAGTACTGGGATAAGGTCGTTTCAACGACCCTGACCATGCCCGCACGTCGTTGGGGAAGGAACCCGCCTGCATCCATTTCAATGTCTGCCCGGAGCGCAATGCTAATGAATTTCTGCGATATCAAATCTACATCGACCGCGCCGAGTTTCAGACCCACTTGAGCAGCGCTCACACCCAAGGGTTCAGCACAAAAGTGGCCGCCATGGCCGCCAGCAAAACCATCCGAACGTTCGATCGAGTGTTGCGGTAAGCTGCCTAGGCGTCCGCCTCTTCCGACCGGTCAGTGGCCGGCGGGGGAGTTCGCGACAGGGCCGTGACCTGAGCCATCAGGTCAGCGGACACCTCCAAGGACATGGCATCCAAGGACGGTCCCAACTGCGACACTGTCCGCGCGCTGATGATCGGTGCTGTTACGCCCGGTTGGGCGGCGACCCAAGCCACGGCGAGCGTTGCGGGTGCCATGCCCGCTTCTGTGGCTAGTTTGACAAAGGCACCTGCCGTTTCGTGCATCCAAGGGTCAGAGTAACGCGCGGCATACATACGGTTGGTGCTGAGCCGCCCGGTTTCACCCTGCTGGTATTTGCCGGTGAGCAGCCCGCCCCCCAACGGCGAATAGGGCATCACCGCAATGTCTTGATCGGCAGCCATGGGCAGCAACTCCACCTCGGCCTGCCGTTTCACCAAATTATACATGGGTTGCAGGAGCTTGATGGTCAGGTCGAACCGTGCTGCTACCCGGACCGCTTTCATCACTTGCCAAGCGGCGAAGTTGGACACGCCAATGTCCCGAAACCATCCGCGGGATTTTAGCTCAGCTAGCGTTTCAAAGGTTTCCTCCAACGGGGTCTTGGGATCCCATCGGTGCAAATAGTACGCGTCCACCGTGTCCAACTGAAGCCGTTGGCGGCTCTCATCCATTTGCGCGGTGATTGCCCCCTGCCCTGCACCGTCCTTGTAGGCAACTTTGCTGGCGATATAGAGCCGATCCCGC
Organism: Pseudomonadota bacterium; assembly: GCA_039178645.1. GTDB lineage: Bacteria > Pseudomonadota > Alphaproteobacteria > Rhodobacterales > Rhodobacteraceae > Mangrovicoccus. Next base: position 3,323 of record JBCDFD010000066.1, on the reverse strand, counting down.
TCGGTTTGGATCATGCCACCCAGCCACTTTTCGGAGTCCCCATTGGTGTAGATGTAAGCCGTGTCGAAAAAGTTGATCCCCGCGCCACGGCATGCCTCAAACATGGCTTGGCTTTCCGCCTGATCGGCCACACCGAATTGCATGGTACCAAAGCAGAACTCAGAAATTGGTGTCCCATCTGGACAAGTAAGCTGAGCGTCGGTCGTCATTGTATTTCTCCCTGGCCCTTCCACTTAGGTTGATCGCAGGAAGAGACAGGGGGGCTAGTCAGAGCACGGCCCCGCTGGCGCACCACCAGGTTGGAAAACGGGCTGCTATGCTGGCTTGAGCGCTGTTTGCGGCGGCCTCGTCTTCGAACATCCCAAAACAGGTCGCGCCTGAGCCAGACATCCGCGCCAACAGACAGCCATCGGTCACGGCAAGCGCATCGATCACCCGGGCGATCTCGGGACTGATCGACCTGGCTGGAGGTTCCAGATCGTTGCGCTGTTGTCCTAACCAGTGGCAGAAATCGATCGCATCGGACCAAGGCGGCAAAGCTGGTGGCATCGGTGGGTTGGACTTAGTTGTGAGGGCCTTGAAGACCGCGGGCGTGGGAACCTCGACACCCGGATTGGCGAGCACCAAACAAAGGGGTGGAAGCTCTGGAACGGGATCAATCACTTCGCCGATCCCCCGCATGCGCAGTGCCTTTGGCTCCAGGCACACCGGCACGTCTGCGCCCAGTGACAACACCGCTGCGGGATCCGGAAAGCCATGACCCGTCAGGCTTCGGGCCGCACGCAACATAGCGGCGGCATCCGATGATCCGCCCCCAATACCAGCAGCGGCGGGCAGGTGTTTTTCCAAGGTGATTTCAGCACGTAGGCCGGCCAGCTCTGCCGCCTTCCAAACCAGATTGCGCGGATCGGAAGGGACCCCTGCGGACATGGGCCCCGTGACCGCAAGCGCAGTTTCATCCGCCAATCTCACGGTCAACCGATCGGCCACGTCCACGAAAACCACCAAACTGTCGAGCAGATGGTACCCATCATCCCGCTGGCCAGTGACGTGGAGCGTTAGGTTGACCTTGGCGGGCGCGGCCTCAGTCGTTTGAAGTTGGGACAAGCGGTTCGGCGCCTTCTTCTTCCAAGACCACATCGAGCCCAACATCGAGTTTGCGGCGCACGCGATCGGCGTCGATGTCTGGATTGGGCTTATCTGGATCAATGAACGACAGTGCGCGGTGCCACTGAAACTCTGCCTCCCGCTCTCGGCCCACGGCCCAGAACACGTCGCCCAAGTGATCGTTCACCACAGGGTCCACTGGCATCAACTCCGCCGCGCGGATCATGTGAGGGAGCGCCTCTTCATATCGGCCAAGGCGGTAGAGCACCCAAGCCAAGCTATCGACGATGTATCCGGCATCCGGTTCCGCAGCGACCGCACGCTGAATCATATCGAGCGCTTCGTCCAAGTTCCGGCGTTTTTCCACCAGGCTATAGCCCAGGTAGTTCAGGACCTGAGGTTGGTTGGGCTGCAATTCCAACGCTTTGCGGAAATCAGCCTCTGCTGGGGGCCAGTTGCCCTGCCGTTCCAATGTGATGGCCCGCGCATAGTAAAGCGACCAGTCCTGGGCACGCGGCTCATCCACCAGCGCCACCGCCGCATCATAGGCGGCTTGGGCATCGGCCCATTGGTCTTCGCGGCTGAGGGTTTCACCCAAAGCGCGGTACACCTCGACGCGATCCGGGTAGGTTTCTGTCAGTTGCTGGAGAACTTCCACAGCCGCATCCACGCGGTTCGAGAACCGCAGCGCGTCGGCACGGCCAAATTCAGCCTCAAGGAATGACGGGTGATCCCGCGGGACCTGATCGTACACCTCTGTGGCAAGGTCAAACTGTTGTAATTGTTCTAACAATGCCGCGGTGAGCAGCAGCCCACTGACATTGGACGGCCCCAAAGCATTGGCGGTTCGGGCATAGGGCAGCACGCGGTGGCTTTGGAGTTCCCCGTAGAGGAGTTGCGCGACAGTGTAGAACACCTCGGCAATGCCCGTGCGCACATCGCTGGCCACGGTGAAGGCCACACGGTCGCCATTCTGCAAACGCGCAAGCAGATCGGCGGCCACGGGCGCGCCGGGCGATGGGCCGAAAGCCCGCACCATCAGCTCAGCCGCCTCTTCGTTGCGACCCAGCTGGCTCAGCACCTGAGCGTGCGCCAGCACTCCTTGGGCAAACAGAGGAAAAGCACCGTTTTCTTCGCCCGACAGCACTGCATCGGCGCGCGCCATGTCACCGGACACCGCGAGCGCCACCGACTTGTGGTACAGCGCCAATTCCCGCAGGCCGGACTGGCGGCTGACCTGGTCAAACGCCTCCATCCCTGCGTTCAAGTTCCCATTGCCCACGGCAACCCAAGGTTCCACCAGATCATCCAGGATGCCCACAATGGTCAGCCCGTTGTCGAACGCCTCAACCAAACCTTCGAAATCGTCGTTTTCGATATACTCCACCAAGCGCACCAACTGGAACATCGGACTGGTGTGCCCGGCGCTCTCCATCCTGCGTTTCACCGGATAGGCGCGGTCGAAGCGACCCAAGCTCACCTGAGCGTTCAACGCCTGTTCCATGAGGTCGGTGTTGCGCGCGTCGAGCGACAGCGCACGGGTGAAATAATCCGCCGCCTTTTCATAGTCGTGCTGCACCAGGGCGTGACGCCCAGCCAGGTAAGACCCTGAGTTTTTAGCGAAAACAGGCACGGCAGCACCGACAATGCCGATGCCTAGAACGAGCGGGAGTATGGTTTTGAACAAGGGCGGGACCTCTGCGGTTCGTCGTACGTCGCACCCTAGTCAGGCAGAGCGCCCCTGTCCATGCGGGGCGCCCCGGTCATGTCACACGGACCGATCACATGTTCGGATAGTTCGGCCCATCGCCCCCTTGGGGGGTCGTCCAGGTGATGTTCTGTGCGGGGTCTTTGATATCGCAGGTTTTGCAATGCACGCAGTTTTGGAAGTTGATCACAAACCGCGTGTCTTTGCCCTCCTCCTGGACGAACTCATACACCCCCGCCGGACAATACCGCGCCGACGGACCGGCATATTCGGGCAGGTTGATGTTCACAGGGATCGAGGCGTCGCCCAGTTTCAGGTGCGCGGGCTGACTTTCTTCGTGGTTGGTGAAACTGAAGCTCACGTTTGTGAGGCGATCAAAGCTCAGCACGCCATCGGGCTTGGGATAGTCGATGACCTTGTGTTCCGACGCTTTGCCAGTGGCAGCGGCATCTGTTTTACCGTGTTTGAGCGTACCCAAGAGCGAGAACCCGAAGGTGTTGGTCCACAT
>JBCDFD010000065.1:0-14994 GCA_039178645.1 Pseudomonadota bacterium | reverse complement strand
GAGGGCGGGAATCACTCTGCCACCACCGGAACATGGTCGATCCTGGTGCTCTGCGGCGACCCGACCATCGAAGAGGTCGGCGCCATGTGGAACCCGGAGACGACCGAGAACGGCTGGTTCTCCTCGCCCGACAACTGCGCCTTTGACGCGTCGGGTCGTCTCTGGATTTCGACCGACCAAGGGTCGGGCTGGGGCCGCACAGGCAAATCCGACGGTCTCTATTCCTTGGAGACCGAAGGTGATTTGCGCGGTCATTCCAAGCTGTTTTTCCGTTGCCCGGTGGGCGGTGAACTCTGCGGACCCTACTTCGCTGACGAATCCAAGACCTTGTTCCTGGCGGTTCAGCACCCTGGCACCGACGGGACAAAAGCTCTGGCCGGTTTCGAGCGCGACTCCACCTTCGAAGACCCAGCCACCCGGTGGCCCGACTTCGACCCCGCCATGCCACCGCGCCCATCGGTGGTTGTGGTCACCAAAGAAGACGGCGGCGTAATCGCGGTCTAAAACCAATCAAACCAACAAAGATCGCCGGCATTCCTCACCGAATGTCGGCGATTTTCTTTTCCTTTGCGAAAGCAAGGGACAAAGTAAAAAATCGATTTATTTGGGCGGTTGGGTAACCAATGATCACAGGGAGCACACCATGACCCGTTTCACCCGCCGCCAGGCCTTGGCCACCGCGGCCGCCACGCCCTTGACCGCGACAACCGCCATGGCCGCCGCCGATATGATGGGCGCGTCTGGTCCGGCGCAGTTCAAACGCTTCAACGTTGGGGCCTTTGAAGTCACCACGCTCTTGGGCGGGACCACCACCCGCGACAACGCCCAGGGCATTTTCGGTATGAATGTGTCAGAGGCAGAGTTCGCCGAAGTGTCCGAAGAAAACTTCATCCCCGCCGACAAGGCGCAGTTCTTCTTCACGCCAACCCTGGTGAACACGGGCTCAGAGCTGGTGCTGTTCGACACCGGTCTGAATGGGGCCGCCACCACCGCCGCCATGGAGGCCGCTGGCTACTCAGCAGACCAAGTGGACCACGTGGTGATCACCCACATGCATGGCGACCATATTGGTGGGCTTTTGTCCGGTGACGACGCAACCTTTGCCAACGCCGCCTACGTGTCCGGGGCCGCTGAAAACAATTTCTGGGCCGCCGCTGAAAACGAACGCTACGAAGGCAACGTTCGTCCCCTGGTGGACCAATTCAGCTTTATCGACCCCGGCACTGCCGTCACATCGGGCATCACTGCCATGGACGCGTTCGGTCACACGCCTGGACACATGGCCTACATGATCGAGAGCGACGGCAGCCAATTGGTGCTCTTCGCTGACTTGGCCAACCACTATGTTTGGTCGCTGGGCTATCCTGACTGGGAAGTCCGGTTTGACATGGACAAGACCGCCGCCGCCGCCACCCGCCGTCGGGTGCTCGGCATGCTCGCCGCCGACAAAATCCCAGCCATTGGTTACCACATGCCGTTCCCGGCCCTGGGCTATGTCGCCACTAAAGGCGACGGGTTCCAGTGGGTGCCAAACACCTACCAGACCATGCTCTGACACTTGAGCTCTCCCCGCCTTCCGGTCATCCAAGAAACGGGAGGCGGACATGACAAAAACCACCACATTTGAGGCTTTGGCTGCGCACCTGGCGGCCTGGCCAGCCGAGCGCCGCCTCGTAGCGGTTGTGGGCGCACCCGGGTCTGGGAAGTCCACCTTGGCCCAGGCCCTAGCCGATCATCTGAACGCCACCACGCAAGACCGCGCCGCCGTGATCCCCATGGATGGGTTCCACTATGACGACCGCGTTTTAGGACCCATGGGCTTGCTGCCCCGCAAAGGGTCCCCGGACACGTTCGATGTGGCAGGCCTCGACCACCTGCTGGGGCGCTTGGCCACGAACTCCGAGCCCCACATCGCCATCCCGATCTTTGACCGCACGCTGGAGGCCGCCCGCGCCGCCGCGCTCCTGGTCCCCCAAAGCACCGATATTCTGATTGTCGAAGGCAACTACCTGCTGCTACGAACTCCACCTTGGGACAAGCTCGCCCGCCATTTCCGCACAAGCGTGACACTCGACGTCCCCCGTGCCACGTTGGAGGCCCGCCTCCGCGCCCGCTGGGACGGCTATGGCTATGATGTGGACACCATCACGGCAAAGGTGGAGGCCAACGACCTGCCCAACGGCGACACCGTCCGCACGCAATCTGCCCCCGCCGACCATGTGATCCACCAAAGCTGAGCCGTTAACCTTTGGGGTTGAAGCAAACCCCAACCGCTGTAACGTTGTCCCTCGCGTGTGGAACCGCAAGCGGGGCCGGGATTTGGGTGAGTATTCGAAGATATTTGATACCGATTTTTGGACGGCACTTGCTGGGTTAGGAGCGTTTGGAGCGTTGATCCTCGCCTTGGCCACAGCGGGCCTCGCCTACTTCAGCGGCTACCAACTCAAGCATAAACTCGAAGACCGCAACAGTTGGGACGCTCTGCTAAAGGCCTACCGCCCCAAAAGCCAAACCGGCTATTTCACCGGCGTGGAGCGTGTTCTTAGTTTTGCCCAGTGGTTCTATGGTCCGAAGGCGCTGAGCTTCAACGCATTCGCCCGTTGCTTGCAACTGGCCTACGCTTACCCGTTACTTGCGGCTCTGATTGGGTGGGTCCTGTTCAACACCACCACTTTGGGTGGGATGGAGGTGTTTGAACCAATCGACCGCGGGTTCGAACGCGCCTGGCGCGCGGGCGTTGTGGTCATGGGCTGTGCAGTCTTGGTCTGCGTCATGCTTCAAATTGACAATATTGAGCAATTTTTTGTGGACGTGGCAAATCGTGGGATTGACTGGTCCAGCACCCGGACCGGTTTGTGGGCACAGTCGGTCCGGGTGCTGAGTAGGGTTTTACGTGCCGTTGCCGGTGCCGTTGCCGTTGCCTTTGCCGTTGCCTTTGCCGGTGCCGTTGCCTTTGCCGTTGCCGTTGCCGTTGCCGTTGCCGTTGCCTTTGCCGGTGCCGTTGCCGGTGCCGTTGCCGTTGCCTTTGCCTTTGCCGTTGCCGTTGCCTTTGCCTTTGCCGTTGCCGTTGCCGTTGTCTTTGGGGAGACAGAATTCGCCGCGCTGTGGGCCTTCTGGCTGCTGCTGCTACCCTTTCTCAACGCCTTGGCTGACATGGTGTCGCTCGCCATCACCCGTGGGTTTTTGACCCGGATGCTGGCGCAAAAAGACCGCTTCGGTTTTGGTCGGATCCTTGTTCAAGTGGTCCTAGACCTGTTCTTGGCTTTTGCTTGCCTGACCGCGCTGCTCGTCAGCCTTGGAGTGGCACTGGAATTCTGGGCCTGGGCATCTCCAACCACCATCCCCTTCGACTGGCGGCTGTACCTGCGCACTGTCTGGGACGATCCCACCCATGGCACCGCGATTTACATGATCATCGCCACAACGTTGATCCCAACCATCGTCCACCTCACCGCCGGGTTGTGTGGGGCCTACACGCGCCCGGCACTGAACCTACAACCCGCGGTGGCCCGCCTGGAACGCGCCCACGCCGAGGCACCCGATTTCCCAGACGGCCACACCGAAGACCAACTCAACGTCTACCTATCCCGCGCGGACCGGCACGACATCGTCCGAGACGTGCGGCGCTGGCGTCTCTGGAGTGGCCTCATGCAGATCCTCATCGCGCTCGCCGTCGTCTTCGTTGTGGTCCAGCTTTGGCTCGTCACCCAAGTATTCATCGCCAACCTGCCACCCATCGAGCACTTGATCGACCAACTCACCCGAGACGGCTAACGCACGTACCCAAACCTCACAAAGAAAAACCCACCATCTTCATTGTTCCCAAAATACTCCCGCCGGAGGCTCCAAAGCCAACGGCAAGACAAGCGCAAAACAAGCTGAAACTCACTTGGTCATCCGCCCACCTGGCACCAGCCCCGGGTCCGCAACGCCGATCACGCTGTGATCTTCAGGCAGCAAACCAAGTTTCTCACAAACAGTCTCTGACGCGCTGTTGCCCGGCTCCACTCCGGTGAACACCTCCCGAAACCCCAGCCTATCGCGAGCCTCCAGCATCGCCATGGCCCCTAGGATCAGAGCCAGCCGTTGCCCACGGTGGCGTGGAGCGGTGGCCAGCATCCCCCACCAGCACTGATGCGCCTTGGGGTGGTCGGGGTGCAGGAACCCTGCCGCCGCCGCGCATGATACAGGTTCGCCGCTGTCGGTTATGGCCAACAGAGCCAGCCCTGGCCGGTCCACCCCGCGCAGCACAGCACCCGCCGGGGGCAAGACCGCGCAGTCCAACGCCAGCGCGGCCAGTTTTTCCAGAACCGTCGGATCCGTCTCCGGTCCAACGCGCACAACCGTTAATCCACTGGGGAGGGGCGTCTGACTAACGATCTCACGTGCGCGCCGCATGGCCGCCGCACCGCCCAGCCAGCGCGCATAGTGGAACGGTTTCAATCCCCGATCCTTTAGCTCTGTTTTCCATTCAGGCACCTCGCAGTTGGGCACAAAGGCGCAATTGCTGTTGCCTTGCAGACGGGTCAGGATTTCCAACCGGTCGAGCGCGCGCGGCGCGGCGTCAGCAATCCCGACCGTGCGGCCATAGTAGGTGTACCGTCGTTCTCCACGCAGGTCGTTAAACATAGCGCGGCCACGGCGCAGCAGGGCCTTTTGTTCCTCTGTGCCGAAATACCGTTCCTTGGGTGTGGTCACGTGTCGGAGCCTCCGCGCGCCCACCCATCATATCCCCGATGGGCCGGATCAAGGGGCAATTGGACCGCAGAACCGGACGCGGTCGAGGCATAAAGTGCGGTGGCCAGTTCAATGGATCGCCGCCCATCAGCCAGCCCGATGCCGCCGTTGCCATTCAAGGCATCGGCTACCGCCGCGAAGAAACCGGCAAAACCGTCATGGCCCGACCCAATATCCAACGCCACTGCGTCGAAGGCATCCGCCATGCTTGGGTCGCGCGGTGTGATGGTCCAAGGTTCAAGCGCCGGCGTGTAGGGGGATCGCCCGCTTTCCACAGTGGCATGTTCGAACACCAACCGCAGGCGGCTTTCATCGCTGGCGGCCCCCAGCGTGACCGATGATGTCACCAAAGCGCCCGAAACCAAGCGCATCCAGATGGCCGCGCAGTCCTCAGTCTCGATATCGTTGATGGCGGTGGCGAGCCTTGCGGACAGCTCCGCCACCGGCCCGCCCAACTCGCAGATCAGATCGTGGATATGGATGGCATGACTGATCAGCGCGCCACCCATCTCGTGGGCCAGGGTCCCGCGCCAGGGCACGGCGTAGTAATCCGCCCCTCGGTTCCAGTGCGTCTCCAAGGTCGCCACGCGGAGTGGTCCCAAGAGCCCTGCCAAGTCCAAGGCGTGCAGGTGCCGCATGGCAGGACCGTAGCGGTACTGGAACACTGGGAAGAGGTGGCGCGCAGTTTGAGCGGCGGCCCTCGCGATCCGGTTCACGTCCGCAAGCGACCCCGCCAGAGGCTTCTCGCAGATAACGTGTTTGCCAGCAGCCAGGGCTTGCAACGTTGTATCGACATGCAACGCTGGAGGCAGACATATATCGACTAAATCGGTGTCCGGATCGCTCAAAACGTCCTCTAATGATGTCGTTGCCTTTGCACCGCATGCGGCGGCCAAGTCGGCTCCACGCTCCGCATCCAAATCGCAGACCCAACGGATGGTAAATGTATCGGGTAGCGCGGCATAACCCGCGGCATGTTCCGCGCCGATACCTGCGCCCACGATGGCCACGCGCCAGGGTGGGCTCATGCCAGGTGTCCCAGACGGGTCGCGTTCATCTGCGCGGTAATCGCCAGTTCCATCACGCGGAAACAATGGTCTTGGTCCATCGCCGTGGCAGTTCGGTTGACGACGTCTGCGGTGAGATCGGCGAAATAGGGCAGAGGCGTGCCGCTGGCGTCGATGTGCTCGCATCGGTCGCCGTTCACGAGGAACAGATGGTCCGTGCCAGGCCGCCCCGCCACGTCCACATATTTACGCAATTCAATGTAGCCGTCGGTTCCCATGATGGTCAGCCGACCGTCCCCCCATGTTGGCAGGGCGTCCGGAGTGAACCAATCCACTCGTATGTAGCCACGTTGGCCGCCTGGCGCTTGGAGCATGATCTCACCGAAGTCTTGCAAGCCGGGATCGTCTGGGTTGGCGTAGTTCGCAACTGAAGACGTCACCACTTGTGCACTGTCCGCCCTGGTAAAAAACAGAAACTGATCCACCTGGTGGCTTGCGATGTCGGTGAGGATGCCGCCGTACTGGCTTTCGTCCCAGAACCAATCGGGGCGCGTGGCGCGGTTGAGCCGGTGGGGGCCGAGGCCAACGGTTTGCACCACCCGCCCGATGGCCCCGTCGGCGACCAACTCTGCGGCTTTGGCGGTGGCGGGCACCTCGAACCGTTCCGAGAAATTCACCGACCAGATGCGACCTGTTTCGGCAACGCAGGCCCGCAGCGCGGCCAGTTGGTCGAGCGTTGTACAGCCGGGCTTGTCCACCATGACGTCTTTGCCTGCCCGCATCGCCTCAAGGGCCAGTTCTGCCCGCCGTGCGGGAATGTCGGAGATCAGGATCATGTCGATGGTCGGGTCGTCCATAAGTGACCGCCGATCCGCCACTCGCGGGACCTCAGGGAAGCGTTTCACGAAACCTTGCAAGGTGCCTGGATCGCCCTCGGTCCACCACCCGGCGCAGGTGGCCCCTTGGTCCAACATCCCTTGCAGCATTCCGTAAATGTGCCGGTGGTCGATGCCGACCACGCCCAATCGCAGTCCTGCCATTTAGGTCTCCACCGTCATGCGCGCGCCTGCCATGGATGAGGCCACCATGGCGTCGATCAACCGTTGTACCGCCAAAGCGTCTCGTCCTGACGGGACAGGATCGCGATCGGTGGCCACCGCGTCCACGAAACCAGCAATTAGGTCTCGGTGCCAATCGTGGGGGAAGGCCATGGGGTCCGCGCCACCGCCCGTGGTAGCCGGTTCGCCAATTTCTTCTGGGGCACGGTCGTGCCAATCGAGCCTTAGCGTTCCAGCCTGCAAAGTCGCCGTGGCCTTCGCGCAATGGAGCCGGATCGATTCCGCCCCACCGGGATAGGCTGCGGTGCTGGCAATGATGGATCCCACGGCACCATTTGCGAACCTTAGGGCTGCGGCGGCGAAGTCTTCGGCCTCCATTTGGTGGAAACCGGTGGTGGCGGTCATGGCCTGGACCTCGCTCACTGGGCCAGTTAGGGATAGCATCAAGTCGAGCGTGTGAATTGCTTGTGAAATCAGCACCCCGCCGCCGTCGCGCGCATAGGTGCCCCGACCCGGTTCGTCGTAATAGGACTGGTCTCGCCACCAAGGCACCTGGGCCTCAACCGCGAGGATTGCACCCATGTCGCCATTCCCGATCATGCGAGCCAGGACTCGCGACCCGTGGCGGTAGCGGTGCTGGAACACGACCCCGAGTTTGAGCCCTTTGGCATCGAAGGTTTCGACAATAGCCCCAGCGGCCTCTGCCGTCCGTTCCAGTGGCTTTTCACAGAGCACATGTTTCCCGGCCTCCGCACAGGCCGTCAGGATGTCCGTCCGCGCAACGGGGGGCGTCAGAAGCAGGATCGCATCGCTGTCATCGATAAGGTCGTTAAGGACTGCGGCCACTGGAAACCCATGTTCCGCCGCAAAGGTTTCGCGCCGTTCCGATGTTCGGGAGAAGACCCCGGTCACTTCGACACGGTCACGCAGATCAGCCAGCGCTCGACCATGGGGTTTCGCCCCCATGCCCGCGCCTATGACGCCCAAGCGAAGCTTGCTCATTGCGGCCAGCCGTTCACAACCGCTTTGCCTGCGCTGTTGAACAGATGCAGCTTGGACCGATCCAGCGCCAGGTTCAGCACTTCGCCCGGTTGCACCGACAACTGCCCCAACTGGTGCACGGTCACTTCTGCGCCGCCGGAGGTTTTGGCGTGGATATAGGTCTCACCCCCCAACTGCTCGGTGCTGTCCACGGTGGCGTGCAGGTCCGCGGGGCCATCGGTGAGCGTGATATGCTCTGGACGGATACCGAACGTCACAAGCCCGCTATCCTCAAAACCAGGCAACGCCGCTGTGGTGACATTGTCTGCCCCCGCGTGCAGCACCATACCACTGTCGGTCTGGTCTGCCTGTGCCTCTATCAGGTTCATCCGTGGGGACCCGATAAAGCCCGCCACGAATAGGTTCTGAGGCGTGTTGTACAACTCCAGCGGCTTTCCTGCCTGCTGCACATACCCGCCTTGGAGCACGACGATTTTGTCGGCTAGCGTCATGGCCTCGGTCTGGTCATGGGTCACGTAGATCATCGTGCCGCCGATGTTCTGGTGCAGCGCCGCCAGTTCTTTGCGCATGGTGACACGCAATTCAGCGTCGAGGTTGGACAGTGGTTCGTCGAACAGAAACGCCTTGGGGTCGCGGACAATCGCGCGCCCTATGGCCACGCGCTGGCGCTGACCGCCCGAAAGCGCCTTGGGCTTGCGTTGCAGATAGGGCGTGATTTGCAGCATGTCGGCGGCCTTGGTCACGCGGTCCTTGATCTCGTCCCTTGGCATTTTCGTGTTTTCCAACCCAAACGCCATGTTCTTGTAGACCGACATATGCGGGTAGAGTGCGTAGCTTTGGAACACCATCGCCAGTCCCCGTTCAGCGGCGGTGGTGTTGTTCACCTGTTCGTTGTCGATCATCAGATCACCGCTGGTGATGTCCTCCAGCCCGGCGATGATCCGAAGGAGGGTGGATTTCCCGCAACCCGACGGCCCGACGAAGACCACAAACTCGCCCGAGCCGATGTCCAGGTCGATGCCGTGGATCACTTCGACCTCGCCATAGGATTTGCGGATTTGGTTGAGGTTGATCTGGGTCATTGGTCTACCGGCTGTTGGAGATTGCGGCGAGGCGCGGTTCGGCGCGTTGCAGTTGGAGCGGCGGTTTGCCCTGCAACACTTGGCGGGCATCGTTCACCATCGCCTCGCGAATGCGGGCGTAAGAAGCATGGAGCCCCCCGGCGAGGTGAGCCGTGAGCAGCACACCGGGCGGTGCTTGGCGGATGGGGTCATCGGCGGGCACCGGTTCTTCGGGGAACACATCGACGGCCAGGCGCAATCTGCCCGCGTGGGTCAAAAGCGCGCCGAAATCGACCACCTCCGCGCGAGAGGCCAGAACCACCGCTGCATCATCGGGGATCAATGCCAGTTTGTCAGCGTCCAAGAAACCTTCGTTTTCCGACGTGCCCCCAGCGAGGATGAAAAGCACATCAGCGCTTATCAGAGCCGTATCTAAATCCACCGGCTGCACCCCTTGGGCGGTCAGGTAGCCGTCGCTGAGCCAAGGGTCATGCACCGCGATGTCATCGCAAAACGGGCGCAGAAGAGGCACCAAGGCGCGGCCCAGGTTGCCATAACCGATGAGGACTGGCTTGGCACCAAACAGGCTGCGAGCAGCGCGGTTGCCCGAAACCCCATAGGCCTCTTGGCCCGTGCGGAATTTCCAATCGCCCAGAGTGAAGCCTCTCAACAGATTGATCGCCTGCGCGAGGCAGTATTCGGCCACCGCGGGGGCCATGCAAGGCGCAGCGCTCAGCACTGGAATGCCCAGTGATTGCGCGTGGGCGTAATCCACATTGGGTCGCCAGTTGGCTTCGACATTGATGATGCCTTTGAGGTTCACGGCCCGATCAAGCCGGTCGCGGTCCATATCGGTCTGACCGATCACCAAGTGGACGTGGGGCAGCAGTGCCTCGACCCGTTCATCTGGCATCCGTGACCCGAAATGCGCCTCCACTTCCCCAAGCTCTGCCAACGCGGCTGCGCAGTCTTTGGTATAGACCATCTCCTCTGTTCGGGGATGGGGATCGAAGAGGATGACCGGCTTGGCCATGGCTCACTTCATCCCAGACGAGGCGATCCCCGTGGTGATGAACTTTTGTAGGAACGAAAACACGATCACGACCGGGATCAGCGTCACCACCGTCATGGCCAGGATATAGTGCCACTGCACATCCAACTCGCCTTGAAACGCGTTCAGACCCACTTGCAGGGTGTAGACCTCGGAACGGTTGAGAATGATCAAGGGCCAGAGGAAATCGTTCCAGCGCCACATGATGGAGAAGATCGCCAACACTGCCAGGGCTGGCATGGCCAGTGGCATCACCACGCGCCAGTAGATCGTCCATTCGCTGGCCTTGTCCATCCGCGCGGCCTCGATCAGGTCCTTGGGTATGGTCAGCATGTATTGTCTGAGCAGGAACACCCCGGTGGGTGTGGCCGCCCCCGGCAGGATCACACCCCAGAGTGAGTTGACCATACCCATTTGGGCCACCACTAAATAAACCGGCACCAGGATCACCGTGATCGGGATCATCAGCGTGCCTATGACCAAAAGCATGATCGCGTTGCGCCCGCGAAAGTCATAGATTGCCAGGCCATAGGCGGCCATGGAGTTGATCAGCAGCGTGACGATGGTGGCGACGACGGTGACGACGACTGAGTTTTGCAGGTAGCGCAGGAAATTAAACCGTTCCAGCGGGTCGGTGTAGTTGCTCCAGGATATGGAAAACTCCCGGATCGCCTCCCGGTCTGCAATGGGGATGTTGAGCCGCTCGCCCGGGTTCGCCGGGTCCACCATCTGCGCCATGATCCCAATGCGGCGGATTTGGGCGAGTTCCTTTTGGCTGCCGTCTTCCATGGTGACATTGAACAGCGGCAGGGGCTCGTCGTAGCCCGCGACCTCCACTTGCACTTGTCCCAGTGGCAAGAGGGTGGGGGGAAACTCGACCAAGCCCGCAGGCGTTTTGAACGATGACAGCACCAGCCAAAGCACTGGACCGAACATCAGAAAGACCCCAAGCCCGAGGTAGATGTAGGAAAACCAATCGGTCCAATGGAGGCGACCATGGCCACGGGTTGCGGTCAGCAGGCCGGTGACAGTGCGTGGGGCGGTTGCGTCAGCCATTGGTGAAACCCTGGCAATGGAAAAGCCGTTCACCCATCATCCCGCCTCCGTGTCGCCGCCAATTGCATGAGCGTCAGCACAAACAAAACCACACCCAGCATCACGGATGCCGCCGAGGCGAGACCAAAGTTTTGAACTTGGCTGGTGAAGCCGGTGTTGTAGATGTACTGCACGATGAACTGAGTTGCCGTGCCCGGCCCGCCGCCGGTGAGGACATAGACTTCGTCGAAAATCTGCACCCCTTTGATCAGCGCCAGCACGATCACCACCAGCATGTTGGGCCACAACAGCGGCAGGGTGATCCGCCAGAACACCCGTTCCTTGGATGTCCCATCCATCTCAGCCGCCTCGTAAAGGTCAGGCGAAATCGCTTGCAGCCCAGCCAGAAGGATCAGAGTGTAGAACCCCATATGGGCCCATACCGACACAAAGATCGCCCAGAACATGGCCCATTCGGGACTGACGAAGAACAGGATTTTGTCAAAGCCTAGCGACACCAGAAAGGCGTTCAACACCCCATCGCGCAGCAAGACCCATTTCCAGATCAATGCCACCACAACCGGCGACAGCAGGACCGGGAAGAAGAACACGGCACGAAAAAACCCACGTCCACGGATTTCGCGGTTCAGGATTAGCGCGGTGATGAGAGAGAAGACCACCATCGACAGAACCTGGAAAAACACAAAAAAGGCAGTGTTGTAGATGCCTTTCCAGAACCGGTCTTCGCGGCAGCTCACCGGGTCGGCGTAGTTTCCGCAGTCGAGCAGAAACCCATACTGCTCGGTGCCCGTGTATATCCGTTCGCCAAGGTAAAGGTTCGTCCCGCCCGTCAGCGAGTAGCCGAAGTTGATGAACAGCGGCAGCACCACGAACAGGCCGAAAAACGCCAGGTTCGGCACCAAGAAAATGTAGGGCATGCCCCCGATGCCCACACGTTTTTGGATCCACTGGAACATCGGGTCCAGCAGCCTGAAGAAAAGTTGAACGGGGTAGGCGACCAGGGTCTGCCACCATCCGTCCCGATCAGAGGTGCGGGCGTCGGACATGGGCTTGCTCAAACGGAAGGCATGGGGCTGTGCGAAAGGAGGTGGGACGCAGCCCACTTCAAGCGCGCAGGAGGGCGGGGCTTACCCCGCCACACCTGTCACAAAATCAGCGAGACTGTTCGGCCAACTGTTGTTCCACGTCGGTCGACATCCGCTCAAACGCCTGGTCGAGCGTCAACTCGCCCACGATCGCTTCGCCCAGGCGGGAGATCAGCGCGTTGAACATCACCCGGTTTGATGGGTAGCCCTGCAGTTGGAACGCCACTGGCGAAATGCCAGGAACTGCGCCCGCAAACGTGCTCAACGCATGTTCCGCACGGGGATCGTCGGTGTTGAACGGCACACCCTTTTCAGCAAGGCCTAGGTGGCCTGGGATGAACAACGTTTTGCCATAAAACTCGGCCATGTTCTCTTCTTGGGCGAGGAATTCCATCACCTTGGCCACTTCTTCGGGATGCTCAGTGTCCGCCAATGCAACGAGTGCAGCACCGCCGGGCATGCCCGTACAAGCCGCCGGGCCACATGGCGCAGGCATCGCCCACCAGTCAAAGGCATCGCCAATTTTGTCTGCAAACTGTGGGATCATCCACGAGCCTGACATGATCAGCGCTGTGTTGGCGTTCAGGAACTCTTCGTGCGCAGGAACATAGGACGAGCCCGACACTGACCCCCAAAGCTCTTTGGTCATGGTACCGTCTTGGTGCCAATCGTAAAGCATGGTCGCCATGGATTTCAGACCATCGTCCACCAAGGCGGGGTTACCGTTTGCATCAAACATGCCTGCGCCCATGGAAATCGCTGGACCGGATACGCGGTGGCCGGAACGGTCCCAAGCCATGGGGATCGGCAGGTCCAGAGCGTCCGCAACTGCCTTAGCCGAGGTTGCAAAGTCTTCCCACGTCGCGCCTTCGCCTGGCAAAGCCACACCGGCCTGTTCATAAAGCGTTTTGTTCACATAAGGCCCAGTCACGGTCAGCTGGGTCATAAACCCAGAAATTGCCTCGGGCGCGTCCGCGGTGCGTTTCCAGTCCAGGAACGGACCAAAGTTGGCTTCCCAATAGGCGGTGTCGCTCAGGTGGGGCGTCATGTCCAAGTAGTACTGCGCCAACCCACCCAGGTCGGTGACCCGCGCCATGTCTGGACCCTGACCAGACGCCAATTGCGTGGGCAGCGTTTCCAGGATCGCTTTGTATGGCACAACGTCCAAAACCACAGTGATGTCTGGATTTTCCGCCTCAAACCGGTCGAGGATGCCCCGCATCACTTCGCCTTCGATGCCGTCGTTATACCAGGTCATCCGCAGTTCGGTTTCAGCAAACGCGGCATTGGCCATCACAGCGGTCACCGCGCACGTGGCCCAAAGGCCAGTCAGTCTTGTCATGGTATCCTCTCCCTGTTTTTTGGGTACCATCGGTCGAAACATCATGTGACGCAACCGATTTTGCGGGATGCTAAAACGAGCCCATGCCGAACGCCACGTCATTTCATGGAACTGTCACACGGGACCGCTTGCTGGATTTGCTGGGCTATCCTCGCGGTTTGCCGTCCGACGGAACTTGGGTTGGGGACGACATGGCGGAGGTTCAGGGTGTCCATGTTCAACTTGGCTATGTTGACGGGGCGTCCCAAAGACTTCCCGCGATCCTGCTTCGCCCTTTGGAGGACAAAGGACAGGCACCGGTGCTCTACGCACATGCCCATGGCAACCGCTATGACATTGGCAAAAGTGAAGTGATAGATGGCCGTCCGGCCCTCCTGGATCCGCCATTGGGGGTGGCTCTGGCCCAAGCTGGTCACCCGGTCCTTTGCGTGGATATGCCCGGGTTTGGTGCGCGGCAAAACGAGGGCACCGAAAGCGCTCTCGCCAAAGCCTCGTTTTGGGAGGGGCGCACCCTGTTGGGGGATATGCTTGCGGATCAATCCAGAGCCTTCGCCGCACTGCAAAATCTTTACCCTGACCGCCCCATCGCCACGATCGGCATCTCCATGGGCGCGACCCTGGCCTACTGGTTTACTGCGCTTGAACCACGGGTGGCCGCCTGTGCCCACATGTGCGCCTTCGCGAATATGGCTCCGCTGATTGCAGATGGCGCGCACGACTTGCATGGGCCCTATATGACCGTCCCCGGATTGCTCTCATATGGCGACATGGGCGACGTGGCGGCCCTCATCGCACCGCGCCCGCAACTCATTTGCGCCGGTCGCGCCGATCCTCTCACCCCCGCCTCTGCATTGGACCCACCGTTGAGCCAGGTTCAAATGGCCTACCGGCATGCGTGTCGAAGACTGCAATTCGTGCTGGACCCGGACGCAGGCCACAAAGAAACACCGAAGATGCGGGCAGCAATAGTTCAGCTGTTCGCAAGCCTTCCAGCAAACCCACCTTAGGGCACTTGAGCAGAGCCTAAGGGGCTTCATTGTTCCAAAAATACTCAATCACCCCGCGCCCACACTTTCGAAATGGCGTCAGATAAACGACCTCACTCCACCCGCTTCGCATCCCGCCAGCGGTTGGCGATTGGGTAGCGGCGATCGAGCCAGAAGGCGCGTTTGCTGAGACGTGCGCCAGGGGCGGATTGGAACCGTTTGTATTCGCTGATGTAGATCAGGTGCTCGATCCGCTTGACGGTGTCTGCATCAAAACCCTGAGCGACCAAGTCATCGACGCTTTTTTCGTCGTCCACTAAGCCTTCGAGCAATTGGTCAAGCACGTCATAGGGCGGCAGGCTGTCTTCGTCCTTTTGATCCGGTCGCAGCTCGGCTGACGGGGGTTTGTCGATCACGCGCGGCGGGATCACTTCTCCGGCGGCACCCCTCATCCAATCGCGGTGATTGGCATTGCGCCAGCGGCAGGTCTCAAACACGCGGGTTTTGTACATATCCTTGATCGGATTGTAGCCTCCATTCATGTCCCCGTAGATCGTGGCATAGCCCACCGCCACCTCAGATTTGTTGCCGGTGGTCAGGAGCATCTCG
>JBCDFD010000064.1:0-15045 GCA_039178645.1 Pseudomonadota bacterium | reverse complement strand
GGCTCATCGAACAACAGCGCATTGACGTCTTCGCGGACCATGCCCCGACCCAGTGAGATTTTCTGCTTCGCATCCGCCGTCAGCCCGCGGGCGCGTCGCCCCAAATCGTTTTCCATCCCGATCATCTGACCGATCTGCTGGACACGCTCGGCAATATAGGCCGGGCTTGCCCCGCGGTTTTTGAGCGGGAACGCTAGGTTATCGCGCACCGTCATGGTGTCATAGACCACCGGAAACTGGAACACCTGAGCGATGTTGCGATCTGCTGTGGAGGCGTTGGTAACGTCTTTGTCGTTGAACAGAATGCGCCCTTGGCTGGGATGCAACAGCCCCGAGATAATGTTCAGGAGCGTTGACTTCCCACAGCCCGAGGCACCCAGCAATGCATAGGCCTCGCCGTCGCCCCAAACGTGGTTCAACTCCTTGAGCGCATAATCATCTTCGCCTTGCGGAGTTGGCAGGTAGGAATGTGCCAAGTTATCCAATGTGATCTTTGCCATGGTGCGTATCCTCAGGCCGCTATCGCATAGGAGGCCGGGGCCACCAAGGCGCCGTCTTCGCCAAAGATGTAGACATGGCGCGGGTCGAGATAGACCTTGAGCGGCGCGCCCAATTCCAAATCATGCACACCGTGGACCAGCCCCACCCAGCGTTCGCCGTGGTGGTCGAGATGCACGAACGTTTCGGACCCGGTCAGTTCGGTGACGGTCAGCCGTGTCTCAAACTCCATGATCCCAGCGGAATGGGAAATGATCTCCACATGGTTGGGCCGAAATCCGGCCAAGTAGCGACCATCGGCCAAATGTTCCATCGGACCCAAGGCCGGGGCAGATTGCCCATCGCCAAACATGATCTTGGACCCCGTTTTGCTCACACGAAGGAAGTTCATGGGCGGATCGCTGAAGACCCGAGCGGTGGTGGCATCCACCGGCTGACGGTAAACTGTCGGGGTCGATCCAAACTGCGTGACCCGCCCTTCCCACAGCGTGGCCGTGGCCCCGCCCAGCAACAACGCCTCCTCCGGCTCGGTGGTGGCGTATACAAAGATCGAGCCCGATTCCTCGAAGATCTTGGGGATTTCCACGCGCAATTCTTCGCGCAGTTTGTAGTCGAGGTTTGCGAGCGGCTCGTCGAGCAAAACCAAGCCCGCGTTCTTCACCAACGCCCGCGCCAAGGCGCACCGTTGCTGCTGCCCCCCGGACAGTTCCAGCGGTTTTCGATCCAGCATCGGTGTGAGCTTCATCAGGTCGGCGGCTTGGCGCACCGCGCTGTCGATCTCGGATT
Source organism: Pseudomonadota bacterium (assembly GCA_039178645.1). GTDB lineage: Bacteria > Pseudomonadota > Alphaproteobacteria > Rhodobacterales > Rhodobacteraceae > Mangrovicoccus. Next base: position 13,761 of record JBCDFD010000064.1, on the reverse strand, counting down.
TCGACTTGCCCAGAATCCGCATCGGGGACGCGATATTGTCGTACACGCTCATGGTCGGGTAGTTGATAAACTGCTGATACACCATGGCGACTTGGCGGTCTTGGACGCGCACGCCGGTCACATCCTCGCCGTGCCAGAAAATCTGACCGGTGGTCGGCACATCAAGGCCAGCCATCAGGCGCATGAGCGACGTCTTGCCAGACAGCGTCGGCCCCAAAAGAACGTTCATGGTGCCATTATGGAGCGTCAGGTCAGTGGGGTGAATGTGGGTGACACCGTTCACCACGCGGGACACATTTTTGAGTTCAAAAGCCATGCCCCCTCCTACTCCGCAGCCGCCGGCTGATGGGGCCGCACGCGGGCCTCCATCCAAGCATCAAGGTGCGCAATCTGATCGTCCGTCATGCGCAGGCCAAGCTTGCTGCGCCGCCACACGACGTCAGCCGCCTCAAATGCGTATTCGTTGTCCATGAGCCAAGCGACCTCCCGCGCGGTGAGCGTCGCGCCGAAATCTTCGCCCAGGTCGGCAACGTCACCAGCCCCGTCCAACACCCCGAACGCCTCGGTCCCATAGGCCCGCACCAGTCGCAGCGCCCAGCGTTCGTCCAAAAACGGAAACTGACTGCGCAGGATGGCCACTTGTGCAGCCACACCATCCACCGGGAAGTCTCCTCCGGGCAGTGGCACACCTGCCGTCCAGGGGTTGGACAGGTCGGGAAAAGACGTTTTGATCTTGTCCAACGCGCTCTCGGCCAAGCGTCGATAGGTGGTAATTTTGCCCCCAAATACATTGAGCGCCGGGGCCCCACGGCTTTGGTCAAGTTCCAAAACGTAATCCCGCGTGGCGGCGGTCGCGCTGCTGGCCCCGTCGTCATAAAGCGGGCGCACACCGGAGTATGTCCAGACCACATCCGCGTCGGAGATTGGACCTGCGAGATACTGGTTGATGAAATTGATCAGGTAACTTTGCTCTTCGGGCGTGCACTCAGGTGGCGCGCCCACGTCGTCATGGTCGGCGTCTGTGGTGCCGATCAGAGTGAAGTCGGTTTCGTAGGGGATCGCAAAAATGATCCGACCATCGGTGCCTTGGAAGAAATAGCACTTGTCGTGGTCATAGAGGCGCTTGGTGACGATGTGACTGCCCCGGACCAGACGTACGCCGCCTTGCTGATTGCTCTTCAGCGTCCCGCGCAACACGTCACCAACCCAGGGCCCGGCGGCGTTCACCACCATCGTGGCAGTGACGGTTTTCGCATGTCCCGACCGAGTGTTTTCCAACCCCAAATGCCAAACACCGTCGACCACATCGGCGCTCACGACCTTTTCACGCGGCAGGATGGTTGCGCCCCTCGCCTCCGCGTCGCGGGCGTTCAGAACCACGAGGCGAGAGTCCTCCACCCAACAGTCGGAATATTCATAGGCCCGATCAAACTTGGGGTTCAGAGGTGCGCCTTCCGGCGCGCCCTTGAGGGACAGACTGGTGGTGCCCGGCAAAATCGCACGGCCGCCGAGGTTGTCATAGAGGAACAATCCAAGCCGGATCAGCCAAGCCGGGCGGCGACCTTTCATCCAAGGCATCACTGTCTTGAGCAGCTTGGACGTGGGTGTGGTCGAGTCAAACCGCATGCTCGGGTGGTACGGCAACACAAACCGCATGGGCCACGAAATGTGCGGCATGGCTTTCAGAAGCGTCTCACGCTCCACCAAAGATTCCCGCACCAAACGAAACTCGAAATATTCCAGGTAACGCAAACCGCCGTGGAAAAGCTTGGTCGAAGAGGATGACGTTGCGGCTCCAAGATCATGCATCTCTGCCACAGCCACGCTCAACCCGCGTCCCGCCGCATCCCGTGCAATCCCACACCCGTTGATACCCCCGCCGATGACCAGCAGGTCGTACATTGGCTTCATGGACGGCCCCCTCCCAGTTGGCTCATCTTCGTTGGAGAAACGGTGCCAAGAAACGAGCGCAAATGGAAGACAAATATGTTCGTTTATATTCCTTTTTTCGTAAACCCCTGACAGAACGATTGTTTTTCGGTACGCTTTTGACAATCGGCGAGGTTCAATTACCCCAACCAGTACATTGGTAAAAACAATTGTTGGAATCACGCATATACGCGCCATAATGAATACGAAACGAACATAGGGCAGTCGCATGGCGCAAACGCTGCGCAAACCGGAAATCGTCAGCATTGCGCGACGCGAGGGGCTTGTGACCGTCGACGATCTTGTGGTGCGCTTTGGCGTGACACCACAGACCATCCGCCGCGATCTGACGGAGCTTGCCGACGAAGGCCAATTGGAACGGGTTCATGGGGGTGCCATCCTGCCCTCGAACACCACCAACATTGGCTACAGCGAACGGCGTGGCCTGAACCAATCGGCCAAGGTAGACATCGCACGGGCCTGCGCGAAGCACATACCAAACGACTGCACTGTGTTTTTGAACATTGGCACCACAACCGAGGCCGTGGCCGCGGAATTGATCCACCACGAAGGTCTTCTGGTGGTCACCAACAACATCAACATCGCCACCGCCCTGTCCGACGCTCAGGGCATCGATGTGGTGGTGACAGGTGGCAACCTGCGTCGGTCAGATGGTGGCTTGATTGGGGACCTCGCAAAGCAGACCATCCGGCAGTTTCGGTTTGATTACGCGGTGATCGGATGCTCGGCACTCCATGAAGAGGGCGACATCCTGGACTACGACTTCCTCGAAGTTGGGGTCAGCAAGGAAATCATCGGGCGTAGCGAACACGTGTTTCTGGTCGCTGACGCCACCAAGTTCGACCGCAAAGCCCCGGCACGCATCGCCTCGCTCGCCTCGGCGGAGGTGTTTTTCACCGATAGCCCGCCGCCACCGAAGGCCCAGGCGATATGTGACGAGGCCAACACTCGCATCGTGATTGCCTAACGGGACGTGTCATTATGGCCTGTCGGCTACTTTCGCCCGCTGCTGCCGCATTCCCTGTTCGTCGAACCGCATCACATGGGCATCCTGCCAAGACAGGGCGCGGGTGACCCCTTGTTCCGGGATGGGCAGGCCCGCATCCTGACGGACGGTGATCTGAGAGCCGTCGCTTGCACGCAAATGAACCAACGTTTCGGCCCCCAAGGCTTCTGAGTAGCCCACGGTCGCTGTGAATGGACCAGCCTCGGACAGTTGGATGTGTTCGGGGCGTACTCCGATGCGACCGGTCCCGGCCCCAACCATCCCGGCATCAATGAAATTCGTAGGAGGCGAGCCGATGAACCCAGCCACAAATTCCGTCGCGGGATTGGCATAGACGTCGAGCGGCGCGCCGATTTGGTCGGCCACACCAGCGTTCATGACGATCATTCGATCCGCCAAGGTCATCGCCTCGACCTGATCATGAGTCACATAAAGCGACGTGACACCCAGGTCACGTTGCAGAGCTTTGATCTCCAGTCGCATCTGAACCCGCAGTTTTGCGTCCAGGTTCGATAGTGGCTCGTCGAACAAAAACACTGAAGGTTTGCGCACGATGGCCCGACCCATGGCCACCCGCTGACGCTGCCCACCGGACAGTTCCCGCGGCTTTCGTTGCAGATAGGGTTCCAGTTGCAGAAGCTTCGCCGCGCTTTGCACCCGCTCCGCGATCTCAGGCTTGGGAACTTTGGCGATTTTCAGCCCGTAGGCCATGTTGTCGAAAACGGACATGTGCGGGTAGAGCGCGTAGTTCTGGAACACCATCGCGATGTCGCGATCCATGGGTTCCACATCGTTGACCAACGCACCACTGATGCGCACTTCGCCGGAGGATACGGTTTCCAACCCCGCCACCATGCGCAGCAAGGTGGACTTCCCGCAGCCCGAAGGACCAACGATCACGATGAACTCGCCGTCGTCCACATCGATGGAAACGCCGTGGATCACATCTGTCTTGCCGAAGGACTTTTTGACGGTGTTGAGAGTGAGCGTGGCCATTGGGTTATTTCTCGCTTTCCACAAGTCCGCGGATGAAGAGCTTCTGCATCCCGATCACGACAATCACAGGCGGGATCATTGCCAGGATCGACGTGGCCATGATCGTGGGCCAATGGGCAAAGTCATCCCCGGACGGGAACATCTGTTTGATCCCCATGACGATGGTGTTCATCTCAGGGTCCGTGGTGATCAGAAGCGGCCAGAGGTACTGGTTCCAGCCATAGATAAAGAGGATCACAAAAAGGGCGGCGATGTTGGTTCGGCTCATGGGCAACAGGATGTCGAAGAAGAACCGCATCGGGCGGGCCCCGTCGACACGGGCGGCCTCGGCCAATTCATCGGGCACCGTCAGAAAAAACTGGCGAAACAGAAACGTTGCGGTGGCCGAGGCGATCAAGGGCAGGATCAAACCGGAATAGCTGTTGAGCATCCCAAAATTCGCGATCACCTCGAAAGTGGGCACAATGCGCACCTCGACCGGCAGCATAAGCGTCAGGAAAATCAGCCAGAAAAACACCTTTCGCCCCGGAAACCGGAAGTAGACAATGGCGAAGGCCGACAGGAGCGAGATGACAATCTTTCCGATGGCAATGCCAAGCGCCATGATCAGGGAATTCACCAGCATGGTCGCCACCGGTGCATTCACCCCGGCCACAAGCGCGCGACTGTAGTTTTCCAACAGCTTGTCGCCCGGAAGCAAAGGCATGGGCGGGCGCACGATATCCTGTTGCTCAACGGTGGACGCCACGAAGGCCAGCCAAATGGGAAAGAAAATGAAGGCAACCCCGACGATCAACCCCAAATGGGTGAGCCACAGCCCACGTCCCCTTTGTTCGACCATGCCCGTGCGTCCCGCCATCAGTAATGCACCCTGCGCTCGATGTACTTGAACTGCACCACCGTGAGCAGCGAGACGATCACCAACAGGATCACGGATTGCGCAGCCGAAGACCCCAAGTCTTGGCCCACAAAGCCGTCCGAATAAACCTTATAGACCAGGATCGTGGTGGCCTGTTGAGGGCCGCCGCTGGTGATCGTGTGGATCACCCCAAAGGTTTCAAAGAACGCGTAGATGATGTTCACGACCAGAAGGAAAAACGTGGTCGGGCTCAGCAACGGCCAAACGATCGTACGGAACCGGGTCCAGAACCGCGCGCCATCTATGGCGGCGGCTTCGATCACCGATTTGGGGATCGCCTGTAGACCGGCCAGGAAAAACAGGAAGTTGTAGCTGATCCGTCCCCAAGCGCTGGCCACGACCACAAGCCCCATGGCTTCGCCGTCGTTCAGCACATGGTTCCAGTCGTAGCCAAGGAGCCCAAGATACCACGTGACCACCCCAACTCGGGTGTTGAACATGAACAGCCAAAGCACACCCGCCACCGCAGGGGCCACGGCATAGGGCCAGATCAGCAGCGTTCGGTAGGTCCCTGACCCTTTGATCAGCCTGTCGGCCAGTACGGCGAGATACAGCGCCACACCCATGGAGACCACGGTCACCAAGATCGAAAACACCGCCGTCGTCACAAAGGACGCGCGGTAGAACCGGTCGGATAGCAGAAACTCAAAGTTGCCGAGCCCCACCCACTGCATGGACAAACCAAACGGGTCGGGGATGAACAGCGACTGCCAAAGCGCCTGCCCAGCGGGGTAGAAGAAGAACACCGCTGTGATCACGATCTGCGGCAGAACCAACAGAAGCGGCAGCCAGATACCTTTAAAGGTTACTCGTTTTTCCATGTGCGCGGTTGGACCACTCCACAGATGCGGAGTGGTCCGTCGAGATTAGCGAGACGCCTGTTCGAACCGGCGCAGGAGCGCGTTGCCGCGTTCCACCGCACTGTCGAGCGCCGCTTGCGCGTCCTTGTCACCGGCCCAGACCGCTTCCAGTTCCTCGTCGATGATCCCACGGATTTGATCGAAGGACCCCAGGCGCAGACCTTTGGAATTGCCCGTGGGCTCTTTGGCCGTCATTTGGATCACGGCGATGTCGGTGCCGGGGTTCGCGTCATAGAACCCCTGTGCACGGGTCAGGTCGCCGGCCTCGGCCGTGATTGGCAGGTAGCCCGTGTCCTGGTGCCATTTGGCTTGGATTTCCGCCGAGGACAGGAAGTCCATGAACGCCGCGACGCCTTCGTACTCGGTGTCGGTGTGGCCTTCCATAACCCACAGCGACGCGCCGCCGATGATGGTGTTTTGGGGCTCAGCGGCCACGGCTTCCCAATAGGGCAGCGGACGCACTTCGAATTCAAACTCGGCTTCGGCATTGATGCCCGCGTAGCCAGCGGACGATTCAGTGAAAAGCGCGCATTCACCGGCGCGGAAGTTGGCGCCACCTTCGTTGCGACGACCGGCGTAGATGAACTTACCCTCTTCGGCCCATTGACCCATGGCGGAAATATGCGCCACTTGCGCCGCACCATTGAACGCAAGCTCGGTATCTGTGCCACCGAACCCGTTGTCCTTGGTGGCAAACGGCGTGTCATGGTAAGCGGAGAAGTTTTCCAGGTGGATCCAGCTCTGCCACGCGGTGGTCAACGGGCAGTCGACGCCTGCGGTTTGCAGTGCGTCCAGAACGCCGCCCACCTGTTCCCATGTGGCCATGGGCGTGTCGGGGTCAATGCCAGCCTCAGACAGCTTATCACGATTCACCCAGAGGACAGGGGTGGATGAGTTATAGGGCAGCGACAGCATGTTGCCGTCGGGCGCCGTATAATAGCCTTTGACCGACCCGATATATTTCGACTGGTCAAACCCGTCACCCATCACTTCAAAAACAGGGCGGATTGCACCTTGAGCAGCCATCATGGTGGCGGTGCCCACTTCGAACACCATCAGGATATGCGGCTGTTCACCGGCGCGGAACGCAGCGATGCCCGCATTCAAAGTCTCGGAATAGTTCCCTTTGTGCGATTGGACGATGGTGAAATCATCTTGGCTGGCATTGAAGGTGTCCACCTGCTCTGCCACCAACTCGCCCAAGCGACCGGTGAAGGCATGCCAAAACTCAACCTCGGTTCCAGCAAAGCTGGCCTGGCTCGATCCCAGCACCGCGGCTGCGGCGATTGCCGATGTCAGTGATTTCATATTATTTCTCCCTTTGGCTTCGTTCGGCCGCAAAACCTCGCGACCCACCAAGTACGCCTTCCACAATCAGCGGCCTTACTTCGGATGTTCCCCCGTTAGTCAGGCATGATGACATAGTGATGACAGTTTACGCAGCGGCGCTTGTCCTCCTGTGCCGCTAGACCATCACGTGGTTTGGTCAAGATATTGCGCGATCTCGCAACAATGCCAGTCAAAAATTCACCCTTCGATGAGCCGTGGTTAGGGAATTGAATTTATGCCGTTATTTGGGGAAACGCTGGTCAACCTGCGCCCAACATAACGCTGACCAGGCCACCACCAATTCGAGCTTTGCCCGCCATCGCGGAAAACCGCCGAGCGTCACGCGGAATTTGACCGGAGCAGCCTACGCAGGATTTTCCCAGACGCCGATTTCGGTATGGCGTCGGTAAAATGGACCTCGGCCAATTCCTTGTAATGGGACACGTGGTCCAACACGTGGGCCTTGATCGCGTCTTTGGTGGGGGTGGCATTGGGATTGCAGACCACATGGGCCACGGGCCGTTCCCCGGCCTCGTCGTCAGGTTGGCCCACCACCGCAACATCCGCCACATCGGGGTGGGTGAGAATGACAGCCTCCAACTCCGCCGGGGCCACTTGGAACCCTTTGACCTTGATCAGCTCCTTCAGCCGGTCATGGATAAACAGGTAGCCGTCGCTGTCGAAACTGGCCAGATCGCCGGTCTTGAGCCAGCCATCTTCGGTCACAGTGGCTGCGGTGGCTTCGGGGTTGTTCAAATACCCGACCATGACCTGGGGGCCTTTCACCCAAAGCTCACCTTCGGTTCCGATGGGGCAATCTTCACCGGTCTCAGGATTCACGATGCGACAGGCGGTGTTCGGCACCGTTAGACCGCACGAACCCGCCTTTGGGGCGTCGGGCAGCGTGGCGTGGCTGATCGGGCTCATTTCGGTCATGCCGTAGGCTTGGATTGCATTCACGTTCAAACGCCGGGCTACGGCGTCGCTCAGTTCTGGCCCCAGCGGCGCGGCGGCAGAGTAGAACAGTTCCACCGATGACAGGTCGTAATCATCCACAATGGGGCTCTTGGCCAGCGCAATGCCAACCGGCGGCACGCACCACAGCGTGCGGGTCCGATGTTCCTGGATCAGTTGCAGGAACCGTTCCAGGTCGAACCGAGGCATGGTCACCAGCGCCGCACCATGGGCCAGATACATGTTCATGAGCACCGTCAGGCCGTAGATGTGGAACAGCGGTAGGAAAGCTATGGTTGTGTCGCCGGGAGCTATGTTGGTCATGGGCAGACCCTGATCCACGTTCACCACCAAATTCCGGTGGGTGAGCATCACGCCTTTGGACAGCCCGGTGGTCCCCGACGAATATGGCAGTGCAACGATGTCCCGTTCGATGTCCACGGGGGCCTGTTCCGCCAGTGGATCACCCATGAGGTCGTCGAGGGACCGGACGCCGTCGGCTTCGTCGATCACAACGATTTCGGACACCGAAGTCCCTTCCGCGCCTGCGCGGGCTGTGTCCAAGAACTGGGCAATTGTCACCAGGAGCGTCGCCCCGCTGTCGCTCAACTGATGGCGCAACTCCTCGGCGGTGTAGGTGGGATTGATCGTGGTGATGGTCCCCCCGGCCCACGCGACACCATGGAAAACCGTGACGTAGTCGGGCATATTCGGTGCCATCAACGCGGTGGTCCCACCCTTGCCCAAGCCCATGCCGATCAGCCCACCGGCCAGGCGGCAAATGCGGTCGCGCAACCGACTGGCAGTTAAGCTGTATCCGGTGACACCATCGGTCAGAACTACGCGTTCGGGGTCACCTTCGAGACCAGCGAAAAGCCGTTCCGTGATGCTTTGGTCGGTGACGGGCACCGCGGGCATGCGGCTTTCGATTATGGTCATTTGGTTCCCCCCTCGCTTTATTCTTCCTGAGCTTATCGCTTTCTTGTGGTCGTGTTAGCCATTTAGGATCCGTCACCTGTGGGTTTGCGCTCCCCACACCGACACGGCGTCAATCGCCCTGCCACTCAGGCATGGGTTTCTTGGCGACAAAGGCACCGATGCCCGCCTGCGCGTCCCGAGCCATCATGTTTTCCGCCATGACTTGACCAGCGTAATGGTAGGCATCTTCCAAAGACATCTCAGCTTGCGCATAGAACGCGCGCTTGCCGATCTTCACCGCCGCTGGCGATTTATCGGCAATGACGCGCGCCATCTCCATCGTTGCCGCTTCAAGCTCAGCGCGCGGGACGACCCGATTGATCAGGCCCATTTCGGCCACGCGAGTTGCGGGCAAGAAGTCTCCCAACAGCAACATCTCCATCGCCATTTTGCGCGGCACGTTGCGCGACAGGGCGACCATGGGCGTGGAACAGAACAGGCCGATGTTCACCCCCGAGGTGGCAAAGCGTGCGTCGTCGGAGGCCACTGCCAAATCGCATGTCGCCACCAATTGGCAGCCCGCTGCCGTTGCGATGCCTTGGACCTCGGCAATGACAGGTTGGGGCAAGCGCACGATGCGCAGCATCATCGCAGAGCACTTGGCAAAGAGGTCGTTGAAATACTGGTGACCACCGTCCGCATCGGCCCTTCGCGCGGTCATCTCTTTCAGATTGTGCCCGGCGCAGAAATGGTCCCCTGCGGAACGGAGGATCACAGCCTTCACGCTGCGATCTTCGGCGATTTCGTCCAGTGTTGCGGTAAGCGCCCCGAGCATCGCCTCACTCAGTGCATTGATCGTGCGCGGATCGTTAAGGGTTAGCACGGCAACCCCATCGGTATCTTCGCGCAGAACATGCGCTGTCTTGGCGTGATCGAGCATCGCTGGTTCCTCTCCTTTCGGCCTAGGCTATCCCACAGCGGCGGGCCGGTCCATTGGGGCGGGTGCGATCACTGCGCCATGGCCGCTTGGGCGCATCCGCAAGGGGCTTGGACAGGCGTGTCCGCCCGCGCCTGCGCCAGTTCTAGACGCTGTTTGATTTGCACGATTTCGACGGTTTCACCGCGTGCAACAAGGCAATCGTGCAAGCCTTTCAACGCCCAAACGTTGTCGGGGTGAATGGTGGCCCGCCGCAGGTTCTGAACCAACCCAAGGTCCTCGCGGAATACTATTTCCGCCTCTGCCGCGCGTCCCTGTTCAAACAACAAAGCCCCCAAAGCGTGGCGCGTGGGCTGCATCCACCCCCAAGGTTCGTCGTAACGCAGAGTGTCCTCCAGCTCGACGGCCTCTCGCAGATGGGAGAACGCGGCATCAAACTCACCCTTGCGGTAAAGGATTTCCCCCCGCAGCATGGCGTCGGCAATGGCCAAAAGGTCGACTACCTTGTTGTTATGCAAGAGCCGCGTCTTGGGCACACGGGCGCGGGCCGCTTGGAATTCTGCCTGGGCCGTTTCTGCGGCGGGGACGTCCCCGAAAGCGGCATGGCCCAATGCCCGTGCGTACCAAACGAAGGCGGTGCAGGTGAGATACAGGTCTTGATCCTCAGGGACCGCCAATTGCGTGCATTCGCGCCAGCGGCCAAACCGGATCAGAACGTGGGGCTTAAAGCTCAGATAGCTTTCGAAGAAATCCGCCATGGGCGGCGAAGGAATGCGCAAAATCTCTTCGGGCGTGGTAGCGCGCAGACCCTCCACGGCTTCCATCGCTGGCGCAAACTGTCCCAGGAACATCGCGCCATAGATGGCGAAATGGTAATTGTGCTGCCGGTAGCCGGTGTAGAAGTTGTTGGCGCCCTCGCGCCGGTAGAACTCCAAGTCGGCGGCAATGGCGGTCCGGTTCCACTGCACGACGTTTTGGTAATGGCCGCAGAGCACATCGATATGTGTGGGCATGTGGATCAGGTGGCCCGCGTCGGGGACCATGGTGCGCAGAACGTCCCCCATTTTCAAAGCCACTTCAGGCGTTGGGGACATTTCCATCAGATGCACATAGAGGTGCAGCAGACCAGGGTGATCCCAAGCGTCCGCACGCTGGAATGCCCGTTCCAGCACCGCGCGGCATTCCAACGTATCCGCGCCTTCCTCTGGGGTGCCAGCAACCAGATCCCACATTTTCCAAGGCGTGCGATTCATCATCGCCTCCACGAAGATCGCGGTGATGTCGTTGTCATCTGGGTGCTCGTCATAGGCCTGTCGCATGGCATCCGCGAAGGCATCATTCCAAGGGCGCATGTCCTCTACGGGCTCGGATTGTGGATACCGAGTTTGGATGGCGGCTATCAAAGCACGTTCGGCAGGTGTCACCTGATCCGCCAGGGATAGTGCCCGCTGAACAGCCTGCGCAGCGGTCTTCAGGGCCGCCACCTGTCCTGGAAGGTCCATGCGCCACCACGGCAAATTGTAGTTTGGGCCAACCGCATACGCGATCCCCCACCACGCCATGGCGCACGAAGCGTCTTCCTCAACGGCGCGCTCGAAGCAGCGGACGGCCTCTTCGTGGTTGTAGCCATAGGTCCAATTGAGACCACGGTCGAACCAAGTTTGCGCACCGCCGTGGGAGCACGAGACCTTGCGAGAATACGCGCCGAGGTCGTAGGGATAATCGATCATGCTCAGGTCGTCTCCGCAGGTCGTGGCACCGGATTATGCGGCACACACTAGCGACTTTGGACACAAGCAGAAGACCCCTGGCGTCGGTGAGTCCCTGCCAAAGTGCGGCTCCGACCCCACGGATTGCAGCACAACGCTGCCTAAATTATCAACCAAACCCCATGCGTCGATTGGCTATAGCGTGCCACTGGCCGCTGAAAATTCCGTATCGAAACATTGTGCTAAGCATCAGCCGATAGGTGCCAAGATTGAGGTAAAGCTGACCATCAAGTTCACTTGGGTATTGATACACAGGTCCCTTTGTGGCTTTACCACCGTGTGCGATGGGTGATGCGTATCGATGTTTGAACGGTTTTACACAAAATACGAGGTCGGTGCCTACCGGCAGCGTCTAAACAACCTGATTAATGGCCTACCAGGCCCAATTGGTCGTGACGACAATAACATATTCTCGCTGCAAGAAGTGGTCGGCGTTGCTGACGTCGACGCGGTTAGCTTCGATTTCTTTGATACGTTGTTTTTTCGCACGCGGCTATCCCTGGATCAGGTTTTTGAGAAGACGGCCCAACTTGGCAGCACCTTGGTGCCTGCCCCCCGTGATGAAGCGCTAAGCCGACTTTATTCCGCCCGCGGATTCACGTCTGGCAAGTTGAAACGGGCGATGCAGTTCCATGGGCAAGGGGATGAGCCATCGCTGGTCGATGTGTTTGCCCGTTCATTGCGCGACCTCGTTCCCGACGACGATGAACGCACTGCCATTGCACGGAAAATCACAGAGCTCGAAGCCGCCATTGAGTTGGACAACCTGGTGCCCAACGACCAGATTTGGTCGGTGTTTCGGACGCTGAAAGAATTAGACCGTAAGGTCATCATCACGTCGGACATGTACCTCCACAGTGATGCTCTGCTGGCAATCCTGGAGCCCCAAGGGCTGATGGAATATATCGACGAGCTTTTGGTATCGGCCGATTTCGGGATCACCAAAAACGGGGGCGATCTGTTCAACGTGGTGATTGAGCGGGCAGGTTGCGCGCCCGAACGGATCCTGCACGTGGGCGACAACTGGACCAACGATGTGGAACGGGCTCGAGAAAAGGGCCTGCTGGCCTACCACTATTACAACCATGAACGCGAAAACGACACGCGGCTGCTCAACGGCAAGGCCAACCTGGCCAAACCCGCAACAGTGCGACGCAGGCATTTGAGCAAAGACTTCGGGCTGGGCGACCCCGGCCCTCTGCGGACGTTGGACCGAGTTATCGATCAAGTGATCGGGCCCGCATGTGCCTTGTTCTTACACGATGTGTTACATAATGCGGAGCGGCGCGGCAGTTCAGACTTGTTCTTCCTCACCCGCGACGGCACGATTTTCATGGAAATCGCCAACGCCATGCGCGAGGCCGTGCCGCAGCTGTACCCCAACCGGGCAAATCATAAGATCCTGGCCTGTAGCCGCGCCACCGGCGCGCTACTGGGCGTGCGCCGCGAGGATTCCGACTACCTCTACATCAACGCCGAATACCTCACCGAAGCAAAGTTCAGCTTTGAGGCGTTTTTGGACCTGTACGGCATCCCTCGGGATGAATTTGCGGCGCTGCCATCCATCACGTTGGAGCATATCGAAGCTTTGGGCGACGATATGGCATTGGAAGAGTTTCGCGATCTCTACTGGGGCTTCCCTGGGCTCCAAGACCTCCTGATGGACAAGATTGGGCACCAGAAGGACCTGATCGTCCGATATCTTGAACAGATCGGCCTGTTTGATGCGCATAACCCGCTCTTGGTGGACGTCGGCTACTCTGGCACTTGGGGCAAGCAGGTGGCACCGGTCTTGGAGGTGCGTGAGCAGCTTGCGCAAACCGTCCCATGCGCCGAGTTCGAGTTTTTTGCGTCCAACCGCTTCTTCACCAACAATGTGCGCCAGATGCACCCTTCGCTGCGGATGCGGCCGGGGCGGATTTTGAACCACCAAGATCGCGACCTGCTGACAATTGCATTGAACTACTCTTGGCTTGAGCCGTTTTTCCTGGACCCCAAATTGGGCAAGCTAGACGGTTTCACAGAAGCCGAGACAATCGAGCCCGTGTTCAAACCCACCCGCTTCAATATGGCGGAACGGGCCCGGATCGAAGGCATGCGCACGGCTCTGGTGGGACGTTGCG
>JBCDFD010000063.1:0-15285 GCA_039178645.1 Pseudomonadota bacterium | reverse complement strand
TTCTGCAATCTGAAAGACTTCAAGCGCATCGCCCTACGGGCTGAAAAGACAGACACTGTGTTCACCGCCATGGTCTACGCCGCGAGCGCACTCATCAATGAACGATGAATCCCCAAAGGCCCTAGGGTCTGTGGACAGTAAAGGGTTCCCATTTTGACGAGGGTCTGAGTCAATCTGCCAAAAGAGGAGGTTTGAATGGACCCGAGCAGATTTGTGCTCACGGATCGTCAGTGGGCGCTGATCGCACCGCTTTGCCTTGGCCGCTCTGACACGCGTGGAAGTACCAGTCGCGACAATCGGTTGTTTCTTTAAGCCGTACTATGGATTGTGCGAACCGATGCGCCTTGGCGCGAATTGCCGCCGGAGTTTGGCAACTGAAGTTCAAGCGTCAAGAAAATCGATCCAGTGGATCGATTTTAGCGTGGGACACGTTCAGGAGGTTTCGAAGATGGGTTCAAGCCGATTTATTCAAACGGATATTCGACGCTCTGAGTGACGAACCGGACATGGAATGAGACCATGAATGCCACCGGTCCGAGTGAATGGTCGAATGCGACGATTGATGCGACAATTGTCAGAGTCCACCGCCATGGAATGGGCGCTAAAGGGGGACTCAAGGTCAGGCCATAGGCAAGTCTAAGGGCGGCTGGACGACGAAAATTCTGGCCCTCGTGGATGCCCTTGGCAACTTGGTGCGGTTTGTTTTGATGCCTGCAAACCGCTACGACACCGTTGGCGTCGCACCACTGATCAAAGGCGTGGAATTCAAGGCGATGCTCGCGGAGTTGCCATTGATGCGCCATTAGTCCGAGCACAATGGCGACGCGTTCGACAGCAATTGGATCATCCAAGATATGAACGCGCGTGGAACAAAGATCGTGATTTCTCAGCGGCCACAACGTCTGCAACCGCTTGAGATTGACGATGAAATGTACAAGTTGCGACACCTGATCGAAAACTACTTCCAGAAACTCAAAGAGTTCAAACGCATAGCGATGCGATCGGACAAAACGGACACCTCCTACGCCGCGATGATCAATCTATGCTCTGGCATTATCAACTCGCGGTAACTGTCCACAGACCCTAAAGCATCCCGCATGACTTTTCGTATTCCAACGAAGTGAGAGGCTATGAATAGGTGATCCGACATGACTTGGAAACGGTTTAGCGCTCCACCCGCGTGCCCAGGACCTCCTGCACCAACCGCACAAAGTCATCTCCGCGCTTTTCAAAGCTAGGGTACTGATCGAAACTTGCGGCCGCTGGGGCAAGAAGGACCGTGTCGCCTGGCTCGGCCTCTGCCACCGCTGAGTGCACTGCTACAGCCATGGTTTCAGAAATCTCGTGATCCAAGCCAGGCAGTTGCAACGCAAAGTCTCGCGCGGAATGGCCAATGAAGTATGCCTTGCGGACCTCGTCTACATGAGCGCTCAGCGCGTCCACACCGCCGTCCTTGCCAAGCCCACCTGCGATCCAGCGAATGCGCTTAAACGCCTGCAACGCCTGCGCTGCGCTGTCCACATTGGTGGCCTTGCTGTCGTTGATATACGTGACGCCGCCGTGTTCGGCGATCACTTGGCTGCGGTGGGGTAGTCCCTGGAAACTGCGAAAGCCGGCCTCAATCACCTTGGGCGCAATCCCGAGGCTTCGGCACGCCGCATAGGACGCGCAGGCGTTTTGGTGGTTGTGCCGCCCGGGCAGCTCTTTGATGTCGCGCAGGTCAATACTGCCCGCTTGACGCCCCTTGCGGTACTCGCTCAGGAACCCTTTGCGCGCAAAGACGTTCCAGCCAAAGCCAGTAAGCTTGCCGGTCACGCTGACACGGATCACCCGGTCATCACTGGGGGCCTCGCTCAGTTGCCCGGCAAGATAGAGCCCCTCCGGTTCGTCAACGCCGACCACCGCACGGTCGGGCCCGCCTTCCGCGAACAGTCGGCGCTTGGCGGCGAAGTAGCCGCCGAACCCGCCGTGGCGGTCCAGATGGTCGGGTGTCAGGTTGGTGAAGACGGCCACATCGGGCGTTAGCGCGCGGGCCAGATCGGTTTGGTAACTGCTGAGTTCCAGCACCACGATACCCCCATCCCCCGGCGGGTCGATGTCGAGCACGCCGCGCCCGATGTTGCCGGCCAACTGACTGCCTCGGCCTGCTTCCAACAGGATGTGATGGATCAGGGCCGAGGTGGTGGATTTGCCGTTCGAGCCCGTGACGGCGATGACGCGGGGTGGTGTGGCGAACCGGTCCCATTCGGGGGTGGCCAGGGATTGGAAGAACAGGCCGATGTCGCTGTCCACTGGGACCCCTGCCTTGTAGGCATGGAGGATCGCCGGGTGTGGTTTGGGATAAAGATGCGGGATGCCGGGGGAGACGATCAGGCGGTCGAGCGCCGCCACGGCGTCGGGTTTGGTGAGGTCGGCGACGGTAAAATCCTTATCCGCCGCCCGGGTTTGGCCCTCGGGACTGTCATCCCAGCAAATGGCCTCTGCCCCACCCACTTCGAGAGCCGCTGCAGCTGATAGCCCAGACCGCCCGAGGCCCAACACACCCACACGCCGACCAGACAAACCTCGAACCGGGATCATGGGACACCTCTCACCTGCTTGCCCGTAAGGGATGTCAGGCGGGCGGGATGGTCAAGGGGGATGGGCTATTCGTTCAGCTTGGCTTGGATGGCGGCCAAGTTGTTGCGAGAGGTTTGCGTCGAGGGATGGTCAGCGCCCAGGGTCTTTTCGCGCAACTCAAGCGCCTGTTTCATCCATCGGGCTGCTTCAGCGTATTCGCCTGTATGGTAATGCAGCATACCTAAATTGTTGTAGTGATAGGCTACTTCCGGATGCATTGCCCCCAAAGCGTTCTCGGTAATTTCCAAGGCCTGCATGTAAAGCGGCTCCGCGTCGTCGTAGCGGCCTGTGGCCGACAGAAGCACGGCCAAGTTGTTGAGGCTGTCACCATAGTCCGGGTGATCCTCTCCAAGCGTCTTGCCCCTGATCGCCATGGCCTGACGGTAAAGGGGCTCCGCCTCGTCAAAGCGGCCTGTGTCTTCCAAAAGCGTAGCCAAGTTGTCGAGGCTAGTGGCATAGTCCGGGTGATGCTCCCAAAGAGCCTTGCCCGTGATCGCCATGTCCTGACGGTAAAGCGGCTCCGCCTCGTCTTGGCGGCCTGTGGCCTGCAGAAGCAAGGCCAGGTTGTTGAGGCGTACGGCATAGTTCGGGTGATCCTTGCCAAGCGACTTGCCCGTGATCGCCATAGCCTGACGGTAAAGCGGCTCTGCCTCTTCATAGCGGCCTGTGACCCGTAGAAGCTCGGCCAGGTTGTTAAGGCTATTACTATAGTCGGGGTGATCCTCCCCAAGCGCTTTGGCCCTGATCGCCATGGCCTGACGGTGAAGCAGCTCTCCCTCTTCATAGTGGCCTATGGTCACCAAAAGCCCCGCTAAATTGTTGAGGCTTTGACCATACTCCGGGTGATCCTCCCCAAGCGCCTTGCCCCGGATCGCTATTGCCTGACGATGAAGCGGCTCCGCCTCTCGGTATCGGCCTGTGTCCTCCAGAAGCAAGGCCAGATTATTAAGGCTTTTTGCATACTCCGGGTGATCCTCCCCAAGCGCCCTACTCCCGATCGCGATGGCCTGACGGTAAAGCGGCTCTGCTTCGTCAAAGCGGCCAGCCGTGCGATAGGACTCTGCCAGATTGTTCAGTGCAGTTCCGTTCTGTAGAGACCCTTCGCCGAACTCCGATTTGGCCGCTGGCACCAATTGTTCGTCCACTAAAATGGCCGCGTTATACCGACCGTCGCGCCACAGGAAATTGCCTGCCTTCACCAAGTGCTGGTACGTTGGCACCAGTCGGGCGGCCTTCGCGAAGTGGTCCGCGGCGTCGCCCCAGCGGACTTGTTCCTCTGCTATCAACCCTCGACCGTAGGCGGCGTCTGCGGCCCGTTCGATCGCCGCTTGTTCCATGGCTTCGACTTGGGCGAAGAGTGCATCGGCTTGGGAAAAGTCGCCTTTATCCAACGCCCGTTTGGCCTGTTCTATCCGGTCTGCACCCAAGCTGGCATTCCTGGCCAGCAGATCTTCCAATTCCGCAATGCGGTTCTTGTATTCCTCAAATGCCTTTTCTGGGTCTTCCAACCGCCGCTTCAGTTCCGAGACTTCGGTCTGTAGCTCAGTTATTTTTTGGCGAGACGCTTCTTGCCGTGCCGTGCTGAGTTCCTGGTTTGCCGCGAGTGCCTGTTGCAGCGCCGATATGGCGACTTCATTAGCGGCGATTGTTGCTTCTAAGCTGCGCGCGTAGTCCCCAGAGTTGTTAATTGTTACCGGAGTGTTGTCGCCAACACTAACGTTGATCCCGTCGCCTTTCTGGACGGTGACGTCCCCAGTAACCATGCCCGTTGTCACGGATTGGGTCGGCGTGGTGTCGGTGTAGGCCAAAACGGTGAACACCGCTGCCACCACTGTGGCCAAGGCTGCTACGGCTGTAATCCACTTATAGGGTTCCCATCTGCGCATATGACTACCTCCAATGGGGTATTATTAACACAATGGTAACGCTTTGTGGAGGTCGGGAATTCACTTGATGGGCGCAGCGCTCGTCGCTTAGCCGTGTGGCCTCACCACGCGATTGGCTTGCGGCGGCGGAAGAAGCCGCCGGTGGGGCCGTTGTCGGGCAAGGTGGCCAGCCAGATAGCTGTGTCGGCCCCCTCTTTGGGGCTAAGCGAGGCCGCCGCGCCGCCCATGCGGGTGCGGACCCAGCCGGGGCACATGGCGTTGACCTTCACATTTGGCGGCAGATCGCGGGGGAGCGCTTTGGTCAGGGCGTTGAGCGATGCCTTGGCAACCCCATAGGTACCCGGCCCGCCCAGCCCTTCGGCGAAGGCGCCCCAGCCCGACGACACATTCACGATCCGGCCATACCCGCGCGCGCCCATGCCGGGTGCTAGCAAGCGGATCAATTCATAGGGTGCGTGGACCATCACCTGCATAGATTGAGCCCAACCGTCGGGGTCGTCGATCATCGAGGTTTCAATCAACACCCCAGCGTTGTTCACCAGCACGTCGATGTCACCGGCTTGGGCCAAGGCGTCGGGGAAGGTCTCTGGCCGCATCAGGTCGAGCGCAACACTGTCCACGCCCAGCTTTGCCGCCGCATCAGCCCCCTGCCCTGCGTCGCGGGCGGCAATGACCACCTCCAGACCCGCGTCGCGCAGACCTTCCACCACCGCAAAGCCAATGCCCCGATTGCCGCCTGTCACCAATGCCCGTCGCGCCATCACCACACCCAGAGATCAATGGCGATGCCGGCGGACACCAGCAGCGCGAAGACTGTCAGGCCCATGGTCAGGTGGCGTTCGCTTTGGGTCAAGTCTCGGGTTGGGTTGCGGCCCACGGTGCCGCGGACCAAGGTGGCGGCGAGCGCCCAGGCCATGCAGGCGGACATGGTCAGATAGATCGGCGCGGCCCCGTCGAGCCCCCATCCCACCAGCGCCGCGAGCGTCGTGAACGCGAAGACACCAGTTGGGATGCGGAAGGTGTTGTCCAAACCTCAGCGCACCTTGAGCGTGGCCAGGCCGATGAGCGCCAGGATCAGCGAGATGATCCAGAACCGGATCACGATCTGCGGTTCCTGCCAGCCCTTTTTCTCAAAATGGTGGTGGATCGGGGCCATGAGGAACACCCGTTTGCCGGTGCGTTTGAAGTAGGCCACTTGGATGATGACGCTGAGCGCTTCGACCACGAAGAGGCCACCGACGATGGCCAGGACAATCTCGTGCTTGGTGGCCACGGCGATGGCACCGAGAGCGCCGCCTAGGGCGAGCGACCCGGTGTCCCCCATGAAGACGGCGGCGGGCGGTGCGTTGTACCACAGGAACCCAAGGCCACCGCCGATGAGCCCGGCTGCGAATATGAGGATCTCTCCGGTTCCAGGGACGTAGTGGACGTCCAGGTAGTCGGTGAAGTCTACTCGGCCCACTGCGTAGGCAATCACGCCCAGAGTTCCAGCGGCGATCATCACAGGCATGATCGCCAGCCCGTCGAGCCCATCGGTCAGGTTCACCGCATTGGCGGCCCCTACGATGACGATCATGCCGAAGGGGATGAAGAAATACCCCATGTTCAGGAGCAGTTCCTTGAACACCGGAAAGGCCAATTGTCCGGTCAGTTCCGGCGGGTGCATCCACATGGCCCAGGACGTGGCGCAGGCGGCGATGGCAAAACCAAGCCCCAAGCGGGCCTTGCCGGACAGACCAGCGGAGCTTTGTTTGGTAACCTTGGCGTAGTCATCGGCAAACCCAATCAAGCCAAAGGCAACAGTGACCAACAGGATCATCCAAACGTAGGGCGTGTCGGGGCGCGCCCAGAGGATTGTGGACACGGTGAGCGCGCTGAGGATCAACAGCCCGCCCATGGTCGGTGTGCCAGCCTTGGTGAAGTGGCTCTCAGGTCCGTCTGATCGGATCGGCTGACCCTTCTTCTGCCGTTTGCGCAGGAGGTTGATCAGGGGTTTGCCAAACAGGAACCCGAACAGAAGTGCGGTCGCGAAGGCGCCCGCCGCACGGAAAGTGATGTATCGGAACAGGTTGAACACGTCGCCGCCATCGGACAGGGCGGAAAGCCAATAGAGCATGTTGTCAGGGTCCTTGTTCCAACGCGGCTGCCTTGGCTTTGAGTGCACGCACCACTTGCGACACACGCGAGCCGTTGGAGCCTTTCACCAACACCACATCGCCGTCTCGCAGGTGGGGCAGCAGAGCCTCGGTCGCCGCGTCGGCATCGGACACATGACCCAAACGTTGGCCCTCTGGCAAGGCGGCATGGAGATGAGCCATGCGCGGGCCGACGCAAAGGACACAGGTTTCCGCCAAGCTCGGGTGATGGGCCAAGTTGGCGTGGAGCGAGACCTCGGTTGTGCCCAGTTCTAGCATGTCGCCTAGAACCGCGATGCGACGGCCTTGGTTACTGGGCGGCGTTGCTGCCAGCACTTCGAACGCCGCTGCCATGGAGGTTGGGTTCGCGTTGTAAGCGTCATCGAGGAGCGTCAGGCGACCGTGGGCGAGGTTTAAGCTTTCCCGCGTTCCCCGCCCCGCTGGCGGGCGCCAGGTGGAGAGATCGCGCGCTGCTTGCGCGGGGTTGGCACCGACTGCCTCCACAGCCGCCAAGACCGCCGCTGCATTCATGGCGAAATGGCGACCGGCAAGCGGTAGGGTGACCTGGTAACGATCACCCAGCAGGTCCACGATCAGGGAGGTTTGGTCGGCGGACAATTCTATGTCGCGGACCGCTATGTCTGTGCCTTCGGTGGTGCCGAAGCAAAGCGAGGATTTGGCCCCGGCTGCTGCGTCTTGAAGGATCGCTGTGGTATCCAGGTCGCCATTGAAAATCGCAGTGCCACCTTCATTCAGTCCTTCGAAGATGGACCCTTTTTCATGGGCAATGCCCTCAAGGCTTTCAAATGCTGCGAGGTGCGCAGCCGCGACGGTGGTCACGATGGCGACGTCCAAGGATGCCAATTTGGCCAGGGGCGCGATCTCACCGGGGGCATTCATGCCAATTTCGATCACCGCAAAATCGGCATCGACAGGGCAGCGCGCCAATGTCAGCGGAACACCCCAATGGTTGTTGAAGCTTTTTTCCGCGGCGTGAACCTTGCCCTGTTTGGCCAGAACGTGGCGCAGCATATCTTTGGTGGACGTTTTACCCACCGAACCGGTGATGCCGACCACTTTGGCCACGGTGCGCGACCTGGCAGCGTGGGCGAGGTCCTCAAGGGCCTCTTGGACATCCTCGACGATCAGCAACGGCTGGGTCTCGTCAACGCCATCGGGGCGACGGGTGACCAAGGCTGCTGCGGCTCCGGCCGCAAAGGCGTTCGCCACAAAATCATGACCGTCGCGCTGATCTTTCAGGGCAATGAACAAATCGCCAGGGGCTAAGCTGCGGGTGTCGATGGACAATCCGGTGCAGGCAAAACCCGTGGTGGCGGTGCCGCCTGTCGCGCGCGTCGCGTCATCCGACGTCCAGAGCGCGGTCAAGGCAACCGCCCATCAAGCGCGGCCACGGCCACGCTGGCCTGTTCAGCATCGTCGAAGGGGTAGACCGTGTCCCCGACAATCTGCCCGGTTTCATGGCCCTTGCCTGCAATGAGCAGAGCGTCGCCCGCCCCGATGGCATCGACACCGCGCAAGATCGCTTCGGCCCGGTCGCCGACATTGGCGGCACCTGGGCATCCCGCCATGACCATGGCGCGGATTAGATCAGGATCTTCGCTGCGCGGGTTGTCGTCAGTGACGATTACGTCATCGGCGTATTGAGCTGCGGCTTCGCCCATGGGGCCACGTTTGGTCTGGTCCCGGTCACCGCCAGCGCCCATGACCACGACCAGGCGACCCAAGACATGTGGTCGGAGCGCCTTCAACGCTGTGGCGAGGGCATCGGGCGTGTGGGCATAGTCCACGAATACCGTGCCACCGTTGTCCCGTGTGGCCACATGCTGCATTCTACCCCGCACGGTGGACAACCGCCAGAGCACCCCGAACACCTCGGCGGCATCTTCGCCAGCGGCAATCGCCAACCCAGCGGCGGTGAGGACGTTGAGCGCTTGGAATCCACCAATGAGGCCAAGGCGCGTTTGGTAGGGACGACCCTGCCAAGTAAAACGAAGGTCCTGACCATCGGCGTCGTAACGTTGGCCTACAATGCGCAACTCGGCGGCCTCGGACTGGCCCACGCCGATGACCTCTTGCCCACGGGCCTCGGCCAGTTCTGACACATCAAGGCCACGGGGATCATCGAGGTTGACAACAGCGACACCGTCATCACCCAAAAGTCGGGTGAACAGCCCCGCCTTTGCGGTGAAATAAGCTTCAAACGTGCCGTGGTAGTCCAAGTGATCCTGGCTGAAGTTGGTGAATCCGGCCGCGGCCAAACGCACGCCATCCAAGCGGCGCTGGTCCAACCCGTGGGACGAGGCCTCCATCGCCAGGTGAGTGATGCCCTCGCGGGCCATATCGGCCAAATGGGCATGCAGGGTGAGCGGGTCGGGCGTGGTGTGAGCGAGAGGAGCCGTATAGCCGCCTTCGATGCCGGTGGTGCCCAGGTTCGCAGCGCCATGCCCCAAGGCTTCCCAAATCTGGCGCGTGAAGGTGGCGACCGATGTTTTCCCGTTCGTGCCTGTGACAGCCACGGTGGTTTCGGGTTGCGCCCCATACCAAAGCGCTGCGGCGGCAGCCAAGGCTTGGCGTGGGTCCTCGGTCACCACCAACGGCACATGGCTGCTGTCCAAAACACCTGCCGCAATCCGCGCGCCTTCGGGGTCAGTGAGCACCGCTCCACAATCCATGCGCAAGGCATACTGAATGAATTCTCCGCCATGGACCGATGACCCAGGCAACGCTGCAAAAAGTGCACCCGGAGTGACCTTGCGGCTGTCGATGGCCAGCCCTGTGACCTGGGCCTCGGCCCCGCCTTTGGCGTGCAAACCAAGGTCGGTCAGCGATTTCGCCTGGACACTGTCGTTGGGCATGGGGTCTCTCATTGGCCGCTGCGTGCTTCCCGTATCGCAGGTTGGGTGGGGGCTGCAATCTCTGGCCGCATCCCCATCAGCGGCGCAATCCGGCGGATCATCTCGGACGTTACAGGCACGGCGGTCCAACCGGCTGTGCGGCGCGGTTCGCTGCCGTGGCGCATTTCGGCCTCATCAAGTGTCACGATGACCACATACTGCGGATCATGGGCAGGGAACACCGCCGCAAAAGTGCCTAAAACCTTGTCCTCATGGTAGCCGCCACCCGGTTTGGGTTTGTCCGCCGTACCGGTTTTGCCTCCCACGTGGTAGCCGGGCACGTCGCCCATGGACGCGGTGCCTTCGGTAACCACAGCGCGCAACATATCCCGCGACACGCGCGATGCCTGTTCAGATATGACCCGCGGCCCGAGCTTTGTGCCTTCCTGCTTCAAGATCGTGGGGGTCACCTTGTAGCCACCGTTCAAAACCGTGGCATAGGCGGCGGACAAGTGGACCGGGCTGGTGGACAGGCCGTGGCCGAATGAAATGGTCATCATTTCGATCTCACCCCAGTTACGAGGGATCAAAGGACGCCCGGTCGGGGCCTCGATCACCTCAAGCGGTGTGGGGTCCAGGAAGCCAAGCTCGCCCAGAAACTCCCTCTGGCGATCGCGACCTATCATCTGCGCAATGCGCGCGGTGCCGATGTTGGATGATTTGACAATGATGTCATGCGTCGACAGTTCCGGCCCGTAGTTCCGGAAATCATTGATCCGATGGCGTCCTTGGCGCAGTGGCCCTCGGGTGTCGATCATGGTCGAGGCGTTCACCAACCCCAGGTCGATGGCCTGCGCGGTGGTGAAGATCTTGAACACCGATCCCAGTTCGTAGACGCCCAGAACCGCACGGTTGAACAACGGACTGTCCGCCTGATCGCCTTCTGTCAGCGGACGAGGGCGCCAGTTGGGGTCGAAGTCGGGCAGCGAGACCAAAGAAATGATCTCACCACTGTCCACGTCCATGACCACGGCGCTGCCACCTTTAGCATTGAACAGATCGATACCGCGTTGCAGCACGACGCGGCTGGCAACCTGGATTGGCAAATCCAATGACAGTTGGACAGGCTCAGCAACCTGGCCAGGATCATTCAACTGGTCGTTCAGAGCCTTTTCGACGCCTGCAACCCCGATCACCTCTGCGGCGTGGACGCCTTCGTCGCCATACTGCGCGCCGCCCAAAACATGTGCCGCCTCGCGCCCGTTGGGGTAAAGCCGCTTATCCCTGGTAGCAAAGAGGAAGCCCGGCTCGCCAATATTGTGCACCTGTTGGACCTGTTCCGGGGTCATGGTCTGGCGCAGCCACACAAACTTGCGGCCCGGTTTGCTGAGCCGCGCGCGCAAGCGGTCTTCGTCCAGGTCCGGAAAAATCGCAGCCAATGCAGCTGCGGAGCCTGGGATATCGACCATCTCGTGGGGGTGCGCGTAGAGCGCCTGGGTCTCAATATTCGTGGCCAAGATGCGTCCATTGCGGTCGACAATGTTGGCCCGCGCGCTGGTGATGCTGCTTTCGAACATGGCCATCCGCGGTTCGGCGGGTTCAGACATGGCCAACTGAGCCATCTTCGCCGCGACCGCGCCGTAGAGCACCACGAAAAACAGGCCCAGAATGAACAGCCGTCCCTGCGCGCGTTTGCGCAGTCCATCGCGCATTGCGTCGTGGCGGCGGATCAGGTTGGCGCGTTCAATCACGTCCGGGTCTTCGCCGGTATCACGGGCACGGATGATCCGCGCCAAGGGGCGGATAGCGACGCGGGGGGGCTCTGGCGTCATGTCGGTCATGGCAGGTCTCCGACCTCGGGCGTTGCGCTGTTGGGCGTATCAAGTCCGCTGGCGAACACGGGTCGCGTCGGTGGGATAACCTGATCGAGCGTTCCGAAGTGTTCGGGCCCCATGTCGCGCAATTCCAATTTGGTTTTGTTGACCTTCACGAGGTGGCGCAGCCGTTCGGGTCGGTTGAGCCAAGCCCATTCCGCCCGTTCAACGGCCAGTTGGCGTTGCAGCAGCACAATCTCGCGCTGCACCTGTTCCACCTTCTCGAGCTTGGCGCGGGTTTCGTAGTTTTCGTGATAGGCCCAATAGCCCATGCCGAGGACCAAAATACCCATCAGAACGCCGAGGATTGCTCTCATTGCAGTGTCTCCAATGAAATGATCGGGGGCAAGCCAAGCGTGGCTCTATCCAGCGGTTGTGCGGGCTCAGCGGTGCGCCGGGCGAGCCGCAGCTTTGCCGAGCGGGCACGGGGGTTGGCTGCGATTTCATCGGCAGTTGGTGCCAAAGCGCGCGCAGGGGTCGGTTTCCACAGGTTAGGATCAGCCTGAGCTTGGGGCGCATGGCGGCTGCCCCCGCCGCTTCGTCCAGACCTTGATTGCAAAAACCGCTTCACAGCGCGGTCTTCCATGGAATGGAACGTGACCACGGCCAACCAGCCGCCCGGCGCCAAGGCCCGTTCCGCAGCGGCGAGCGCGGCCGCCAACTGACCAAACTCGTCATTCACCGCGATGCGGATGGCTTGGAAGCTGCGGGTGGCGGGGTGACTTTGGCCCGGCTTCGGACGCGGCAGACAAGACTGAACAATCGCCACAAGCTGGTGTGTGCTGTCGATGGGGGCCTCTGACCTTTTGGCTACGATCGCTTTGGCAATGCGTCGCGCCGCCCGTTCCTCCCCGTAGTGATAGAGGATGTCAGCCAAAAGCACCTCATCTGCGCCGTTGACCAAGTCGGTGGCAGACAGCCCATCCTGGCCCATGCGCATGTCCAAGGGACCATCTTGCATGAAGGAAAACCCACGCTCGGCTTGGTCGAGCTGCATCGAACTGACCCCAAGGTCGAGGAGGACGCCATCCAGTGGCTCCGCGGCATGGCTATCTAAGTCGGCAAACTCACCGGCCACTAAAGTCAGACGGTCGCCATAGTCAGAGGCCCAAAAGGACGCCATGTGGAGCGCGAGTGGGTCACGGTCAACACCGGTCACGTGATCAGCGCCAGCATCCAGAAACGCCCGCGTATACCCCCCGGCCCCCAATGTGCCGTCCAG
Organism: Pseudomonadota bacterium; assembly: GCA_039178645.1. Taxonomy (GTDB): domain Bacteria; phylum Pseudomonadota; class Alphaproteobacteria; order Rhodobacterales; family Rhodobacteraceae; genus Mangrovicoccus. The sequence continues at coordinate 2,694 of JBCDFD010000063.1, read as the reverse complement.
CCACCGCCCCGACACGGGCGATACCGCGTCTAGGATTTGACCTAAGAGAACAGGAATGTGTGGGTCGGCGGAGGAGGCAGAGCCCATCGCTCACTCCTCCATGTCCAACATCATGGTTGGGTCCATGCCTGGCTCAAAACCGTCGAGCGCTTCTGCGTCCCGTTGGGCTTGAAGCGCGTCATAGGCGTCGGGGTGCCAGATCTGAAACGTATCCAACGTGCCTGCGAACATCGCCTCGGTGGCGTCGGTCAAACCAATCTTATCGCGCAAGCGTTTGGGCAAAACCAACCGACCCGAGCTATCGACTGTGGTGTCCCAAGTCAGCGTGCTGAAAAAGCGGGTCATATACTGCTTCCGCGCACCGCTTTTCATCGCTTTGATCTTGGCCTCAACATTGGCCATCGACTCAGCGCTGTAGCCTTCTAGGAATTGGCGGGATGCATCGCCGTAGACGATTATGAGCTTGGGGTCGGCGCTGCCACCGGGGAGCCAATCTGGGTCGCAGGCTTCAAGGACTCGTCGAAAGTTCGCGGGAATCGACACGCGGCCTTTGTTATCGATCTTCTGAGGGAATTCTCCCCGGAAGGTCCGCTGCACCTGACTCGTCCTTAACAGTCACCTCAATTGAAACGGCGGACCGAGCCGCTGCCACAGCCTGATCCGCCGCCTATTGCCTCTTGGCTGGTCTGGTGCGCCCTGGGGGCGGACGCCCAAACTCTCATTGCCGGAGATGCGAAGCTTGCCTGTATGCCTGCCGTTATTGTTGTTCTCCGTTACCCAAAGGGATAACGAGGGAATTTATGGAACTCAAGAGAAATTTTGGGAAATTATGGAATTTAAGTGCTGTCGAGCATCAAAATAGCCACTTTTCTGGGGCTGACAGCAACAAATTTTCCCACTCTTAGGTCTTCAAGGCACAACATATGCGACTCGATTGGATCACTTTTTCTATATTTCGCGAGAATGACGCTTAGTACCAGAAATTCCCAAAGAAGTGCCACAAAATCCCAGAAATGACCAGACTAAGCAGGTTGATGGCAGACAAAGGCATTTGCAGCCCCGAATCTGGGTAATCGTCCGATGGATAGCGACGGTTTGGAGGGACGCTGCAGCGCCGCATCATCGTTGCGGCAGGCATGCAACAGTACAAATACCTTACAATGGCCACTAAGTTCATGTGATTAAATGATTTAAGCTGCGATTAATCACAAAGACGTGTCTATGCAGTAGACGCATAGCAGTATTGTTGGCAGCAACTATTGTGCAGGTGCAGCATGATGCTATATTCAAATCACGCGCAACGGTCGGGTTCCCTCATGCGAGCCCCCAAAGCGTTTGTGGAATTCTTCTTCAGAAGACCCCTCCTCCTCCCTGGTGTCGCCGCTTTTTTCTTTTAGCGCACGGAACCAAGAGCAAGATGGTGTTTTGGCCGGCTAAAGCGGCGCCAAGAACATCTGAACGGTGGAAGTATGGTTAGCTCGACCGCTGCCGCAGACCTGGCACATCGTTGGCCACATTCTCAGGAACCGGCATTCCGGCACCGATGTGATCACACACGGCAACCAAGTGTTCGATATCGACCGGTTTGCGCAAAACCGACGCAATCGCAGGCGACATGTCGAACAACTCGCCACTGGCAAAGGTTGAAGAACCGGTGACGATTACAACCTTGCAATCTGGATTGGAGTAGGTCGCCAAGGCGGCCACAGACAGGCCAGTTTCGTGACCAAGATACAGATCAAGGAGGATGAGCTCAAAACTCTGCGTCATCAACAGCTTACGTGCATCAACGGCGGTGTCCACGTCGGTGATCGAATGACCATTCCCCGTGAAAACCGATTGCCAAAGCAACCTCAAATTAGGGTCATCTTCGACAATCAGTATATTCATTGCGTTGTCCAACGTGGCTTAGCTCGGCGCTTACTTACGTAGGTGTATTAGCCAATCCTTTGATCAACCTCCAGGGTGTTCTGCGACAATTGCGACCAAAACTAAAATGGGGGATCCATATCCGCCGCTTGGTCGGCGGGTTTGATGAAGCGCGCCACCACATGTTTGGTGCCCGCATGTTCGAAATCCACTTCCAGTTTGTCGCCCTCGATACCGACAACCTCACCGTAGCCGAACTTCTGGTGGAACACCCTGTCGGACAAAGAAAAACTTGAGATCGCTTCGAGGTCGATCACGGTGTTTGGACTCTCTTTAGGCTGTGCCATCGGACGTTCGTGGCTGCGTTGTTGGAGCCGCCGCCAGCCCGGTGAATTATACACATTCGCTTGGGTTGCATTGTCTTCCAGACTAGACCGCATACCGGGCGTGCTGCCGCCCATACCGCCGCCATAGAGGCCCGGTGGGGTAAGAACGTCCACATGGGCCGGCGGAAGTTCGTCCACAAACCGAGACGGCATGGAGGATTGCCACTGCCCGTAGACCCGACGATTCGCAGCGAACGAGATCGTGCAGACCTCTTCGGCCCGGGTGATGCCCACGTAGTCCAGCCGCCGTTCTTCCTCTAAGCCAATGATTCCACTTTCATCCATCGACCTTTGCGATGGGAATAGACCATCTTCCCAACCTGGCAGAAACACCGCCGGAAACTCCAGCCCCTTTGCGGCGTGCAGCGTCATGATCGACACCTTAGGCCCACCGGAATCGGCCTCATTGTCCATAACCAGCGCCACATGCTCCAAAAAC
>JBCDFD010000062.1:0-15478 GCA_039178645.1 Pseudomonadota bacterium | reverse complement strand
CCCGACCTCTACCGGGGCTGCCAAGGCGCTGAAAGAAGTTCTGCCGGAATTGGAAGGCAAGCTTGACGGCACCGCGCTGCGGGTTCCGACCCCGAACGTGTCTGCTGTGGACCTTACGTTTGAGGCCGCGAAGGACGTGACCGTGGACGATGTGAACGAAGTGGTTCGCGAAGCCGCCGCCGGTCACATGGGGGCCGTTCTGGGCTACGACCCTGAACCCAAAGTATCCATCGACTTCAACCACACTGTGCAGTCGTCGATCTTTGCCCCTGACCAAACCAAAGTGGTCGGCGGTCGCACGGTGCGCGTGCTGGCCTGGTACGACAACGAATGGGGCTTCTCGGCTCGCATGGCCGATGTGGCAGCCGCCATGGGTCGCTTGATCAACTGATCCGGGCTAGACCCAAGAAATCACAAACCCCGCTGGTTAAACCGGTGGGGTTTTTCTTTGTGAAAATGCAGGCGTCAAAGACTGGTGTTGCCGAGGTGTCTCATCCAAGACAGCGCGCCAATGACACTCAACAGCATCAGCCCACCAGCGGGAAGTGGGACCGGAGCGGCAATGTCCGACGTGGTCCAGGACCCGTTGGTGTTGCTGAGCCCTGCATCGTAATTGGCGGTTGAAACGCCCAAGGAACCATACCTTGAACAACTGGCTTGCAGACAAATCCACATGGTGCCTTGGTGCCAAGCACTCGGTGAATTCCCCGACAGGTGGCTGCGGGTGATAAGGCGGGTGAAGATTTCGCCATTGACCAGTGGCGCCGACGGGAAATCCTGCGACCCAAGCACGATTTCCCACTTCGTGATCTCCGTTCCGTCCACCGTAATCTCAAAATTCTGGATGACAGAATTATCCTGAGTGAACGTGTTCCTCCCATCCGAAAAGGAGTAGCTTTCCACTAACGCAGTCCGATCGGCGAACCCGGCCTCTTGCAGCGGGTCCTTTGTCGTAAACGATCCAACGATGCGATGTGTCGTGTCGTAGGTGCCAGCGATGGGGGTTTCGTCATTAATTTGCTCGAAGAACTCACCGATATAGGAATAGGTGGCCGAAGAAGCGCCGGTGGCGCTGACCATTGAGGATGCGGCAATCGCCAGAAGCACGTGTTTCATGGTTCGGGTTTTGTGCTTACTTTTCATCGTTGCTTGAGCCTCCTGCCCGAGTTCGTGCAAATCTTTTCATTCGAGGGCACACCCAAGGTGACTGGGAGTGCTACGCTGCGGACCATCATGGGACGAGCCAGTCGCCAGGTCTCCACATGCATCGTAGATTGAAATGCAACTGCATTTGGAACCGCTGACAGCGGAGAGTCCTGGTTTGACCATGTCTTCCCTTCCCAATGGACGGTGAGTCAGTGGGACTTGCCACGCAAGTCCGCTCCAACTAGCTGTTCGTGTTTAAGACTGTCGACTAGCGCATGCTCTGGCAATGCTCTTTCGATTTGGGTTCCTTTCGGTGCAAATCGGCCCACGCAATCACCGGCGACCAGTCTTGTGCCTTGGCACGGCAACGCCGCCTTGCAGACGCGCAAGTGTCGCCGCCCTTTAGCTCGCCACTCCCGTCCGACGGCTTCACTTTCCTGCGCTTCGAACCCAGCATTTGACTTGCTGTTGGCAACCATTTGAGGAATGTTAGGGCTAACATTAGCTCAAAATGCTCGAATGGGGGGAAACATGGCGCTTCAAGTGGCGATCAATGGATTTGGACGCATCGGCCGCAACGTGCTGCGCGCCATCGTGGAGTCGGGTCGGAGCGACCTGGAAGTTGTGGCGATCAACGATCTGGGGCCCGTGGATGCCAACGCGCATCTGCTGAAATATGACAGCGTCCATGGGCGACTTAATGCCGAAGTGAGCGTCGTTGGCGACACGCTCAACGTGGGGCACGGCCCGATTAAGGTGACCGCCACCCGCGACCCAAGCGATTTGCCCTGGGGCCACGTCGATGTGGTCATGGAATGCACCGGACGGTTCACAGCACGGGACAAGGCAGCAATCCACCTGGAAAGTGGCGCAGCCCGAGTGCTGGTCTCTGCCCCCTCAAAGGGCGCGGATGCCACCATTGTGATGGGAGTGAACCACGACACGCTCAGTTCGGATCACAAAGTGATCTCCAACGGGTCATGCACCACCAACTGCCTCGCCCCGGTGGCCAAGGTTCTGCACGACGGGATTGGCATTGAGCACGGCATGATGACCACCATCCACAGTTATACGGGCGACCAACCCACGTTGGATACGCTCCACGGTGATCTGTATCGCGCCCGGGCCGCGGCCATGAACATGATCCCAACATCCACGGGCGCCGCGCGGGCCATCGGTTTGGTGATGCCTGAGTTGGACGGCAAAATGGATGGCGTGGCGATCCGAGTTCCCACACCCAACGTGTCCTGTGTCGACCTGACGTTCACGGCATCACGGGAAACCGACGCGCAGGAAATCAACGCATTGATCAAAGCGGCATCCGAGACCGGGCCGCTTGCGGGCATCCTTGGCTACACTGAGGACAAGTTGGTTTCCATGGACATGAACCATGATCCCAGATCCTCGATCTTCGCGGCGGACCAAACTAAGGTCATGGCCGGCACCATGGTGCGTATCCTCACCTGGTATGACAACGAATGGGGTTTCTCCAATCGCATGTGTGACACGGCGGTTGAGATCGGCAAAACACTCTGAGCTTCGCTGCATTGCAGCGGTCGCATGGCGGGTCTGAAATCTTGGCGCTACTCATGTTAGCGCCAACATGTATGTGATGGTCAGGTAGTCACCAGTTGAAAGGACCTTACCATGGCCAGCCTCATCGCATCCGTACGCTCCCGTATCGAAGACCGTAGCCGTTACCTGAAAACCCTAGCCGAGCTACGCATGCTTTCAGACAACGACATGAGCGACTTGGGTTTCACCCGATACGACATCCGCAAAATCGCCCATGACGCCGTGTATGGAGAGCAAGCCGCTCACTGAGCGGCCATCGCCCGCCGGTGCTCCAAACGTTCTAGCAACGCGGCGCGCACGGCGGGAGACACGAACTTGCTCACATCCCCGCCCAACCGTGCGATTTCCTTGACGAGTTTCGACGCAATCGCCTGGTGTTCGGCTTCCGCCATCAGGAACACAGTTTCGATGTCGTCATCCAGCGCACGGTTCATGGCGACCATCTGAAATTCGTATTCGAAGTCAGCGACAGCGCGCAATCCACGGAAAATCACAGTTGCGCCCACATCGCGGGCACAGTCCACGAGCAGATTTTCAAAGGGATGCACCGACATTTTGCAGCCGCCTTTGCAGGACAGTTCGGCAAGCTCATGTTCAATCATGGCCACCCTCTCCTCCAGGGTGAACAATGGTCCCTTATCGCGGTTGATAGCCACGCCAATCACCAAGTGATCCACGAGCTTACAACTGCGCTTGATCACATCGGCATGGCCGAGTGTCAGCGGATCAAAAGTGCCTGGGTACAAGCCAGTGCGCATGGGCGGTCCCTCGTCGCCAGTGTTTTCATTACGCAAACTGATTTGCGTGACTATTTCAATGGGACGCTTTGGAGCAGGCCCTCGGTTCGTCCCCGGCGCGGGCCAGTCACCCTAACAGTGCATTAATGCAAGTGAAATTCACCCGTCACGTGGCGCCATTCGCCCGAGGATATCATTTTGCGATGGGTGAAGCGCACCGAGTGCAGCGGGCCTTCGATCTCATCTTGCCAAAATTCGATGAACTTAAACAGCTTCGGGTAATCCGGGGCCAGATCGTATTCTTGCCATACAAAGGTGTTCAGCACGTTCTGATAGTCGGGCATGCGGTAGAACATCTCCGCCGTGGTTAATCCATATCCCTTCAGCATCAGTTCGGTTTCATTGGGTTTCATGGTGACCTCTTTTTCCTCGTGACATCACCAATCAGATCAGGCAAATCTGAAAAATCAACAAAAACATATTGTTAGCACTTTTGGGGTCTGGATGATAACAGTTCCATGACAACCAGACGTTGCCGGTTGGGAACGGGCTCTGTTATAGCTAACGCAAAGCCCGGATACCCAGGGCATCTTGAGCAGGCGAGCATGACCGACACACCGGAACCCCCTGAAGACGAACAAGAATCCTCTGCGCCCAAATATGACGGCCCGACCATCTCCATCGCGGATGAGATGAAATCGAGCTATCTGGATTACGCCATGAGCGTGATTGTGTCTCGGGCGATCCCAGACCTGCGCGATGGCCTAAAACCTGTGCATCGGCGCATTTTGTACGCAATGCACGAGACCGGGAACAGCCACGACAAACCCTATCGCAAGTCCGCGCGGCCGGTTGGCGATGTGATGGGCAAATATCACCCCCACGGTGATGGGGCGATTTATGACGCGCTGGTGCGGATGGCGCAGGATTTTTCCATGTCGCTGCCTTTGCTGGACGGCCAGGGCAACTTTGGGTCCATGGATGGCGATAACCCAGCGGCCATGCGCTACACCGAAGTGCGGATGGACAAACCCGCGGCCTCGCTTCTGGCCGACATAGAGAAAGACACCGTCGATTTTCAGGACAATTACGACGGCAAGGACCTGGAGCCCACTGTGCTCCCTGCCCGTTTCCCGAACATGCTGGTCAACGGCGCAGGCGGGATTGCAGTGGGCATGGCCACCAACATTCCCCCGCACAATCTGGGCGAGGTGGTCGACGCCACGCTGGCGCTGATCGAAGACCCGGATTTGGACAGTATCCAATTGATGGATTACGTGCCGGGACCTGACTTCCCCACAGGCGGCGTCATGCTGGGCCGATCTGGGGCGCGCAAAGCCTATCTGGAAGGCCGCGGCAGTGTCATCATCCGTGCCAAGACCCGCGTGGAGGAAATTCGCAAAGACCGCTACGCCATCGTGCTGGACGAGATCCCCTACCAAGTGAACAAAGCGTCCTTGGTGGAGAAAATTGCCGATCTGGTGCGCGAAAAGAAGGTCGAAGGCATCGCCCACGTCCAGGACGAATCCGACCGTGTGGGCGTCCGCGTTGTGATCGAGTTGAAACGGGATGCGACGCCGGATGTGGTATTGAACCAGCTTTGGCGGTTTACGCCAATGCAAACATCCTTTGGCTGCAACATGTTGGCGTTGAATGGGGGACGGCCCGAACAGTTGACGCTGCGCCGGTTCCTGACGTCCTTCATCGATTTCCGCGAAGAGGTGGTCGCCCGGCGCACCGCCTATGACCTGCGCAAGGCTCGCGAACGCAGTCACATTCTGTGTGGTCTGGCTGTGGCGGTGTCCAACGTGGACGAAGTGGTGGCCACCATCCGCCGCTCCGCCGACCCAGCAGAGGCGCGCGAAGCGCTGATGTCTCGACGTTGGCCCGCGGCGGATATTGCCGGTTACATCACACTCATCGACGATCCGACCCATACGATCAACGAGGACGGGACCTACAACCTGTCCGAAGCCCAAGCGCGCGCGATCCTTGAATTGCGTCTGCAACGCTTAACCGCTTTGGGTGTCAAAGAAGTCACCGATGAGTTGGAGGAACTGGCGGCAAAGATCCGAGACTACCTTGATATCCTGCGGTCTCGCGAACGGATCATGGCAATCATTTCCGATGAGTTGCGCGAGGTGCGTGATCAGTTTGCCGTGCCGCGGCGCACCGAGATTGTGGAATGGTCCGGCGATCTCGAAGACGAAGACCTGATCGAACGCGAAGACATGGTGGTGACCATCACCGCCGGTGGTTATGCCAAACGCACCCCGCTCGCCGAGTTTCGGGCGCAGCGCCGCGGGGGCAAGGGCCTGTCGGGCATGTCCACCAAGGACGACGACTTGGTCACAACTCTGTTCGTGGCCAACACCCACACGCCGCTTTTGATTTTCACCGAAGACGGCATGGCCTACAAACTCAAAACCTGGCGCCTGCCCCAGGGAGGGCGCACCGCCAAAGGCAAACCACTGGTGAATATCCTGCCCATTCCCACAGGCGTTTCCATTGCAGCGATCATGCCGGTGGATCGCGCCGAAGAGGATTGGGACGATTTGCAGATCGTGTTCGCCACCTCAACGGGAGGCGTTCGTCGCAATCGGCTGTCCGATTTCACCAATGTGAAAGCCAACGGCAAAATCGCCATGAAGTTCGAAGGCGATGACGCCGAGACACGGTTGATCAAAGCCCGGATCTGTTCAGAAGCCGACGATGTCATGCTGACCACTGCCATGGGCCGCGCGATCCGGTTCCCGGTTCCGGATGTCCGTGTGTTCAACTCGCGCGCGTCCACCGGTGTCCGCGGGATTAAGCTCGCCAGCGGAGACGAAGTGGTTGCCATGGCCGTCATCCGCCATTTCGAAGCCACACCCGAAGAACGCGCCGCCTATCTGAAAATGCGCCGCGCCATCGAAGGCATGGCGGAGGATGCCGAGAACGAAGACGACGAGACGGTTGCCGATGTGGCGCTGCCCCAGGAACGCTATGCGGAAATGTCGGCGGCGGAGGACTTGATCCTCACCATCACCGCCGGCGGATTTGGCAAACTGTCGTCGTCCCACGACTACCCCGTCCGCGGACGCGGCGGCATGGGTGTGACAGCCATGGACAAAGCCATGCGCGGCGGACGTTTGGTGGCCAGTTTCCCCGTGATGCGGGACGACCAGATCATGTTGGCCACGTCGAACGGTCAGTCGATCCGAACCCCGGTTTCGGACATTTCTTTCCGGTCTCGGGCCGCTGGGGGCGTGCGCGTGTTCAACACAGGACCGGACGAACACGTTGTGTCAGTGGCTTGGATTGCCGATCAGGGCGAAGAGGACCAACCGGAGTGATCGCAAAACCTCGGGACTTAAACCGCAGGTTAGACAACGGGTCCTAGCTGCGGGCCAGGAGTGCAGTTCTATGACCTTCTCGACGGGCAAGGTCATAGAGCGGTTCGTTGGCATCCAGTTGATCACTCACAGTTCTGTCAGGGCTGGGAACCGGTCTCTGGGCGGGTTATAGATAGACAGCGAAGAAATATGTGAGAGCAGCCATGGATCGGCGTCTGTTTGCCAGTGTGTTTTTGGCCCTGTTTTTGGCGAGCCCCCAAGCGCGCGCGGAGTTTGAGACGCAAGCCACGTCCGCCTACGTGATCGATTTGGGCACAGACACGATCCTGTTGTCCAAAAACGCCGACGTTCCACTGCCACCGGCCTCCATGTCGAAACTCATGACGCTCTACCTGTTGTTTGAAGCGTTGCGAGACAATCCCAATGTGACGCTGGAAACACAGTTCGGTGTGTCAACTAAGGCGCGGCGCATGGGCGGGTCTACGATGTTTCTGGATGAAACCGACCGCCCATCGGTGGAGGACCTGATCAAAGGGATCGTTGTGCAATCCGGCAATGACGCCACTGTGGTTGTGGCCGAAGGATTGGCGGGGACCGAGGACGCATTTGCACGCCTGATGAACCAACGCGCGGCGGACCTGGGCATGACCCAATCCACCTTCGCCAATGCCAGCGGGTGGCCAGACCCCATCCATCGGATGTCGATGCAAGATTTGGGCACCCTCACCCGCGCAATCATTGAGGAGTTTCCAGAATACTACGGCTACTTCGCCATGCGCGAATGGGGCTACGATGGGCGTGCGCCGCAAAACCGGTTCAACCGCAACCCACTGTTGCGCCTGAATATTGGGGCCGATGGGCTCAAAACCGGCCATACCGAAGAGGCCGGATACGGGCTCGCGGCCTCTGCGGCCCAAGGCACCCGCCGGATCGTGTTCGTCTATTCGGGCCTGCCCACAACCCAAGCGCGCGCTTTGGAAGGGGAACGCATCGCCAACTGGGCATTTCGGCAATTCCTGGAACGCCAGGTTTTGACCGAAGGCGAGCGCATTGCTCGGGCACCGGTGTGGATGGGCGACGTTCAGGAAATCGGCCTGATGGCGGGCGAAGATGCCACGATCCTCATGCCGGTGAGCGGCGGCGAAGAGATGGACGCCACCGTGGAATTCCTCGGTCCGATCGAAGCGCCCATAACCGCAGGCCAAGCCGTCGCCGAGTTGGTCATCACCCGCGATGGTCTTCCCGACGCACGCCTTCCATTGGTGGCGGATCGAGATGTGGTGCGCGGCGGGTTCGTGCCACGGGTGCGCAGCGCCACCACAGTTTTGATACGAAACCTCATTGGCCGGGCGCAGGAGTTGCTGTGACCACAGCACAAAGTGGCACACCGAGGTTTCTGAGCTTCGAAGGCATCGACGGATCAGGCAAGAGCACACAAGCCCGACGCTTGGCGGGCGCTCTACGGGACCGCGGCGACACTGTGGTTTTGACTCGCGAACCGGGCGGTTCGGACGGCGCGGAAGAAATTCGGTCTTTGGTCTTGACCGGGGAAACTGGGCGATGGTCGCCCGAAACCGAACTGCTGCTGTTCACCGCCGCGCGTCGCGACCATCTGGAACGGGTGATTTCACCGGCATTGGACCGCGGAGAAACTGTGATCACGGACCGTTTTGCCGACAGCACACGGCTCTACCAAGGCACCACTCGGGGGGATCTTCGGGCCAAGGTCGATGCGCTGCACGACTTAATGATTGGACGGGACCCTGACCTGACCTTTGTGATCGACATGGACCCCGACGAGGCCCTGCGTCGAACACAATCCGAAGATCGCTCGGGCTCAGAGGAAAGGTTTGAATCCTTCGGCCTGTCTTTCCAGCAGACCTTGCGCGATGGCTTCATGGACTTAGCGGCGAAAGAGCCGGGTCGATTTCGTCTGATCAATGGTTCCGGTGACACGGACACAGTGGCTGCGCGCGTGCTTGCGGCTTGGGATGCGGCCAAGGGATGAGCGAGCCCCTGGAAGCCGACCGGTTGGCCGACGCGCCGCACCCGCGTGAGACGGACCGTGTGATCGGCCACGGGGCGGCACTGAAAGAAATCGCCACCGCCATCGGTGGAGAAGCGTTGCACCATGGTTGGCTTTTCACGGGCCCGCGCGGTGTTGGCAAAGCGACCGTGGCGTGGGCCATGGCCCACACACTTTTGGCGCGCCCCTTGCCCTCAGCCGGAAATGGATTGTTTGGGACGGAGGCGCATCCCGACGTGCCCAACGATCTGTTTCTCGATCCCGACCATCCCATCGCCCGCCGGGTTCTCGCGCTATCGGAACCTCGGCTCAGTTTGCTGAGACGACCGTGGGATGAAAAGGCCGGTCGGCTCAAGGCCGATATCCCGGTTGATGCGGCACGGTCCTTGAAACGGTTCCTAGGCATGTCAGCGGCCGATGGCGGATATCGCGTGGTGATTGTGGACGCGGCAGACGACATGAACCCAAGTGCTGCCAACGCAATTCTGAAGCTGTTGGAAGAGCCCCCGGCGGCGACGGTGTTCATCTTGATTTCCCATCGACCGGGCGGCTTGCTGCCCACCATTCGCAGTCGATGCCGGGTGATGCGCTTCGCGCCTCTACCCGCCGCCAACCTTGACGCCGCGCTCCGGCAAACCGGGGCAGAGACACCCATCGACACGTTGGACCAAGCGCGGCTGGCTCGATTGGCCGGTGGCAGCGTTGGCGCGGCTGTGGGTATTTTGTCCATGGACGGGCTGGAGTTGTATCGAACGCTAGTGACGACCATAGGTGCCTTGCCCCGCCATGACCGCCCGACCGTGCTCGCCATGGCGGAAAAACTTGCAGCCCGGGATGCGGAGGCGAAGCGGCGGCTGGCGGTCGATCTTACAAGTTCCATACTGCATACTCTCGCCATGGGTGGTGCAACCGGGCAGTGGCCCGACGACCTGAGCGACGCAGAACGCCAAATGCTTGGGCGTTTGAGCCCCTCGCCCACCGCCGCGCGCGCCTGGGGCGAGGCGCAATCGCGCATTTCGCAACGCTTTGGCCATGGCAGCGCGGTCAGCCTTGACCCGGTCAGTCTCATCTTGGATATGGTCGCAACGCTGGACGCCACCGCGTCCGAGCTGAGCCTCACGACCGGTGCCAGCCCATGACTTCTGAGACAACCCATTTGCCACGACTGGTCGACAGCCACTGCCATTTGGATTTCCCTGACTTTGCCGATGAATTGCCCACCGTGGTGGAAAACGCAGTGAACGCGGGCGTGGAGCGGATGGTGACGATCTGCACCAAACTGCGTCAGGAACCGCAGGTGCGCACCATCGCAGAGGCCCATGCGCCGGTGTTTTACGCCGCGGGCACACACCCCATGTCCGCAGCATCGGAACCGATGGTGGCCTTAGAGGACCTCACCGCGCTAGCCGCCCATCCGAAGTTCGTCGGCATTGGCGAAACGGGTCTCGATTACCACTATACATCGGACAGCAAGTCCGAGCAGCAAGCGAGCTTGGAGGTCCACATTGAGGCCGCGCGACAAACTGGACTGCCGCTAATCATCCACGCTCGCGATGCCGACGAGGATATAGCGCGCATACTCACAGACGCGCATCGGACCCGCCAGTTCACCTGCGTGATGCATTGCTTTTCCTCGGGACCCGCTTTGGCTGAGGCGATGATCGATTTGGGTTTCTACCTGTCCATGTCCGGGATAGCGGCTTTCCCGCGGTCCCAAGACCTGCGGGATATCTTCGCCAAGGCCCCTGTGGACCGGATCTTGGTGGAGACCGACGCGCCCTATCTGGCGCCCCCGCCCCATCGGGGCAAACGAAACGAACCGGCCTATGTGGCAAAAACCGCTGCCGTTGGGGCGGACGTTTTTGGCATGTCGCTCCACGACTTCGCCGCCGCCACCACGGCGAATTTCGACCGGCTGTTCACCAAGGCGGCGCAATGGAGACCGGAGGCCGCCGCCTGATGGCGACCCTGCGCGTGACCATTCTGGGCTGTGGCTCTTCGGGCGGTGTGCCCCGCCTGGGCGGGCATTGGGGCGAGTGCGATCCAACCAATCCCAAGAACACCCGCCGCCGCTGTTCCTTGCTCATTGAGCGAAAAACCGAGGACGGCACGACACGGGTGCTCATCGACACCTCGCCCGACCTGCGCGCGCAGCTTTTGGATACTGGAACAGGTGAACTGCATGGGGTGGTCTACACCCATTCCCACGCCGACCATGTCCACGGGCTCGATGACCTTCGGCAGATTGTCTTCAACATGCGGTCACGCTTGACGGTTTGGGCGGATGAACAAACGCGCAAAGACCTCTTGGGACGCTTTGGATATGCGTTTGTGCAGCCCGAAGGGTCGCCCTACCCGCCGATCCTCGACCTGATGCCCATCGGGGACGAGGTGCGCGTGGATGGTCCTGGGGGAGAGATCGCTCTGACGCCATTCACGGTAAACCATGGCAGTATCGACTCGCTGGGTTTTCGGTTTGATGGCGTCGCTTACCTGCCGGATGTATTCGACATCCCCGACGCCAGTTGGCCCCACCTGTCGGACCTCAAGCTGTGGATCGTGGACGCGCTGCGTCGGACGCCACACCCGAGCCATTCCCACTTGGAAAAAACCCTCGGCTGGATCGAACGTGCCGCACCGGCACAGGCGGTGCTGACCAACATGCATATCGACTTGGACTACGCCAAAGTCGCGGCTGAAACCCCGGACCATATTTCGCCAGCCTACGATGGGTTGACGCTCAGCTTCGACGTCTGAGCTTTGGGCGCACTTCTGGACGTCATTCTACCGGTCTTTGTCTTGATCGGTTTCGGCTATGGGGCCGTGAGGTTGGGTTGGTTCAGCGACACGGGCGTCGATGCGCTCATGGTGTTCACCCAACGCTTCGCCGTGCCGTGCCTGTTATTCATGGCCATCGCCAGCTTGGACCTTGGACAATCCTTTGACCTGCGGCTGCTGACGAGCTTCTACACCGGGGCCACCGTTTGTTTCGTCCTGGGCATCCTGGGGGCGAGGTTTTTCTTCGCTCGCCCATGGGAAGACTGCGTGGCAATTGGGTTCGGTTGCCTCTTTTCAAACTCGGTTCTGATCGGCCTGCCCATATCCGAACGGGCCTATGGGGCCGAAAGTCTGTCAACCAACTTCGCGATCATCGCGGTCCACTCGCCCTACTGCTATTTCCTTGGCATCACGGCCATGGAGATCGCGCGCAACCGCAGCACCTCGGTGGTTTCCATGGGCGGGGCCATACTGAAGGGCATGTTTTCCAACCCATTGGTGTTGGGCCTTGCGCTCGGCTTCACGGTGAACCTAAGCGGCCTACCCTTGCCCAGCGTATTCACGGACGCGCTGGATATGATGGTCGCTGCCGCCCTGCCCGTGGCGATTTTCGGGATCGGAGGCGTGCTGGCGCGCTACAAACCCGAAGGCGACCTGTGGACGGTGGCCATGGTGGTGGGCCTATCGCTGCTGCTGCACCCATTGATCATGGTGGGCATGGGTACGGGCCTTGGCCTCGATCACGACGTTCTGCGCAGCGCAGTTATCACCGCCGCCATGGCGCCGGGCATCAACATGTATGTGTTCGCTGACATGTATGGCAAAGCCCGCCGCGTGGCTGCGACGAGCGTTTTGGTGGCAACCGCCCTATCCGTGCTGTCCATTTGGGTGTGGTTGCAGGTGTTGGGCTGAAGCCGAACCCACTAAACTCACCATGTGAGCAAAGTTGCTCCGCCGTTCCTTCACTGGCTCGACGCCACCACATCACCGTATAGCTTCCGATCCGCGGCCTGGAGGCCTTCTTTCACCACGATGAACGAGGGCACCACATAGGCGTCATTGCGGAGCGTTCGCCATTTGCCCGGCACTTTGATTTCGACCTTCTCGCGATTGTAGAGGCTCCCCCCGCGGTACTGCATGTCATTGATGTCCTTGTCGTACAGCTCGCCAAGGCTCCATCCCTTGTCCAACAGCCCCAAGACTTCGTCGTTCGTGGGAATGCCCACGACAAGTAATGCATCGACGTCCCCGGTTTGGGCCATGGTGTCAGCCAGGATGGTCAAGTCGTAGACCGGCGTGGCCTGTGCCCAGCGGGACTTGTTGCCCTGATCGCCGGTCTCGATGCTCACGATGGTCCGCCAGAACAGTTCGGTGCCCGACCCGATGGTGTCCACCAGGATTTTGCTGTCGGCATCCAGATCGCTCAACTCATTGGCGCGCGCATCCGGTGGGAACAGCAAAAACGCGTATTCGTTCCCGTAGGTCCCGATGGTTTTCAGGTCACAATTCTCCTGCGCCCGCGCGTAAATCGCGTCGATCTGCATGATCCCCAGCAGCGCACGGTCCCCGCAAACCGCCAGAGAAATGGCGTCGGAGCCTTCATAATTGACCACGGACACCGCGTGCCCGCGCTGTTCCAACCGTTGGGCAATTTCAAGCCCGCGCGCCTCGTACCCGCGGCCTGGTTGGCCCACGGCGATGTTCACCTCTTGCGCCCAGGTGGGCAAGGCCGTCGCGGCTGTGATCAGGGCGGCCATGGCAAACTTGTGCATCTTTTCTGTCCTCTCGTGCGGGTCTGTCCGCTGACATGTTTACGCACGGAACATGGGTAGCCCAAGGCCCGGTTTGAAGGTCTGGAACGCCACACCTTGCGGGATTTGTCAGCTTGACGGTGGCGAGACGAGCGGCCAAAGCGGCGACCATGGGAACAGCACATCTGACAATAAACCTGGGCGCGCTGGTGGACAATTGGCGGGCCCTCGATAGCAAGTCTGGCAGCGGCGTGGAAACCGCCGCCGTGGTGAAGGCGGACGGGTACGGGTTGGGCTCTGGCCTGGTGTCGGACGCTCTGGCCAAGGCCGGTGCCCGGAAGTTCTTCGTGGCCGTGGCCGAAGAAGGCGCCGCGGTGCGCAAGGCCGTAGGACCTGACCCATGGATCGGCGTTTTTGGCGGTCACATGGCAGCCGATGCGGCGGTTTTGCGCGACAACGCGCTGGTGCCGATGCTGAATTCGCCAGAACAGATCGCCTGTCACCGAGACAACTTGGCCGGACATCCGTTTGGCGTGCAGTTGGACAGCGGCATGAATCGTTTAGGGCTGGAACCCGCAGATTGGGCCGCCCTGCGCGATGGCGTGCTGAGCGATGGGCCAGACCTGGTGATGTCGCATTTGGCCAACGCCGACGAACCGGACCACTGGCAAAACGCCAAACAATTGGACGCGTTCCGCGAAATGACGTCCGGCCTTGACGTGCCCCTGTCATTGTCAGCGACCGGAGGGATCCTGTTGGGCGCAGACTACCATTTCGACGTCACCCGCCCCGGCATCGGGATTTATGGCGGGCTCCCGTTCGACGACGCTCGCGCCGTGGTGCGTCTGTCCATCCCTGTGATCCAAATCCGGGACCTGGAGGTGGGCGAAACCGTGGGCTACGGAGCAACATGGGTAGCTGAACGCCCCAGCCGCATCGCTACAATCTCCGCTGGCTACGCCGACGGGCTGATCCGCGCCATGTCAGGCAAAGCCACGCTTTGGGCCGGCGACACCCCCTGCCCCTTGGCTGGACGAGTGAGCATGGACCTGCTGACCGTCGACGTGACCGATGCAGCGGAGGTGCCGGAGACTTTGGCTCTACTGACCGACACTCAAACCGTTGATGGTGTGGCCGATGCCGCCGGGACGATTGGCTATGAAGTCCTGACGTCTCTCGGCGGGCGGTATCAACGGACTGTTCAGACTTAGCCACTGACTGCTAGAAACGACCGTGACCCTCAATATTCGATCTGGGCAGCAATCGGACGTGCCCGGTTGCGTGGACATACTCCGTGCTTGGGCCGAAGAGACACCCTGGATGCCTCTGTCCTACCCGCGATGCTCAATGCGCGAGTTCTGGAGCGCTCTGTTCAAGACTGACTTCGTTTGGGTCGCTGAGGTAGATGGCCGCGTGGTTGGGTTTTGCATCCGCAATGACGACAATATCGGGGCACTTTATGTCGCCTCAGATCTGCGTAACCGAGGCATTGGAAAACGGTTGTTGGACATGGCGAAAGCCAACCGCGACTGGATAACCGTCTGGGCCTACGACCAGAACGAGCATGCCAGAAGGTTTTATCAACGGGAGGGCTTGTTGGAAGTCTCACGCGAAGTCGAAGAAGGCTCCAACCTTATGAACATCGAGCACCGTTGGGTTCGGCCAAGCTGATACGCGTCCCCAGTAAACTTCTGGGTCGGACAAACACACAAAATCACCTTCCTAGCCGTGGGTGTGAATGACTTCGATGCAGAAAAAGGCTGGCGCGCACGCGGGCATCCGCCCAAAAACTCGCACTCAAACCTGCGAACCATTCGCGAAAAACAATGTAAGTGAATGGTTTACATCGCGCGCTCAAGATTTCTGTAAAGTCTTTGACAAATCTGCCCAAAGTGAGTCGAAAACTTCACAAACGCAAACAAGGCAAACCGGGCGACTACGCCCTTAGTCGTAGAACCTTTAGGTTGAGTTGTACCTGCTTCGCTCAATATAGCGGCGAACTCCCCGCAAAATCTGTGTCCGAATCGCTCACACATCCGCGATGCATTGCGTCAAATGCTGTTTTCTTTTGGTCAATATCTGTTGTTGCGGCACAATGACACAGACAAGAGCGGAGTACCAAAATGGTGT
>JBCDFD010000061.1:0-15968 GCA_039178645.1 Pseudomonadota bacterium | reverse complement strand
GGATGTGGTCGATGTAAAGGACGGAACGGTCCCAAAAACTGATACAGTTTATGTCACCCCGCCAAACACAGACGTGATCATGCGCGACGGTGCCCTGCGATTGCAGCAACCCAGCGAAAGCCTGGCGTCGCCGAAACCGTCTGTGGATCGGTTCTTCAAATCCTTGGCCGAAGAAATGCGGGACCGGTCTGTGGGGATCGTATTGTCTGGCACGGGCTCCGACGGTGCCTACGGCGTGCAGGCCATTCGTGAGGTTGGCGGCATCACCATCGCCCAGGACGATGTGAGCGCAAAATACGACGGCATGCCCACATCTGCGGTGGAAACCGGATGCATCGACTTGGTGCTCCGCCCCCGACACATCGCCACCCATCTGCAGAAAATCCTCACAGGTCCTCGGGATTTCAAAGGTCTGAGGCAGCTCAGCGAACCGGACAATCCGGTGGCCAGCCTGCTCCAAGTCCTCCTTGCACGCACCCGCGTGGATTTCCGCGACTACAAGCAATCCACGATCCTGCGCCGCATCGAACGGCGCATGAGTGCACTCGGGATCATGGACCAGGAGGAATACACTTCGTTTTGCCGCAGCAATCCCAGCGAAGTGGACGCGTTGTTCAAGGATTTGCTGATTTCGGTCACGCGCTTCTTCCGCGATGCCGAAGATTTTTTCGACCTGCGCAAAGTGATCGAGGCCATGGGGGCCGATGGGCGCAAACGGCCCTATCGCATTTGGGTGGCCGGGTGCGCCACTGGGGAAGAGGCGTATTCCATCGCCATGCTTTTCGCGGAAGCGATGGGTGGGATCGAGTCTGTCAACAAAGACATGTTGCAGATCTTCGCCACAGACTTGGATCGCACCGCGCTGCAAGTGGCAAGACGAGGGACCTATAACACCGCCGCCTTCGACGATGTCCCGCCGGACATCGGCAATCGGTATTTCTTGCAGGCCCAGGCCCACAGCGCGCGGGTGGTGGAGCCGTTGCGCAATGTAATCCTGTTCTCCGAACACAACCTTTGCCAAGATCCACCGTTCTTGGACATGGATCTGATCTGCTGCCGGAACGTTCTGATCTACTTCAATTCGAACCTGCAATCCAAGGTCCTCGCTCGCTTGCACTATGCCTTGAACGCACAGGGGGTGCTTTTCTTGGGCAAAGCTGAGAGCGTCATTGGCAGTGAGGATCTGTTCATTGACGCGGCTACGGACGCCCACATCTTTCGTAAGCGTTTGCTCACCAATGCGGACAACCGCGCTTGGCGGGCACTGTCGGACAATCGGCGTCCGCCTGACATCACTTTTCCGACGCGATCTGACGAGCCTTCCGTTGACCGAAAGATGTTCGATGCGCTGGCGCGGTCCGTGGGCGCGCAGTCGATGCTGGTGTCCTCGGATTTTCAGATCATTCGGGTGTACGGCGATGTCAGTGAGTTTGTGGAACTGACCGAAAGGTCGAATCTCAACCTGCAACTGAGCATTCTGCGAAGTCCGTTCCGCGAAGAGGCGCGGAGCCTCGTGACCTTGGCCCTCAAAAACAATGAGCGGCGGCAAGGGGTTCGTCACTTGGCCCGTGATGGGGCGAACATTGAGCACCGCTTGCTTGCCGTGCCCGTGGCCAGTGAGGCGTCCGATGAGAAGCTGGTTTTGGTGGTCTTCGAAAGTTTGGAGGTCAAGGGCACCCCGCTGGTTGAGGGATCAAACCTGGACAATGTGGATGGTGCCGTTGCGGTCACACGAATCCAAGAGTTGGAAAACGAGCTTTTGACAACCCGTGAGGCACTGCACCAAACCATTGAACAGCTGGAAACTTCGAACGAGGAATTGCAGTCGCTCAACGAAGAAATGCAGTCCACCAACGAGGAATTGCAGGCCACCAACGAAGAGCGGGAAACCTCCAACGAGGAACTGCAATCCACCAACGAAGAGCTGATCACCGTCAACGAAGAGCTTCAGATCAACGCCACCGAGTTGAGCGCCCTGTCCAGCGAGTTGACATCGATCCTGGAAAGCGTGCCTTCGGCGCTCATCGTCGTGGACACCGCCATGCAGATCACCCGTGCCAGCGCCACGGCCGTGGCCATGTTTGACCTGGGCATGCCACTGGCCACGCCACACCTGAGCCAAGCGGCCACCCCCGAAGGTTTCCCCCGTCTCACGGATATTTGCAACGAGACCTTGCAGATGGGGACCACCCATCGCTGTGAGTTTGAGTCGGCGGGCAACCAATACACCCTGCTGTGCGCCCCATTTGCCGATGAAAAGGGCCGGATCCGCGGAGCCACCGTGATCATCGTGGCATCCCACAGCGCTTTGTGAGCCTTAGAGCACTCGTCGCGAGGTGCCACAGGTCAGCCTACTCCTATTTTTGAGACTCCCAGTCTCAATGAAGTGCAAGGCTGTGCACTGAGGGCTTGCCAACTGATAGCGGTCACACCTAAGCTACTGGTGCGAAACGTCACACGTTCGGGCCGCAATTAAGGCGGAATCGCCACGTCATGGCCCGGCAGGGAGGAAAATATGAAGAAGACGCTTCTGGCCGCGCTTGCGGCCTCTGTTTCTGTTTTTGGATTGGTCAGCACCGCAAGTGCGGACGATCTGCGCTACGTGCTGGTGAGCCACGCGCCCGACAGCGATAGCTGGTGGAACACGATTAAGAACGGCATTGCACTGGCGGGCGACCAAATGGACGTGGAAGTGGAATACCGCAACCCGCCCACCGGTGACCTGGCCGACATGGCGCGCATCATCGAGCAGGCCGCGGCCTCCGGTCCCAATGGCATTATCACCACCTTGGCCGACCCAGACGTTCTGTCTGGTCCGATCTCTGCGGCGGTCGATGCGGGCGTGGACGTGATCATCATGAACTCCGGCACGCCCGATGCGGCCCGCGAAGTGGGGGCGCTCATGTACGTGGGCCAGCCCGAGTATGATGCCGGTTATGCCGCGGGTCTGCGCGCATCGGGTGATGGGATCGAGAGCTTTCTTTGCGTGAACCACTACATCTCGTCGCCTTCGTCGACAGAGCGGTGCCAAGGCTTCGCTGATGGTCTGGGCGTGGAATTGGGCAACCAAATGATCGACAGCGGGCAAGACCCGGCTGAGATCAAGAACAAGGTGCTCGCTTACCTGAGCGCCAACCCCGAAACCGACGCTATCCTGACGCTTGGCCCGACGTCGGCAGACCCAACCTTGTTGGCGCTCGATGAAAACGGCATGGCCGGTGACATCTACTTCGGCACTTTCGATCTGGGCACCAACATCGTCGAAGGCATTAAAGCTGGCGTGATCAACTGGGGCATCGACCAGCAGCCATTCTTGCAGGCCTATCTGCCGGTTGTGGTCCTGACCAACTACCACCGCTACGGCGTTCTGCCCGGAAACAACATCAACTCGGGCCCCGGTTTTGTGACCGCCAACGGCCTGGAGAAGGTCGAGGCCTTCGCGGGCGAGTACCGCTGATCTTCTAAATTCGACGGGGCGGGCCAAACGTCCGCCCCGGCCATGGGCGCAAGTCTTGATACCTAGGGAGGGGTGGCATGGCTGTGACGGAAATGGGTGGCGCTGACGAGCGGATCAAAGAAATCCCGGCGTGGCGCAAAGCCCTCATCAGACCCGAATTGGGTGGCATCTGCGGGACCATCCTGGTCTTTGCTTTCTTTCTTCTGACAGCCTTCGACAGTGGCATGTTCAATGCCCAGGGCATCATGAATTGGTCGGTTGTGTCGGCGCAATTCATGATCATCGCGGTGGGCGCTTGCCTTTTGATGATAGCGGGCGAATTTGACCTGTCGGTTGGATCCATGATCGGTTTCGCCGGGATGATGATCGCCATTTTCGCCGTGACGCTGGGCTGGCCGGTCTGGATGTCCATCATCGTCACCTTCGGCATCTGCGTGGCCATCGGGGCGGTTAACGGGATCATCGTGATCCGAACCGGCCTGCCGAGTTTTATCGTGACGCTCGCATTCCTCTTCATCCTGCGCGGCTTCACCATCTACTTCCCTCAGATTCTAGAGCGGAAAACCATCATCGGTGGCATCCGCGAAGCTGCGGAAGGCGATTGGCTCGCGCCCGTCTTTGGCGGCAAAATCCTGGGCGGCGTGTTCCAGTGGATGGGCGACAACGGGATGATCGAGGTGTTCTCTCGGGGCACCCGTCAGGGCCAACCGGTCGTGGATGGCATTCCCATGCTGATCGTCTGGGCGCTGATCCTTGTGATCTTCGGCCACATTCTGCTGACCCGCACCAAGTTCGGAAACTGGATATTCGCATCTGGCGGCGATCCCCGCGCGGCACGCTATGTGGGCGTGCCAGTGAGTAAGGTCAAAATCCTGATGTTTATGTTCACGGCCTTCTGCGCGACCGTCTTTGCCACTTGCCAGGTGATGGAGTTTGGATCCGCGGGGGCCGACCGTGGTTTGCTCAAAGAGTTTGAGGCGATCATCGCGGTGGTGATCGGCGGCGCGCTTCTGACCGGTGGTTATGGATCGGTGATTGGGGCCGCGTTAGGGGCGTTGATCTTTGGCGTGGTGCAGCAGGGGTTGTTCTTTGCCGGGGTCGAGTCGTCCCTGTTCCGCGTGTTTCTGGGTGTGATCCTGCTCTTCGCGGTGATCCTGAACACCTACATTCGCCGCATGATCACGGGGGAAAGATGATATGAACACGCGTTCCACCCACGCCCCGATCATCCAAATGCAGGACATCGAAAAGCACTTCGGCAGCGTGATCGCCCTGGCCGGGGTGTCGGTCGATGTCTATCCGGGCGAATGCCACTGTCTTTTGGGCGACAACGGCGCAGGTAAATCCACTTTCATCAAGACCATGTCCGGGGTTCACAAACCCACCAAAGGCAAGATCCTGTTTGAAGGCAAAGAGATGAGCTTTGACGATCCCCGCGACGCCATCGATGCGGGGATTGCCACGGTGTACCAGGATCTTGCGATGATCCCGCTGATGTCAGTGAGCCGCAATTTCTTCATGGGCAATGAGCCGACGAAGAACGTGTTTGGCATGGCGCTGTTCGACAAAGATCACGCGGACAGTGTGACCATGACCGAGATGCGCAAGATGGGCATCAACCTGCGCGGCCCGGACCAAGCCGTGGGGACTTTGTCCGGCGGCGAGCGTCAGACCGTGGCCATCGCACGGGCGGTGCATTTTGGTGCGAAGGTCTTGATCTTGGACGAGCCGACCTCGGCGCTCGGAGTGCGCCAGACGTCAAACGTGCTCGCCACCATCGATAAGGTCCGCAAGCAGGACATCGCGGTGGTCTTCATCACCCACAACGTGCGCCACGCCATGGCGGTGGGGGATAGGTTTACGGTGTTGAACCGAGGAAAGACCCTGGGCACCGCGCAACGGGGCCAGATCACGCCGGACGAATTGCAGGACATGATGGCTGGTGGTCAAGAAATGGCGACGCTGAGCGAGTCGCTCGGGGGCACGGTCTGACCCATGGATGTGCGGCTGGCGGTGCTCGGTGCGGGACGCATCGGGCGGCAACATGCTTTGGCCATTGCGCAAACCGAAGGCGCGCGTTTGGTGGCTGTTTCCGATCCAATGTCGGAGGCGGTCGAGGCCGTGACCTCTCGATTCGGTGGGCAGTCGGCTGAGATTGACGCCATTGCTGCTGACCCGGACGTGGACGGGGTGCTGATTTGCACCCCCACCGACACCCACGCCGATCTGATTGAACGGTTCGCCCATGTGGGCAAAGCCATCTTCTGTGAAAAGCCGGTGGACCTGTCGGTTCAGCGGGTGCGGCAGTGCCTTACTGTGGTCGACGAAACTGATGCCAAGCTGATGGTGGGGTTCAACCGTAGGTTTGATCCAAGTTTTGCCGCCGCCCACGCCGCAGTTCGGGCCGGTGAGGTGGGGGAGGTGGAACTTGTTCAAATCACCTCAAGCGATCCCGGCGCGCCGCCCATCCCCTACATCAAGTCGTCCGGTGGCATCTTTCGCGACATGACCATCCATGATCTCGACATGGCGCGGTTCTTGATGGGTGAGGAGCCGGTCACTGTTTATGCGACAGGCTCCGTCCTGACCGATCCCGCAATCGGTGAAGCTGGTGACTACGACACTTGTACAGTGACGCTGACCACCGCGAGCGGCAAACATTGTGTGATCACAAACTCGCGCCGCACCACATACGGGTATGATCAACGGGCTGAAGTGCATGGTTCCAAGGGTATGGTCGCGGTGGAGAACCCGACACCCAAAACCGTCGCGTCTGCCGGGGCAGGGGGCTTCACTCGCCCGCCGCTGCACGACTTCTTTATGACCCGGTATTTGGAGGCCTATGCCGCCGAGATCGCAGCTTTCGTGGGTGTCATTCGGGACGACACCGACCCGGACCCCACGGGCGAAGACGGGCTGCGGTCTCTCATCCTCGCGGATGCAGCCACACAATCCGCGCGCGAAAGGCGTGTGATCACATTGGAGGCTGCGGAATGACAGCCAAGACGCTCGATGTGATCACAATTGGCCGCTCGTCGGTGGATCTTTACGGCGCCCAGGTGGGCGGGCGGCTCGAAGACATGGGCAGCTTCAATAAGTATATCGGCGGCTCGCCCACCAATATGGCGGTGGGGACAGCGCGGTTAGGGCTCAAGTCTGGCCTGATCACCGGAGTGGGCGATGAACATATGGGCCGGTTCATTCGTGAGGAACTGATTGCCGAAGGCGTCGATGTGCGCGGGGTGAAAACTGACCCGGACCGGCTGACCGCTCTGGTGATCTTAGGGATCCGCGACCAAACCCAGTTCCCGCTGATATTCTACCGCGAAAACTGCGCTGACATGGGTCTGACGGTCGATGACATTGACCCGAGCTACATTGCCGAGGCTCGAGCCGTGGTGGCCACGGGCACGCATTTGAGCAATCCAAGGACAGAAGCCGCCATTATGCGCGCCCTTGATTTGGCTCGCGAGAACGGCGCGCGTACAGCGCTCGACATCGATTACCGCCCCAACCTTTGGGGCGTGGCGGGGCACGGCGACGGAGAGAGCCGCTTTGTCGAGGCCCAGGCCGTCACCGACAAATTGCTCTCCACTTTGCATCTTTTTGACCTGATCGTGGGCACCGAAGAAGAATTCCACATTGCTGGCGGCACCACTGACACCATCGCGGCCCTGCGCGCGGTTCGGGCCGTGTCCAAGGCGACGCTTGTGTGCAAACGCGGCCCCATGGGGGCGAGCGCGTTCACTGGCGCGATCCCGGATAGTCTCGACGATGGCGAGGCTGGCCCCGGCTTTCCCATCGAAGTGTTCAACGTCCTGGGCGCGGGTGACGGGTTCATGTCTGGGCTTCTCAAAGGTTGGTTGGACAACACCGATTGGCCCACCGCGCTCACCTATGCCAACGCCTGCGGGGCTCTGGCCGTTAGCAGACACGGCTGCGCACCCGCCTATCCGAGCCTGACCGAGTTAGAGTTCTTCCTGTCCAGAGGGGTCAAAACACCTGCGCTGCGCAAAGACAGGGAGTTGGAACAAGTCCACTGGGCCACCAACCGCAAAGGTGATTGGTCCACCGTAAGGGTGTTTGCCTTCGACCACCGCAGCCAAATGGAAGACATGGCCGTCGCCGCGCGCCTCAGCCACCCGCACATAGGGTATTTCAAGAAACTTTGTTTGCAGGCCGCGCGGCAGGTCTCGGGCGGTCAAAAGGGCTACGGCATTCTGTGCGACGGACGCCTGGGCCAAGACGCCTTGTTCGAAGCCACGGGCTCTGGCCTTTGGGTCGGACGCCCGGTGGAATGGCCTGGATCGCGACCGCTCAAGACCGAACCGGATTTGGGGTCTGATCTTGGTGGCTTGAGTGAATGGCCCTGCGATCACGTGGTCAAGGCGTTGTGTTCCGCTCACCCAGATGATGACGAGGTCCTTTGGGACGATCAGATCGCCACGGTGAAACGAGTGTTCACCGCCGCCCGCCGCAATGGGTTGGAGTTCCTTTTGGAAGTGATCCCATCCAAGGTGGGCCTTGTGGACGACCGCACCACGGCGCAGGTGATAGACCGTTTTTACGGCGCCGAAGTGTTTCCCGATTGGTGGAAACTCGAGCCATTCGCGACCCACGCCGCTTGGTCCAATGCGACAGAGTCCATTACCGGCAACGACCCACACACACGCGGCATCGTTGTTCTGGGCCTAGATGCGCCCGCCGATCAATTGTTTGAAAGCTTCGCCGTCGCCGCGCAATTCGATCTGGTCAAAGGCTTCGCCGTCGGCCGCACGATCTTTGGCGATGCCGCCCGCGCGTGGATGGCGGGCGAAATGGATGACGCAGCGGCTGTGGCTCAAATGGCCGACCGTTATCGCACTCTTTGTGACACCTGGGACCGCGCTCGCGCCGCTGCTCGTACCCAATCCGCCGAACAACTCTCTGCCTGAGGACCCGCCCATGACCACCGTACGCCTGACCGCCGCCCAAGCGCTCGTCCGCTACCTGATGGCGCAATCCAACGAGGACGGCGATCCGTTCATCGCGGGCGTCTGGGCGATCTTTGGCCATGGCAATGTGGCGGGCATGGGGGAGGCGCTCTATCCCGTCCGGGACCGGTTGCCGACATATCGAGGCCATAACGAACAAACCATGGCGCATACGGCCATTGCCTACGCCAAACAGAATCGTCGTCGGCGCGCGATGGCTGTGACATCATCCATCGGACCGGGGGCCACGAATATGGTCACGGCTGCCGCTTTGGCCCACGTCAATCGCTTGCCCGTGCTGTTCCTGCCAGGCGACGTCTTTGCCAACCGTGCGCCTGACCCTGTGTTGCAGCAGATCGAGGACTTCGGCGATGGCACAGTTGCGGCCAATGACTGCTTCCGTCCTGTCAGTCGATACTTCGACCGGATCACACGGCCCGAGCAGCTTCTGACCGCCTTGCCGCGCGCCATGGCCACCATGACCGATCCGGCCACGTGCGGGCCAGTGACGTTGGGCTTTTGCCAAGATGTGCAAGCGGAAGCATTCGATTTCCCGGAAAGCTTCTTTGCGCCCAAAACCTGGACCATCCGCCGCCCCCACCCCGATCCGCGCGAGGTGGAAGCCGCAGCCGAATTACTGCGCAACGCAAAACGCCCGGTGATCGTGGCCGGTGGCGGCGTCCATTATTCGGGTGCGTTCGAGGCGCTGCAGAGTTTTGCAGAAGCCCGCAGCATCCCCGTCGTGGAAACACAGGCCGGCAAGGCGGCACTGCCCTGGGACAACCCAATGAATTACGGGCCGGTGGGCGTGACCGGAGCCACCAGCGCCAATTTGATCTGCGAAAGCGCGGATGTGCTGCTCGGCGTTGGCACGCGGTTTCAGGACTTCACCACTGGGTCGTGGGGACTGTTCCGGCATCCCGGGCGGCAGCTTATCGCGCTCAACGTCAACGCCTATGATGCCATGAAACATGGTGCCCATCCGGTGATGGCGGACGCAGAGGTCGGTATCGCGGCCCTGAGCCAGGCACTCGGCGATCAGACATTCGCGGCACCTGACGCCCAACTCAAAGCCGATTGGTTCGGTGCGGTGGACCCGCTCACGGCGGCACCGGGCGATGGCAACGCCTTACCGACGGACCAGCAAGTGGTTGGCGCTGTGCAGCGCGCCAGCGGGCCGGACACCGTGGTCATGTGCGCCGCGGGCACCATGCCGGGCGAATTGCACAAGCTTTGGAAAGCCCCCCGGCCTGGGTCCTACCACATGGAATATGGCTTTAGCTGCATGGGGTATGAAATCGCCGGAGCCATTGGCATCAAGCTTGCCGATCCAGACCGTGAGGTGGTCTGCATGGTGGGTGATGGGTCGTACCTCATGGCAAACTCGGAATTGGCCACCGCTGTGACCATGGGGCTTCGCATGACCATTGTGATCACAGACAATCGCGGGTTTGGCTGTATCAACCGCCTCCAGCGGGCCGTGGGGCAGGAGGAGTTCAACAACCTTCTCGACACCGCCCACCACGTGAACCCCAGCCATATCGATTTTGTGGCCCATGCTGGATCCATGGGGGCCATTGCCGTCAAAGCTGCCAGTGTGACCGAACTGGAACGCGCTCTGGCTGAGCGTCCCGAGGACAACCGTCCCTATGTGGTGGTGATCGACACCGACCCCTATCCAACTGCGCCCGGCGGCACCTGGTGGGACGTGGCGATCCCCGAGGTCAGTGAACGCGAAGCCGTGCAAGAGGCGAGGGCAAACTACATCGATGGCATGAAGGTCCGGACCTGATCCGATGGCGGGTCTCAACGTCCGCGTGCCGTTCTTCCGTCCCCTGTGGCGGCGCGTGGCCGTCACCGCCGCATGTTTTGCTTGGGCGGTGGTGGAAACCGTCTGGGGCCACTGGGCCTGGGCGATCCTGATGGGGGCCATCGGCGGGTATCTGACCTGGGAGTTTTTCGTGGCCTTCAAGGAAGAGGATTACAGCGAAGGCGACGCCCCATGAGCCCATTGCTACGCAAACCCACAGGCGAGACAGGTAAGGTCCACGATATCACGGTGGAGAGCGCCCGAGGACCGCTCAGCCCCAACTGGGGATATGTGGGTTTCGGCCTCTATCGGTTGTCGCCTGGGGAAACCGCGTCCGAGGCTACGGGGGATCGAGAAGCGATACTGGTTTTGGTGGAAGGCAAGGCCGAATTGTCCGCCGAGGGAACAGCTTTCGGTGAAATGGGCGACCGTATGGATGTCTTCGACCGCACCCCGCCCCACTGTCTCTATGTGCCCAACGCCTCGGACTGGTCGGCCAAGGCCACGACGGACTGCACTTTGGCGGTCTGTACCGCTCCGGGAAAGTCTGGCCACAAAGCTCAGCAGATTGGCCCCAAGGGGATCACGCTGACCCCCAGAGGCAAAGACACCAACACCCGATACATCAACAACATCGCCATGGAAGACCGCGAAGTGGCCGACAGCCTCTTGGTCACTGAAGTTTTCACGCCCGCAGGTCACTGGTCTTCCTACCCGCCCCATCGCCACGACGAAGACGATTTCCCGCGGATGACCTATCTGGAAGAAACCTACTACCACCGGCTCAATCCGGCCCAAGGCTACGGTCACCAAAGGGTCTGGACCGAAGACGGCACCTTGGATGAAACGCTCAGCGTGTCCAACCACGCCGTGGTTCTGGTCCCCAAAGGCCACCACCCGTGTGCTGCGCCATACGGTTACGACATGTATTATCTGAACGTCATGGCCGGTCCCATGCGCAAGTGGCGGTTCCAAAACCACCCAGATCACAATTGGATTGCCGAAAGAGACGGCAAATAAAGCGCTTCCACTTTTCGTTGAAGTATCTGGCATCGCTTTTCGCGTTTGAGCCTAGCGAAAGGCAGCGAATAAGTGATCCAGTGTAAAGTGGAAGCGCTTTAGGTTCTTACGTCTTCATTGTTCCAAAGATACTTTGGGGTTTGGGGCAGCGCCCCAATCCGCCCTTTCAGCCCGCGGGAACCATAGCGCACAACAGTTCAAACATCACCGATGCGCCCAGAAAGGATGTGGCCGCACCCACATCGAACGGCGGGGACACTTCGACCACATCTGCGCCCACGATATCCAATCCCATCAGGTGCCGCGCCGCTTCCAACGCTTGATAGCTGTTTGGTCCGCCCACCTCCGGCGTGCCTGTGCCAGGGGCGAAAGCCGGGTCCACAAAGTCGATATCGTAACTCACATAAACCGGATCGGGACCGATGATCTCCCGCGTCTCTGCCATCACGTCGTCCATGCCACGGACGAACAATTCTTCGATGGGGATGACCCGCACTCCCACAGACTCGGCGAAGTCCCGGTCTTCGCGATCATACATGGTCCCGCGAATGCCGATTTGAACCATGCGCTTGGGGTCCAAGAGCTCTTCTTCCACAGCGCGACGGAACGGTGTGCCGTGGGTGTACATCTGCCCGCCGAAATAGCTGTGGAACAGATCAGTGTGACTGTCGAATTGAATGAGCCCCAAAGGCCCATCCACGGCCAGCGCCCGCAGGATGGGCAAAGACATCAGATGATCGCCCCCCGCGGACAGGGGCCGTATCCCAGCTTGAACGATCTTCGTGTAAAACTCCGTCACGCGGGTCAGACTGTCTTGAATGCTCGCCGGATTGGGCGGCACATCCCCCAGGTCCGCGCAATTCATCGCCTCAAACGGTCTTACTCCACTGATCCCATTTTGCGCGCGGATCATGGTGGAGGCATCCCGCAACGCCCGTGGACCATGGCGTGCCCCGGGCCGGTTCGTGGTGCCGCCGTCCCAAGGCACGCCGACCAAACCAACATGCACGTCCGCCAGCCGCGGATCGTCCAGCGGCACATGGGGCAGCCGCATGAAGGTCGGCACACCGGCGAACCTTGGCAGCTCAAAGCCCGAAACCGGGGTGAAGTCTGCCATCAACTGGGTTTCCGGCTTGCGGTCACATAGTTCACGCTCAGATCACGGTGCGACAGTGACCAGGACCATTGCACCGGGTTGAACACAAATCCCTGCCGGTCGATGGGATCAAGACCTGCCTCACGCAGCAGATCAAACAGCTCATCGGGTGTGATGAACTTTTCCCATTCGTGAGTGCCTTTGGGGAGCCAACGCATGACATATTCCGCGCCAATGATCGCCATCACATAGCTTTTTGGGTTCCGGTTGATCGTCGAACAGGTCATCAGCCCACCCGGCTTCATCAATTGCTGACATGCGGTCAGATAGGCCAATGGGTCTGCCACGTGCTCAACCACCTCCATGTTCAGCACCACGTCAAATTGTTCGCCCGCCGCGGCCATGTCCTCTGCCGTTGTATGACGATAGTCGATGTCGAGCCCGGATTGTTCCGCATGGAGCCGGGCCACAGGGATGTTCCGCTCCGCCGCGTCCGCACCCACGACCGTGGCCCCCAGCCGCGCCATGGGTTCGCACAGGAGGCCCCCGCCACACCCGATGTCCAGCAACCGCAGTCCAGAAAACGGCGCATCCTTCGTCAAATCGCGGTCAAATTCAGCGGCAATCTGCTGCGTGATGTAATCCAACCTGCAAGGGTTCAGCATGTGCAACGGCTTGAACTTGCCACTTGGGTCCCACCATTCCGCGGCCATGGCTTCAAATTTGGCAATTTCCTGTGGATCGACTGTCGTGGCTGCCACCATTTCGACGTTACCCCTTTTTTGCGTCCCAGTATGGTCGGATGTCGTAAGCGCATATATAGTCCTGATATGGAACAGTTCGCGGCGTCTAAGACGGCCAACCAATTTTTATACCCGCCCATTGATGCGTTCGATCAGCGGATGCTGGATACCGGGGATGGACACCGCCTGTACGTGGAACAGTGCGGCAACCCGAACGGTATGCCGGTGGTGGTGGTCCATGGTGGCCCCGGTGGCGGCTGTAGCCCTGCCATGCGTCGGTATTTCGACCCCGCAGTGTACAGGATTATCCTTTTCGATCAGAGAGGTTGTGGTCGGTCGCGCCCCCACGCCAGCGTGAAAAACAACACCACATGGCACCTGGTGTCGGATATGGAGCTAATCCGTGAGACGCTCGATATTGACCGGTGGGTTGTGTTTGGTGGCAGTTGGGGGGCTACGCTGTCGCTCATCTACGCCATACGTCATCCCGGACGGGTTGCTTATCTAGCGCTGCGTGGCGTGTTTTTGATGACCCAAGCCGAGCTTGATTGGTTCTACGGCGGCGGTGCGGGACAGTTCTGGCCCGACGTTTGGGAAAGGTTCGTACAACTGATTCCCAAAGATGAGCGTGGGGATTTGGTGAAAGCCTACCACGCGCGCCTGTTCTCCGGCGATTCCATTTTGGAAATCCGGTACGCGCGTGCGTGGGCAGCCTGGGAAAATGCCCTGGCCAGCATCGACAACGACGGTGCCCAACACGACAGTCCGGCCGACTATGCCCGTGCGTTTTCGCGCTTGGAAAACCACTATTTCATTAACGGCGGCTTTCTTGAGACGGACAATTGGATACTACAAAATATTGATGCAATTGATCATATTCCAGGGACAATTGTGCAGGGTCGATACGACATGATCTGTCCGCCGCGGTCGGCATGGGCCCTGACGCATGCATGGACCGGTGGCGAGTTGAAGCTTATTCCCCATGCGGGTCATGCACTTAGCGAACCGGGTATCAGCGCTGAACTGGTGCGGGTCACAAACAGTCTGCGACGCCAGAGGCGCGCGTTAAACCTCTAACTCGATCTATTTTCCCGCCGGTCTCATTTTAGGCCCTGAAACTGTATCTTTACCCATAGCAGCGTATCCGCCGTCCTCAGTAGGACCCAGAGGGCAGAGCGATGAATGGTAAATTCAGTTTAGGCATTGGAACGCGTATCTTTGCGATTGTGGGCATTGCCTTGGTGATGTGCATCATTCTGGTGGCCTCCATCACCAACATGACCCGAAAGTCATATTTCGACATCCATGAACGCGGTTTGCGCGACGTGGTTGAGACTAGTATCGCAAATATGAAGTCCTTGCAGAAGAAAGTGGATGCGGGCGCGATCACTCTCGAGCAAGCACAGGCAGAAGCCAGCCAAACCATTGGTGAAGCCCGCTATAATGGGGACAATTACTTTTTCGCTTTCGATTTTCATGGTGTGATCACCGGCCACGGCGCACGAAGCGATCTGATCGGCACGAACCAACTGGCTTTCGCAGACCCTGAAGGTGTTCAACCCTACGTCGAAGCCATTAAGGCCGCTAAGGCCGGTGGAGGGGTGTTTAAGTACAAGTTCACTCGGGCCGCGGCGGACAATGCGGAACTCTATGAAAAAGTCAGCTACGCTTTGGCGTTTGAGCCGTGGGGGTGGGTTGTTGGCACCGGGTTCTACGCAGCCGACATCGAAGCTGAGTTAAAACCCGTTGTGATGCGCAGCAGCTTGATCTCTGTGGGTGGCCTCTTGCTGCTCACTTTAGCAGGGTGGTTCATCGGACGCAGCGTAACCGGACCCATTCGCATCCTCAATGACCGCATGAACGGCTTGTCGAGTGGCGATCTCGAGTCGGATGTGCCGTTTGCAAAACGCACTGACGAAATCGGTGAAATGGCGCGCTGCGTCGAAGTCTTCCAAGCCGGCATCCTGAAAAAGGCCGAATTGGAAGCCGAAGAGGTCCGCCGAAAAGAAGAAGAATCCAAAGCTGCCAAGGAGGCCGCGGCGGAGGAACAGCGCCGGCAACAGGCCAACCGCGATCGCGAGGCCGAAATCGAACGGTCCCAACGCGAAATCGTTGAACGCGAAGAGGCCGAAAAGGAAGCATTGCGCAAGTCCACCGATGAAGAGCGCCAAGCCAACATGGCGCAACAGCAAGAGGTCGTAACCTCGGTTGCGGATGGTTTGCGAGCACTTGCCTCAGGCGATCTCAGTGTCCGATTGGAAAGTGAGTTTCCCGGCGCCTACGAAACACTGCGGCAGGACTTCAATGCGGCCATGGACAATCTCTGTGAGGTGGTCGGCAACATTTCCGGCAGTTCCGGTAAAATCGTTGAGCAAGGCGAAGCGATCACAAAATCTGCCGACGACGTTGCCAAAAGAACCGAACAAGCCGCAGCGACGCTGGAGGAAACAGCCGCCGCACTGGAGGAACTGACCTCGTCGGTGACTTTAGCCGCCAAAGGTGCAGCGGACGCTGACAAAATTGTAGTCGATGCCCGCGGGACCGCTGAACAAAGTGGCGAGGTCGTGCGCCAAGCCGTGGAAGCTATGGGTGCCATCGAACAGTCTTCTGGCAAAATCTCTAAGATCATTCACGTCATCGACGACATTGCATTCCAAACAAACCTGCTCGCTCTGAACGCAGGTGTTGAAGCTGCCCGCGCCGGGGAGGCTGGCCGTGGCTTCGCCGTCGTCGCTTCCGAAGTGCGTGCTCTTGCTCAACGCTCATCAGAAGCCGCGAGCGAAATCAACAGCTTGATCTCTGAAAGTGGTAGTCACGTGAACAAGGGCGTTGCCTTAGTTGGTGAAGCGGGTCAGACGCTTGAAAAAAT
>JBCDFD010000060.1:0-15983 GCA_039178645.1 Pseudomonadota bacterium | reverse complement strand
TCAAAGGCCGCCGGCTCCAATCGGTAAAGCGCGACGACTTATCCAAGCTTTCTTTGGCCACACGCTTCACAAGCGTTTCATAGCCCACCTGCTCCCCAAATCCGCACACCATGGCGGCCACTTGGGTGTCGAACAGTGGATGGGGAATGAGCCCACCGTCGTGGAAGAAAATCTCCAGGTCTTGCCTGGCCGCATGGAACACTTTGACCACGTTTGCGTTGCGGAACAGATCGTACAGCGGCTCCAGCGACATTTGCGGGGACAAAGGATCGACAAGCACCGCATCGCCGTCACCATCGCCGGGAAATGCCAATTGCAACAGGCACAGTTTAGAATAATAGGTGCGTTCGCGCAGAAACTCTGTGTCAACGGTGACGTAAGGATAGCCCGCCGCCAATTCGCAAAATGCGCTCAACTCGTCCGTGGTCTTTAACGTTTTCATCCCATGCCGCGTTCAGACAGGTGCCCCCCCGCCGCGATGCGCACGGGTCGTTTTCTATCGTCGGCGGAGCGAGTTTTTGTCAAGGCAACCAGAGCGGTTCCCTTGTCCCACTGGCGAAACGCCGCAGAACCGCCGGGTAAAGTTTGTGTTCCAACTTTAGGACACGGGCGGCGAGACTTTCGGCCGTGTCATCGGCCTCTACGGCCAGGCGCGCTTGCCCCAGGATGGGGCCATCATCAAGCTCGGCGGTTACTTCGTGCACCGTACAGCCATGCTCAATTTCACCGTCCTTCAACGCGCGGGCATGGGTGTGCAGGCCCCGATACTTAGGCAGTAATGACGGATGAATATTCAACATCCTCCCGTGCCACGGCGTCACAAAGCCAGCGGTCAGCACCCGCATGAAACCCGCAAGACAGAGTAAGTCAGGATCGGCGGGTTCCAGCGCTTTGGTTAGCTCAGCCTCGAAACTTGCCCGGTCCTTGCCGTGAGGCCTGTGATCGACCACGGCGGTGGGCACACCAAGGTCGTGGGCTTTTGCCAATCCGCCAGCGTCTGAATTATTCGAAACCACCAAAACCGGGCGTGCCGGATGGTCGCCAAACATGCTTTCCACCAGCGACACCATGTTTGAGCCACCGCCAGAGATGAAAATCGCGACGCGTCGGGTCACCCAAAGGTCCCCGTATAGACCACATCTGCATTACCGGTCACTTCGCCCAATCGGTAAACGGTTTCCCCAGACGCCGTGAGCCGCTCGGCCACCTCGTGAGCTTGGGTTTTGTCCACAACAACGACCATGCCAATTCCGCAATTGAAGGTGCGCAGCATCTCGTGGGGCTGGATACCACCCTGATTTTGCAACCAACCAAACACCGGCGGCAGCGACCATGCATTAAGGTCGATGGTCACGCCTAACCCGTCCGGCAAAACTCGGGGAACGTTCTCAGTGAGCCCACCCCCGGTGATGTGCGCCAAAGCGTGGACACCCGCTGCAAGAGCGTTTTGAAGAGGTTTCACATAGAGCCGCGTGGGTGTGAGTAGCGCTTCACCCAGGCTGGCGTCTGAAAACGGAGCCGGTGCGTCCCACGTGAGGCTGGACAATTCCACCACTCGGCGCACCAGTGAGTAGCCGTTCGAATGCACACCATCAGAAGCAAGGCCCAACAGGACGTCGCCCACTGCCACATCATGGGGTAAGCCTTGGCCACGCTCCATTGCCCCAACCGCAAACCCCGCGAGGTCGAAATCACCGGGCGCGTACATTCCTGGCATTTCTGCCGTTTCACCGCCAATGAGCGCGCATCCCGACAACCGGCAACCTTCGGCAATGCCGACAACAACGTCTGCGGCGGACGCGGGATCAAGCTTGCCAGTGGCGAAATAATCCAAGAAAAACAGTGGCTCCGCACCCTGGCAAATCAGATCGTTGACGCACATGGCCACCAGATCGATGCCTACGGATCCGAGGTGACCCGTGTCGATGGCAAGCCTTAACTTAGTGCCCACACCGTCGGTCGCCGCAACCAGGATAGGGTCGGAGAAGCCTGCACTTTTGAGGTCAAACATGGCGCCGAACCCACCTAGCCCAGCCATCACTCCAGATCGATTGGTGGAGGCCGCAGCGGGCTTGATGCGATCCACAAGCTCGTTACCCGCGTCGATATCAACGCCGCTGTCCGCGTAGCTCAATCCGTTCTTGCCGTCGCCCATGGAGAGGTCCTCATATGCCCGGGTGGCGGGCTAGACCAAAGGCGCGACGGGCGCAATGCAGCCAATTCAATCTGCAAAGGCGTCGTTTGCTGTGCAGCGGTCGCTGGGCCTTGACCTGGGCCGTTGGTCTGGTAGCCCGGTACGCGGCGGGCCTGTAGCTCAATTGGTTAGAGCAGAGTGCTCATAACACTTTGGTTGGGGGTTCAAGTCCCTCCGGGCCTACCAAATTACCCGCGAGCACCAGATTTGGCATTGATACAAATCTAATCATTGTGAGGTATCGAAACTCTGGGATGAGTGATTGATGATGCTAGTGTTTTGCGCTTTGTCTGATCAGCGACTTGCGCCACATTAATGGATACATTTTCAGGAAGAATGAAACGCACCCTGAGTCTTGTGCTACGGCGCAGTGCGTGTCCTTGACACTACTGGAGAGAAAAAACCATTCGGTACCAAAAACTTAGAGCAGGAAACGAGAGCACTCCGCGTGTTCGGGGTGCTGTCGCGGCAGACTAGCCCAGAGCGTATCCTGCGCCTCGGACTGTGCGGACAGGGTCTTCGCCACCGTTTTGGCACAGCGCTTTGCGAAGACGCCCGATGTGAACGTCAACCGTGCGAGTGTCGACATAAATGTCGCGCCCCCAGACGCGGTCGAGCAATTGTTCTCGGCTCCACACTCTGCCCGGTTTTTCCATGAAGGTGCTCAACAGGCGGAACTCGGTCGGACCCAACTTTAACGGCTGCTCCGCGCGAAACACCTTGTGGCTCTCTGCGTCCAGTACGATATCGTCGAAGGTGAGCTTTTCACCCACCGTTGAAGGACGGGTGCGGCGCAACTGAGTGCGCACGCGGGCCATGAGTTCCATGACCGAATAGGGCTTGGTCACGTAGTCATCCGCACCAGTTTCCAACCCGCGGACCTTATCGGTGTCATCGGCGCGTGCCGACAGCATGATGATGGGCACCGTGCGTGTTTCTTGACGGGATTTGATCTGACGACAAATCTCGATGCCGGACACCGACGGCAACATCCAATCGAGCACAATCAGATCGGGGCTCTGTTCTTCGACCAATATCAAGGCTTCATCGCCATTGGCCGCCTCGACGACCCGAAATCCATTGGCAGCGAGGTTGTAGGACAGCAGATCACGCTGGGCCGCTTCGTCGTCCACAATCAGAATGGTTGGTGATGCCTTGGTCATGACGATTTCACTCCGGGCATGGCCTGGAACGATGTGCTGTCGCCCTTCGGTCGGCTGTCCTCGGGCATCTCCCCGGTGACCAGATAGATCACCTGTTCCGCGATGGACGTCACATGGTCGCCCATGCGTTCAATGTTCTTGGCAATGAAGTGGAGGTGCATACAGCCGGTGATGTTGCGCGGGTCTTCCATCATGTAGGTGAGGAATTGGCGGAAAAGCGCGTTGTACATTTGGTCAACTTCCGCGTCGCGCAGGCGCACGTCTTCGGCCAGGGCCAGGTCCCGTTTGATGTAGGCATCCAGCGCGTCGTTCATCATATGCTCGACCTGTTGGGCCATGCGACGGATGGCGGGCGCGCTGTC
Organism: Pseudomonadota bacterium; assembly: GCA_039178645.1. GTDB lineage: Bacteria > Pseudomonadota > Alphaproteobacteria > Rhodobacterales > Rhodobacteraceae > Mangrovicoccus. The sequence continues at coordinate 12,264 of JBCDFD010000060.1, read as the reverse complement.
GTTGATGGGCTGCATTTGCACCAAAACCGTCGCGCGCTTTGCCATGTTTTTGGCGTAATCACCCACCCGTTCCAAGTTCCCACTGATTTTCATCACGGTCACAATGGTGCGCAAATCCACTGCGGTGGGCGCGCGGAGCGCCAAAACGCGGATCGCCTCAGAGTTCACTTGCAGTTCTAACTCATCGATGAGGTGGTCCTTGCTGCGGACCTGTTCAGCAAGAGTTTCGTCGCGGGTGACCAAGGACTTGGCCGCGTCCTCAATGGCCACTTCCACCAAGCCACCCATCTTCATGATCATGGTTTGAATGGTATCGAGGTCTCGGTCGAACGCCGAAGCTATGTGGTTTTCCACCATGGTATTGTCCGTTTTCCCGACTTGGACGTCTTTGAGCGTCCAAAGCCGGGCCTTTGCCTGTTGATTGGTCTGCGCCTCAGCCGATGCGCCCGGTGATGTAGCTTTCGGTGCGGCTGTCCACGGGATTGGTGAAAATCTGACCGGTTTCACCGTATTCGACCAAGTGGCCCAGATGGAAAAACGCTGTCTTCTGGCTCACCCGCGCCGCTTGCTGCATGGAGTGGGTCACGATCACGACCGAATAATTGGTGCGCAGTTCGTCGATCAGCTCTTCCACTTGGGCGGTCGCGATAGGGTCGAGCGCTGAGCATGGTTCATCCATCAGCAAAACCTCAGGCTCCGTGGCCACAGCGCGGGCGATACACAGCCGTTGTTGCTGTCCGCCGGACAACCCGGTGCCGGGCGCATCTAGGCGATCCTTCACCTCGTCCCAAATGGCCCCACGCCGCAGGGATTTTTCGACGATATCATCCAGTTCAGCCTTGTTCGCGGCCAGACCGTGGATGCGTGGCCCATAGGCGACATTGTCATAGATCGACTTTGGAAATGGGTTCGGCTTCTGAAACACCATACCTACCTTGGCGCGCAGTTGCACCGGGTCGACTTTCTTGTCGTAGATGTTTTCTTCATCGAGCAGGATTTCACCTTCGACGCGGGCCACATCGATTGTGTCATTCATGCGATTGAGACACCGCAGGAATGTCGATTTCCCACAACCCGACGGGCCAATGAAGGCCGTCACGGTCTTGTCGTCGATGTCCACGCTCACGTCCTTGATGGCGTGAGTGGCACCATAAAAAACCTGCACATTGGTAGCTTTGATTTTCTTTTCCGTTGTGACGTCAACGGTTTGTGTTGCGAGACCTGCGTCGTCCATCGAACCTTCTCCTGTTCTTACCAGCGACGCTCGAAGCGGCGGCGCAGAATGATTGCTATGATGTTCATTGTGACCAAGAACAGCAACAGAATGATGATACCGCCCCAGGCCTTTTCGGTGAACACCGCGTCGGACCGGGCCGCCCAGTTGTAGATTTGCGCGGGCATTGCGGAGTTAGGCTCCACGAAGCCCTCCAGGAACGTGTCAGGATATCGCGCCACAAACCCGACCATACCGATGAGCAGCAACGGTGCGGTTTCCCCTAGAGCCTGGGCCAGGCCAATGATCGTCCCGGTGAGGATCCCTGGCATCGCCAAAGGCAGCACATGGTGGAACACCGCCTGCATTTTTGAGGCACCCACACCCAAGGCCGCGTCACGAATGGACGGAGGCACGGCTTTTAGCGAGGCGCGGGTGCTGATGATGATCGTCGGCAAGGTCATGAGCGTGAGAACCAGACCACCAACCAGCGGAGCCGATTGCGGCAGGTGCGCAAACTGGATGAACACAGCCAATCCCAAGATGCCAAACACAATCGACGGCACCGCAGCGAGGTTTGAGATGTTCACCTCAATAAAATCGGTGAACCTGTTTTTGGGGGCGAATTCTTCCAAATAGATTGACGCGGCCACGCCAATGGGCAGGGCGAGCAAAAGAACCACGATCATCATAAAGAACGAACCCAAGACGGATGCGCCAATACCAGCGCCGCCGGGGTTGTCCACGCCGGTGTCCACGCCGGTAATGAAATTCCAGTTGAACGCCTGCGTCACAAGCCCAGCGTCCGCCATGGCGTCGATCAAGTCGAAGTCGCCGGGCATAAAGAACCGGTTGCCCTCTTGCAAATCGTCCCGTTCGAAAGTGCCTTTCAGATAGCGGTCGACGCGGGACGCAGCAGCCAGTTCAAACGTGACCGGCTGGCCTAGAAGGTTCTCGTTTTCACGATAGAACGCCCGGATGTCGCCGCCCACTTTACCCAAGAGGCGCTCCACCGCCGCCTTGTCAAAGTCCAACTCAACACCACGGTCGTTCATCTCTTGGTGCAAGAAGGCCACAAAATGATCGGTGTAGACGCCGGTTTTCAGGAGCGCCGACTCGGCCTTGTCGTAGTCCTCTTGGGTCAGCGTGTATTCGACCTCAACAATGGCCTGCTGAAATGCGGGCAAACCGTTGGACAGGATCGCCCAGACCAAGGTGACAAGGAAAAACAACCCGGTCGCGATGGCCGCGATGCCATAGTATTGGAACCGTTTCTCCGCCGCGTTGCGCTTGCGAGTGCGGGCGTCTTCTTCGGTCAGCGACGTCCGTTTTGGGCGCGGTGCGCTGGCGGTGTCGATGGATACGTCAGCCATTATTCGTACTGCTCCCGATACTTACGGACGATGTAGAGCGCAAAGACATTGAGCCCTAGCGTGATTAGGAAAAGCGTCATGCCCAAGGCGAAGGCTACCAACGCCTCGGGTGATGCAAAATCACTGTCGCCGGTGAGCTGGGACACGATTTTCGCCGTGACGGTGGTCATGGCCTCAAAGGGATTGAGGCTCAGCCGTGCTGCTGCCCCTGCCCCAAGCACCACAATCATAGTCTCTCCAATGGCTCGCGATGCGGCCAACAGGATCGCGCCGACAATGCCGGGCAAAGCCGCTGGGAGGATGACCTGTTTAATGGTTTCAGACTTGGTCGCACCAAGCCCATAGGATCCATCCCGCATGGCCTGAGGGACAGCGTTGATGATGTCGTCAGACAAGGAGCTCACAAACGGGATCAACATAATCCCCATGGCAACCCCGGCTGTCAGCACAGCGCGTTGTCCTTGCATCCAGCCCACTGTGTCTGGGCCGAAAACCGACATCAAAAGTGGTCCGACGGTCAGCAGGGCGAAAAGGCCGTAAACGATGGTCGGGATGCCCGCGAGCACCTCGAGAAGCGGCTTGGCAATCCCGCGCACGGTGGATGAGGCGTATTCGCTAAGGTAAATCGCAGCGAAGAGACCGATGGGCACCGCCACCAGCAATGCCACGAACGATATGTAAAGCGTGCCCCAAAGAAGCGGAATGATGCCAAGGCTCGACGCGCCACCGCGTCCTGAAAAGCTCGGGGCCCATTCAAGTAAGAAAAAGAACTCATGGGCCGGGTAGAGCCGGAAGAAGGCAAATGTGTTGCCCACAAGTGAAAGGATGATGCCGACTGTGGTGAGGATCGCGATGGATGCACAGGCGATGAGAATGCCCATCACGCCTTTCTCAACGACGTTGCGTGCGCGGAACTCTTTGTTCGACTCTGCGTAGCCCCAAAAGGCCCCTGCCACACCAACCAGTACGGTGAGCACCGACATCCACATGGCACCTCGCGCCATGGATATCCGATATTGTTGCGCCGCCGACAGGACCGTCTGCGTGATCCGATTGGTCACGATTTGACCGGCGTCGCGCAAACGCTGCGTCATATCGGTGAATTCAGCGCGGGCACTTCGGGCCATGTCTTCGGTCATGACACCCGCGGCCACGGCATTGCTGAGGCCCTCGGCGGTGCGCCGCACCTCGGCCATGACCAAGCCCTTGTTGGACCCTTCGGCAATCTCGCTTTCGGGGATCATCTGCGACACTTGATTTTGCACCACCAAAGGCTGCGCGATCAACCAGATCGACATCACCGCAAATGCGGGCACCACCGATTTCATGAACACGTTTGAGCCGTAGTAGGTCGGCATGGAATGCAGACCTCGGCTGTCACCGCCCGCGGTGCTGAGCGCTTTGGATCGTCCGACAAAAAAGCCCGCCGCGCCAATGGCCAGAACGACGAGTATTAACCAGAAAACCGACATGCTTGGGTCCCGTGCCTACGCACTTCATAAACAACAGAACGGGGCGGCATGGGTGCAGCCCCGTTAGAGTTTGTTAAAACCTTGACCAAACGGTCAGATTACATGCCTTCGCCCATGGTCTGTTCGTTGGCAATCATCGCTTGCGTCGACGCCAGTTCTGGGTCGGACACCAGGCCGTATTGTGCCAAAGGACCGGACGGACCAGCCAGATCGTCAGACACGAAGAACGAAGCGTATTCTTTCAGGCCTGGGATCACGCCGATGTGGGCTTTCTTGATGTAGAAGAACAATGGACGGGACACGGGATATTCACCGGATGCGATGGTCTCAGTGGATGGCGCGATCCCGGACATGGTCGCAACCTTCAGCTTGTCGGTGTTGTTTTCGTAGAACGCCAAGCCAAACACGCCGATGCCGTTTTCGTTGGCGTCGATGGATGCCAGCGTTTCGGTGTAGTCGCCGTCGATGTCCACGGAACGACCATCGGTGCGGACTTCCAAACATGCGTCTTCGGCGTCGTCTTCGGACATGCCGCCAGCAATCATGGCTTCCATGGCGCCCGTGGCTTCACAGCCCGCTGCGATCACCTTTTCTTCGAACACTTCACGGGTGCCGTGCTTGGTGCCAGGGATGAATGCCAGGATATCAGAGGCTGGCAGGTCAGCGTTGAAGTCGGCCCACTGGGTGTGCGGGTTGTCGACCAACGCGCCATCCACCATGACCTTAGGGGCCAGGGCGTTGAAGATATCGGATGGGGTGAAGGCCGTGTAAGCTGGGCCATCGATCTGCGACGCAAACACAATGCCGTCGTAGCCGATGCGCACTTCGATGATGTCGGTCACACCATTGTCGGCACAGGCTTGGATTTCCTTAGCACGGATGGCGCGGGATGCATTTGCCACATCGGTGTGCTCGGTGCCAACGCCTTGGCAGAAACGCTTCAGGCCAGCGGAAGAGCCGCCCGATTCCACAACCGGTGTTGGGAAGTCTGTGTTGTCGCCAAACAGTTCGGCCACGATTGAGGCGTAGGGCAGCACTGTGGATGATCCGGCGATCTGCACAACGTCACGTGCGTTTGCGGACGTCGCGGATACAGCAGCAATGGCCAGCAGCGATGCGCTCAGCTTCACGAATTTCATGGGAGGTTGCTCCAAGTTGTTATACCGAAAGGCGCGTGGTCCTAAAGTTCGAGCGCGCCTGCGTGAGTTCGTGCGGAGCGTCTAGAGTGCTGACTTGATAGAATTGCAAAGGTTTTGTAACGGTTTTGTAAACACGCCTGAAGCAAAGCGAGCATATCGCCCAACCCATAATAAATAATTGTAATTAAATGTTTTTTAATTTCCTGACCAAGTACCGATCACTTAGTTTATTTTGGAAAAACAGAGGCGGCACTGTTTAAACTCTGTCACAAAACCCACGAGCGGCAAGAATTGCGCGATCTACAGCACGATTGGTTCCGAAGTGCCGCTAGGTCACCCCGTTTCCGATTTGCCAATTCCACTATGACAGCGAATCTAGTCCGTCAGGTTTTGGGCAAAATCACTGAAAAACAGCTTCCGACGCCAACTTTACTTTGTATCCGCATCCGACCTTTGACACCCCCCACGATGTGTTTCACGATGGCGAGGCCGAGGCCCGTTCCACCCAAAGCGCGGGACCTGTGGTCGTCCAAACGGTAGAACCGTTCGGTCAACCGCGGAACGTGCATTTCGTCGAAGCCCTGCCCATGGTCTTGAACATCGACTTTAACGGCTGCCTGCCCAAGTATCGGGTCACGGTGGATTTCGATCACGTTCAAATCGACACGGTCGCCGTCAGACCCATACTTCAAACCGTTTTCGGCCAAGTTGGTGAAAACCTGCATCAACTGATCTTCATCGCCCGGCAACCAAACCTCGGGCTTCGGTGACTTAATCTCGATGGTCATGTCCGCTGATTTTGCCGTGGGTTCCAAGGACCGCGCCACGCTTTGCAACATGCCAACCAGTTCGACCCGTTCGGTCGGGCGCACGCGTTCTTCGCTTTCCACTTGGCTGAGAGACAACAGGTCCGTCACCAAGCGGTTCATCCGTTCGGCCTCTTTGGACATGGTCGCCAAGAAGCGATCTGCGGCATTGAGGTCTCCTCTTGCCGGCCCCTGCAACGTTTCGATGAAGCCTTGCAGTGATGTCAAAGGCGTCCGCAATTCGTGGCTCACATTGGCCACAAAATCTCGGCGCATCTGACCGGCAGTGGCTTCAACTGTCACATCTTCAAAGGTCACCACCGCGCCCACACCATCAAGGTAAGGGGCCGGTTGGCACAACACTCTGTACAGCGTCTCGTGGACGTGATCGCGGATGGACAGCCGCGCTTCCCGCGGACGTTGTTGATCCACACAGGTGGTTATCGCACTCAAAACATCCGGTTGCCGGATGACGGTAACAACATGACCGCCGGCCTGATCTGTCCCGAAGAGTTCTGAGGCCAAAGGGTTGAGTGCAATGACTTGTGATCGTCCATTCACAAGTAACAGGGCCAACGGCACTGCGTTCACCCAAGCAAATTCGTCCCGCTCATCCATCCATTGCCTTTACCGTTGATACCTCGCCAAAGCCAGGGCCACGCCAAAAAGATGAACGACTCAAAGAGTCGGGGAAATTGTGGAAAAATTTGACACAATCCACTAACGTGGACAGCAAGCAATACATAAAGTGCCCATTGGTTCAGCAAGCCTACCAATTTGTCCTAGACAAATACATTCGCATAACCAATCCATTGAGTTACCAAAGGATTATTTATATAATAAATTCAGAAAGTTATAAAATATTCATTTCACATAAATGTAAAATAACCCATTGCACAATTCGATGGTTTTGGTCATTCATTGGGTTGTAGGACACCCCACACCAAGAAACAGTTTCGGCCCATGACCGCGCATCCTAGGACGCCAAGTGATATAAACCGCACCCATTCGCGCGCCAGTTTAGTGAAGCGGTCGCCAAAGATATTGGCGGTGATGTCCGGGGAAGACACTCAAGTTCAAGGAGTTAAGTGGTCAGCGGAACCCGGAACGCTTACTGTAAAATATCGTGAGTTCAGCCCTGATGCCCTGACCGCCTTAGAACCCGACGTGGTTGTGACCGGTCTGTTATCGCGCGATTTCGATTGCACTGATGTGGCCCGGGTTCTGGTCGAGGCTGAATTTTCTGGCGAATTTCGCGTGCTGTGCACCAACTTGCCGAAACCGCAATTGGTCCTCAAAGAGTTGCGCGCGACCTACCCTCTTTTGGATATCGATCTCTGGGTTCTTCCATCGTCGGCGTCTGGACTTAGGTGAAATTGGCCAAAGCGTTGGCGAGTTGTGCCACCAGTCCCTCGGTCTCTTCAACACCAACAGACATTCTGAAGGTGCCCTCTGTGATCCCAATCGCATGGCGTTGATCGTCGGTCAGGCCCCGGTGGGACGACGAGGCAGGATGGGACAGCGTTGTCGAGACGTCACCCAATGTCGGTGCCAACGGGAAAATCCCTTGGGTTTGTGACAGGGCGTTGGCCTTCTCGCGGCCACCCTTGATATCAAAAGTAACCATGTTGCCGTGCTGCCCACTCAAAACCGCGCTGGCTCGGTTATGGTCGGGATGGTCTGCCCGTCCAGGATAAAGGACGCATTCGACAGCAGGTGAGTCCGCCAAAACATCTGCCAGCTTGGCCGCGTTTCGGCAGGCCTGTGCATACCGCAACGGGAAAGTGGCAAGACCGCGGTCGGCCAGCCAACAGTCGAATGGGCTTGCGGTCAGCCCCATCGTCATGGCGAAGGTCGCCATCTGATCTTGAAGGTCCGGGTCTTTGCAAACTGCATAGCCTAGGGTCGCATCGGAGTGGCCCGCCAGCAGTTTGGTCACCGAGTGCATGATAATGTCGGCCCCCAAGTCATAGGCGCGACACCCCAAAGGTGTGGTGAAGGTGTTGTCCACGAAGAGCAGGATACCGCGCGCCTTGGCGATCGCGGCGATTGCCGCCATGTCTGAGATACGCAGCGTCGGGTTGGACACCACCTCCACCAAAATGATCCGAGTTTCTGGCCGGATGACACCTTCCAGAGTGGATGCATCCGTTGGATCGAACAAGTCTGTGGCCACGCCCATCCGGGGCAGGTCATCTCGCAGCATCCGTAGGGACCGCCCATAAAGCTGATTGCCCCCGATCACGTGATCGCCTGATTTCGTCAGCCCCATCAGGACTGCGCCGACCGCGGCCATGCCACTGCCGGTCATGATCCCGCCCTTGGCTCCTTCCAAACGGTCGATTTGCTGTGCCACCACGTCGGCGTTGGGATGGCCTTCGCGGGCATAGGCGTAGCCTTCCGTTACACCTTCGTACTGCGCATCCATAGCATCGGGTGTTTCGGTGACATAAACCACCGAGGGTTGCAGGGGCTGGACCAAAGGATAGCTGGCGCTTTGCGGCCAAGGGGTTTGGCGGGGACCGGTGCCGCTCATGGGTGTACCTCAACCAATCCCGTGCGAAACTGCTTCGACCGCGCCTGGTAGCCCAATGCGGACATTTTCAGCCCTGCAATTTGCTCTTCGCTCAGCTGGCGAACGATTTTTCCTGGGGCGCCCATGACCAGGCTGCCATCTGGAATCTCTTTGCCTTCGGTGATCAACGCCCCTGCGCCAATCAGGCAGAAACTCCCGATCTTAGCCCCATTCAAAACCGTCGCGCCCATGCCAATCAAGCTTTGCTCGCCTATGGTACAGCCGTGCAAAATGGATTTGTGTCCGATGGTGCAGTTGGAACCGATGGTCAGCGGATAGCCCATGTCGGTGTGTAGGACGCTGTTTTCTTGGATGTTCGATCCCGCGCCCAAGGTGATGACTTCATTGTCTCCGCGCACCGTCGCGCCGAACCAAACCGAACTGTCTTCTTCGAGGACGACCTTGCCGATCACGTTGGCATCGGGTGCCACCCAGAAGTTGCCATCGCTGGGAACAGTAGGCGCGATCCCATCCAGTGCATAGAGCGTCATGTGGTGGCCTCGAATTCTTCGTTGAGTGCACGGACCCGGTGGATCAGGCCCGGTTGCCGCGACCGGCGCAGCCGTTCGGCTGTGACGATGGCCTGCAATTCCGTTTCGGCGCGGTCGATGTCTTCGTTGACGAGGATATAGTCGTACTCGGCCCAATGGCTGATCTCATCCCGCGACCGGGACATGCGCCGCGCGATGGTTTCCGCGCTGTCTTGGGCACGGGAGTTTAAGCGTCGGTGCAATTCGGCAATGGACGGCGGCAGAACGAAGATCGACACCACGTCTTCGGCGCGAACAGAATTCCGAACCTGCTGCCCACCCTGCCAATCAATGTCGAAAACGACATCCCTGCCGCTGTCGAGCGCCTCGTAAACCGGGGCACGTGGCGAGCCGTAGAAGTTGCCGAATACTTCAGCGTGCTCCAGCATCTCGCCTTCGGTCACTTTGGCCTGAAATGTTTCAACACTCAGGAAATGATAGTCGACGCCATCAACCTCCCCCGGTCGTGCGGGCCGTGTTGTGGCGCTGACGGAAAATCCGATGCTGTCGTCCCAGGCGCGCAAACGTTTGGCCAAGGTCGATTTCCCGGCTCCGGACGGAGACGACAAAATTATCAAAAGGCCACGGCGTTCCGATGTTGGCGCGGACATGGGGCGCGTCACTCCACGTTGAGACTTTGTTCTCGCAGTTGATCAATCGCCGCTTTGAGGTCAAGGCCCACCCGTGTGAGATCGGCAAACTGCGCCTTTGAACACAGAGTATTGGCTTCGCGGTTGAGTTCTTGAGTCAGGAAATCTAATCGACGGCCCATGGCGGCGTCTTCACTGAGATAACCACGTGCAGTGGTCACATGGGCATCCAGCCGATCCAATTCTTCGGTCACGTCCGATTTTACGGCAATCAAAGCCAGTTCCTGTTCCAGCCGTGCTTCGTCCACCTCAGATTGGCTGGACATGACTTTTTCCATGGCCGCTATCACCGTCTCGCGGCGGGCCGCCGTGCGAGCCTTCTCAATGCGCCGCGCCTCGGTGACCAAGAACCCGATCCGATTGAGCACCCCGGAAATGATCCGATACAGCGCCCGGCCTTCGGACTCGCGCGCCCCGAGAAGAGCATCCAATGCCGCATCGAACCCAGGCATCAAATGTTCCCCAAGAGTATCGGCATCCTTTGTGCGCGCCGATGCGACGGCTCGGGTCAGAACCCGGCCCTCAAGTATATCGCCCACCGATAATGGGGCCAGCGTCACCCCTGCCCGCGACGCTGCAGCACGCACTTGGGACACTTGCGCAAACACCGCATCCAGCTCGCGCGACGTGAGCCCACCACCCTCTTGACCGGTTGTGCTGCGGCGCAAAGAAAGCTGCACCGACCCCCGTCGCAACTTGGACTTGAGCCGTTCACGCAGCGCGGCATCGAGATTGTCCACGGTATCCGGCAAGCGAATCTTAATTTCCAAGCCGCGACCGTTAACGGTCTTTAGCTCCCAAATCCAAGATTTCGCATCAATCACAATCTCTTGGCTGGCAAATCCAGTCATGGACATCACGGGCATAGATTAACCAATCCTTAGGTTTTCACGGGCCATTGTATCGAATTCGTGCCATATTCGCCTCAAACACGGGATGGGTCGCCGCACTGCTGCAAAACGGCATAGGACACGTCTCGCGGGCATGGTAAACGGATAAAAACGGGTGTGTACATGGCAAACGATAGGACTGATGACGCCGGGGTCGTTTCACTGAAAAGTTTTAAGTCCACGATGAAACACGGAGCGATTTCTCAGCTGGAAGCATACTGGACCGGGCTGCGTAACGGCAGGCTCGTACCAAACCGCTCAGATGTGGATCCCCGCGGCATCGCTGGCGCGTTGGAATACGCATTTATCCTGGAGCGGATCGCACCGGGCATGGCACGGTTCCGCTTGGCAGGTATGCATCTCAACGACTTAATGGGTATGGAAGTGCGCGGGATGCCGATCACGTCGTTCTTCGTACCTGATGCGCGCCGCCAGATTAGTGATGCGTTGGAACACGTATTCGAAGAACCCGCTGTGGCGCGATTTAAGTTGGTGGCCGAGCGCGGCATCGGCAAACCGCAAAACAACGCTGAATTGATTATTCTTCCATTGAAGTCCGACCTAGGCGACGTGAGCCGCGCCTTGGGTTGTCTCGTGTACGAAGGCGACATTGGTCGCACACCCCGCCGTTTTGTGGTGGACAGCCTTCAGATTGAGCCACTTTTGGCTGGGGTCGACCCCGCACCTGCGCCGTCCGTGCCGCAGGCGGACCCGCAAGACAATCAACCAAAAATTCCTGGCTTTGCTGAGAACCGTGAGCCGTTCAAGCCAGCTTCGACGGATGTCAGCACAGAAACGTCGGGCGACACGTCCGGCCCCGGCAAAGCCACCCATGTGCCCTGGTTACGGTTGGTCAGTCCCGACGACTGATCACGTCGCAAAAGTCCATGCGCCCGAACGATAAGACCCGCCCAAACGGACGGGTCTTTCTTTATTTCGTTTGAGGGCTGGCTTAGGCGCTCACGCTGTGCCGCGCCTCGTTGCGTGAATTGGCCAACTCGTCCGCCACCAAGAACGCAAGTTCCAAGGACTGGTTGGCGTTGAGCCGTGGATCGCAAGCGGTGTGATACCGCGACGCCAAATCCGCTTCGGTCACAGCGCGGACGCCACCGGTGCATTCAGTTACGTCTTGGCCGGTCATTTCGAAATGCACACCCCCTGGGATCGTGCCTTCGCTGCGATGAATGGCGAAAAACTCTTGCACCTCTTGCAACACGCTGTCGAAGGGTCGCGTTTTGTATCCCGTGGACGATTTGATGGTATTGCCGTGCATGGGATCGCAGGACCAGACGACCTGGGCACCTTCTTCTTCCACCGCGCGGATCAAACGGGGCAGGTGATCGCCCACCTTGCCAGCCCCAAAACGGGCAATGAGAGTCAGACGCCCGGCCTCGTTGGTGGGGTTCAGTGTTTCCATCAACCGTTTGAGGTCATCGGTGTCCATGGAAGGGCCGCACTTGAGACCGATGGGATTTTGAACGCCTCGGCAGAATTCCACATGGGCCCCATCCGGCTGGCGTGTGCGGTCGCCGATCCAAATCATGTGACCCGAACCCGCGATGGGAAGGCCCGTGGTGCTGTCCACCCGACACAGCGCTTCTTCATATTCCAGAAGC
>JBCDFD010000059.1:0-15985 GCA_039178645.1 Pseudomonadota bacterium | reverse complement strand
CCCCGTCCCAGAACTGAGCGGCGGCCGCCTCCAATTCAGGGAAATGATTGCGGTTATCGCGAAAGAAATCGTGGACGATGGCTTCGGGCGAGGCCCGCAGGATATTCAGGTCGGTCTCCGACGCATTTGACAGCACAAGCAACTGATCGGTGGCCGCTCGGTAGGCGTGGTGCAATTGCAGGAAACTTTGCGCAACGTCGGGTGCGTGGGACATGAGCGCCCGAAGCTGGGGCAGGTCGGGGCTGTGTTCCTCAAACAAGGGATCTTGGAACGCGCCGCGCAAGCTCTTCAACGTGGCCGCATCGTCCTCGTCCGCGATCTCGCGCCAGTCCACACCGTAGGCTTCGAACAGCCGAAACAGCACGGGCACCGACACGCTGCGTTCGTTGCGTTCCAGCATATTCACATAGGAGGCGGAGATGCCGAGGGTTTTGGCCATCTGCGCCTGGGTTTGGTCCGCATCACGCCGGAGGCGCCGCAGCCTGGGTCCGATGAACGTTTTCATGAAAATGTCTTAACACTAAATTCACAACTTCACAAATTGTGCAGTCTGTGAAGTTTTGCGCTCACAGCAGGACCCGGTTGCCTTTGCAGCATGCGACAATCGCGCACTATCCCTGGTGCACTAGGGAGGACTCAGCGTGAAAACCGGTCAAACACATCTCTTTATTCCAGGCCCCACCAATGTGCCCGAAGCGGTGCGCCAGGCCATGAATGTGCCCATGCAGGACATGCGCGCGCCTGATTTCGGCGACCTGACGCTCGGCCTGTTTGACGGCGTGCGCCGCGTGATGCGGTCTGAGACGGCTCAGGTGATGTTTTTCCCTGGCTCCGGCACCGGCGCATGGGAAGCGGCCATTACCAACACGCTCAACCCAGGCGACCGGGTGTTGATGACCCGCCTGGGGCAGTTTTCATCGCTCTGGATCGAGATGGCCGAACGTCTAGGACTGGACGTGGACGTGATTGACGTGCCCTGGGGCGCAGGCACGCCAGTTGAGGAAGTATCCCGACGGCTTGGCCATGACCATGGCGAGAAAATCAAGGCTGTGTTCGTTACACACAATGAAACTGCCACCGGTGTCACTTCGGACGTGGCCGCTGTCCGCCGCGCGCTGGATGAAAATTTCCACAACGCGCTTTTGTTCGTGGATGGTGTCTCTTCGGTGGGGTCCATCGATTTTCAGATGGATGCGTGGGGTGTCGACCTTGTCGTAACAGGCAGCCAGAAGGGATTCATGCTGCCGGCCGGTCTGGGCATCCTAGGCGTGAGCGAGAAGGCGATGGCCGCATCGAAAACCGCCACCATGCGCCGCGCTTATTTCGAATTCTCCGACATGGTGCGGATGAACGAAACCGGTCACTTCCCTTACACGCCACCGACACAATTGTTCCACGGACTGCGAAAGTCGCTGGAGCTGATCGAGTCCGAAGGGCTCGACAACGTTGTCGCGCGCCACCACCGTTTGGCAGAAGGCGTCCGCAGGGGCATTGCTGCTTGGGGCCTTTCCTTGGTAGCCGAACACCACGATCTCTACTCAGACACAGTCTCCGCGATCTGCGTTCCCGACGATGTGGACGCCCGTGAGGTGATGCGCATCGCCTACGACGACTACAGCACCTCCTTCGGCAGCGGGCTTGGCCCCTTGGCTGGTAAGGTTTTCCGTATCGGTCATCTGGGCGATCTGAACGAAGGCATGTGCCTGACCGCATTGTCCATCGCGGAAATGGCGCTCTACCGCGCCGGTGTCCCTGTGCAGCTCGGGTCAGGTGTGGGCGCGGCGCAGGCCTGGTTCGCCACCGAAACGGGCGCGCCTGCGTCCCTGCGCATCGCCGCCGCTTAAATATCTCTGACTTGCAGGAGACCTTCATGTCCTACACTCTTCACCCCTTGCGTGCCCAGCGGTTGCAGCGGTCGAGCCTCGCGGTGCCCGCGTCGAACCCTTCAATGATCGACAAGGCCGCCCGCAGTGCCGCGGATTGTGTGATCCTTGATCTCGAAGACGCAGTGGCTCCGCCCGAGAAACCACAGGCGCGGCGCAATGCGATCCAAGCCCTGGGCGACATCGATTGGGTTGGGGCAGGCAAAACCGTGAGCGTGCGCGTGAACGGGCTCGACACCCCGTATATGTACCGCGATGTGGTCGACATCATGGAGCAAGCTGGCGACCGGGTGCACACGCTCATGGTGCCGAAGGTGGGTGTGCCGGAAGACCTATATGCCGTCGAGGCACTGCTCTCGCAGGTCGAAAAAGCCTGCGAACTCATGGTCCCGGTGGGCCTTGAGGCTCTGATCGAAACCGCGCTCGGCATGGCCAATATCGAAGCCATCGCGAAGTTCGGCGGTCGATTGGAAGCCATGCATTTTGGGGCGGGCGATTACGCTGCCAGCCTGCGCGCGCGGACTGTGAGCATCGGTGGACTGAACCCGGACTATCCTGGCGACCAGTGGCACAGCGCCCTTTCGCGGCTGGTCGTCGCTTGCCGGGCCTTTGGCTTGCGCGCCGTTGACGGGCCCTACGGAGATTTCCGTGATCCCGACGGGCTGGACGCGGCGGCGCTATGGGCGGCGGCCCTGGGTTGTGAAGGCAAATGGGCGATCCACCCGGCGCAGTTGGCCACCATCAACGATGTATTCAGCCCACCCCAGACTGAGGTGTCCAAGGCGGAACGCATCATTGAGGAACTGAAGACAGCCGAAGCGGCTGGCCTCGGTGCTGCGGCGCTTGATGGCAAAATGATTGATGCGGCCAGTGAAAAGATGGCCCGCAACGTCATCGACACGGCGAAAGCCATTGCAGCAAAGGCAGCCTAACTGATGGATGGATCACAGATTTCCAATGACCTTGTGCTGACCGACTGGGTGGGCCGCAGTGAAACCGTGAGTGGTTGCTTGGCCCCCGCCATGGCGGCGATGGCCCATGCCACCCTTGCCCGACCTGGTGAGACCTGCCCGCAGATGGGTGATCCGATGCCGCCCCTTTGGCATTGGTACGCCTTCCCACCTGCGGTTCCCATGGACGGCCTTGGTTCGGACGGACACCCGATGTTGGGCGGTTTTCTCCCGCCAGTGCCCTTTGAGCGGCGCATGTGGGCCAGTGGTAGCTTGGAGTTCTTCGGGGACCTGATTGTGGGTGAGGAGATCGAGAAGACCTCCACCATCCTATCGGTCGAAGAAAAGACAGGCTCCAGCGGCGGAATGGTCTTCGTGGCGGTGGAACATGCATTGCGCCGGGCAGGGCGTCTGGCTGTGCGGGAAACCCAATCCATCGTTTATCTGCCCATTGCGCCCGAGTTCAAAGCGCCGCCGAAGAAAGCGGGCCCAACTGATGGTTTGGTCATCGATATGCACCAGCCTGTGACGGCCCCGCTTCTGTTCCGCTACTCGGCGATTACCTTCAACGCGCACCGCATCCACTACGATCTGCCTTACGCGCGCGAGGTGGAACACTACCCCGGCCTTGTGGTCCACGGCCCGCTGCAAGCCCAGCTTTTGATGGCGCAGGCCGCCCATTGGAAAGGTCGCCGCCCGGACCGGTTCAGCTTCCGCGGCGTGCATCCGATGTTCCACGATAGCGACCTTTCGCTGCGCGGCACCCTTGGGGAAGGGGGTCAGTTGAACCTCTGCACCGTAGCCGATGCGGGACATGTGGGCATGACAGCAAAAGCAACTTGGGAGGACTGAGAATGGCCGGAATTCTGGACGGATTGAGAGTGGTCGAAGGTTCGGCCTTCGTGGCGGTTCCCCTGGCGGGCATGACCTTGGCGCAGATGGGGGCCGATGTGATCCGGTTCGACCGGTTGCAAGGCGGGTTGGATGCGGGACGCTGGCCCTTGGCCCCGTCTGGACGCAGCCTGTTCTGGGCCGGTCTAAACAAAGGCAAACGGTCGATAGCGGTGGATATGAGCCACCCAGAAGGCCGCGAGTTGATCACGCGGACGATCACGGCGCCGGGCAAAGACGCGGGGGTCTTTCTCACCAACCTGCGGGTGCGCGGATGGATGGATTACGAAACCTTGAGCCAACACCGCGAGGACCTGATCATGGTCACTTTGCTGGGCGACCGCCATGGTCGGCCCCAAGTGGATTACACGGTGAACCCGGCCCTGGGCATTCCCGACATCACTGGCCCGGAAGGCAATGACCAACCGGTGGCCAATGCCTTACCCGCCTGGGATCTGATGGCAGGTCATATGTGTGTGTCGTCTGTATTGGCGGCGGAGCGGCACCGGTTGCGCAAGGGCAACGGGCAGGACGTGACCTTGAGCCTCAAGGATGTGGCAGCGGCGACGCTCGGGCATCTGGGGATGATTGGTGATGCGGTGCTTAATGAAGCGGAGCGCGGCAAGTCTGGCAATGCGCTTTACGGGGCTTACGGGCAAGACTTCATCTGTGCCGACGGACGCCGGATCATGGTGATTGGACTGACCGGTCGCCAGTGGTCGGGGTTGGTTAAAGTGACAGGCACCGAGGCGGAACTGGCCGATCTGGCACAGCGCACGCGTCGCGACCTGAATGATGAGGGTGCCCGTTGGGAGTTGCGTGAAGAGATCACCGACATTCTCAAGCCGTGGTTCCAATCCCGCCCAGCGGCTGTGATTGGGAAGCTGTTCGATGATGCCAAGCTGACGTGGTCGGAGTTCCGCACTGTGAAAGAAGCGGTGGCGCAAGACCGCGATTTGAGTGCGGACAACCCCATGTTCCAGGAGCTAATGCAGGAAGGCATCGGTCGTTATCTTGTGCCGGGTCATGCGGCAACATTTTCGGAAATTGCACGCCAAGCGCCCAAGGCTGCGCCACTGCTTGGGGCGAACACCGAAGAGATCCTCAGCGAAGTCACCGGGTGTGATGACACGGAGATTGCAAGGTTGTTCGACCGTGGGATCGTTGGTGGGTCCATCCCGGCGGAGATGACGACGGCCGCCTAAAGCGCTTCCACTTTACATTGGATCACTCATTCGCTGCCTCTCGCTAGGCTCGAACGCGAAAAGCGATGCCAGATGCTTCAATCAAAAGTGGAAGCGCCATAAATCTGGCTGATTGTGACTCAATGAAGGGGGAGAAGCCGGGGTCACGCCCCGGCTTGCTTGTATCCGCAGTCGGGGACTTTGCTGGTTCATCCAGCGCCTCACGCAGCCGTGTTGATGGGATTGCTCAAATCCCTTGAGGCGCGATGTGCCCACGGTAAGCTTTTCCCTGGGTGATGAGGGAGTGTGCCAATGATGCGACCGATGTGTTTTGGATTGGCTTTGGGTTTGGCTTGGCCGGTGCAGGCTGCCGTTCTCACCGGTGAAATTTTGCGCCAGTCCGGTGCCGGTGGTTTTGTGGAATTGCCCATGGATCGCCCTTTCACAGTGGGTGCGGACAATTTCAACGACGACAACCTATATGCCTTCAACGAAGATCAGAACATCCGACTGACAGACTCTATCCGCGTGGACATCGGTGGCGAGGATGGCGTGATACCGGCTGAGACCGTGGTGGCCAGCCATTATGTGTTCTTCGATAGTGTGGCCAGCGTGCAGTATGGCTACGTCTATTTCGATGCGCCGATCCTTGGCGTGGCGGCGTTCCAAGACACAATGGCGGCTACGGACTTTCTGGCGAACACCCAAGTCAATTACATCAGCGTGGAATTGCGGGGGCTTGAGAACGGCGACTACGTTTGGATTGACGAGGACGATCCCCACCGCCTGTGGGTTTACTGGGCAGGGTCGAGTCCTGGTGACTACATCCGGGTGTTCACCGAACAATCACCCAATATGCCAATGATGTAGGCGCAAAGAAAAAGCCCCGTTGTATGCGGGACTTTTGGTCGTCGATCACTAGTTCAGACTATTCCCGATTGCCGAACAGTTGCAGGAGCAGCAGGAACATGTTGATGAAGTTGAGATACAGGCTTAGCGCGCCCATGATCGCCGACTTTTCCAGCCACTCGGTCTGACCCGCGTTGGCATACTGGAGATATTCCACCTTCATTCGCTGGGTATCGTAGGCGGTCAAACCTGCAAACACGAGCACGCCGATCACTGAGATCGCGAACTGTAGACCCGAGCTGCCCAGGAAAATATTGATGATGGAGGCCAGAACCACACCGATCAGACCGATCATCAGAAAGGCACCAATCGGACCCAAGTCGCGTTTTGTGGTGTAGCCGTAAAGGCTTAGCGATGCGAAGGCGATGGACGTCACCAGGAATGTAGTCACGATCGATTCACCGGTGAACAACAGCATGATAGAGCTGATGGATACGCCCATCACAGCTGCAAACGCGTAGAATACGGTTTGAGCTGTCGCAGCTGACATGCGGTTGATACTGGCGGCGAAGCCGAACACGAAAATCAGCGGCGCGAACATAAGCACCCAACGCAACGGGCTTGCGTAGATCGCGGCACCCAGGCCGGTCAGGTACGTGCCGTTGCCAAATTGGCCCGCCGCCGCCGACGGATCGGTGGTGGTGGCCAAGCCGGAAATGGCCCAAGCGGCCAGTGCCGTAATGAAGATGCCCGCGGACATAGTGCCGTAGACTTTTGTCATGTGGGCCTTAAGGCCCTCATCGATAGCAGCCGTGCGGACACCGGCGGTGGCGCGCATCGTCTGTGGGTCAGCCATTGGTTGCCTCCATTAAATGACTAGGGCAGCCTCTGTTTGGACTGCCTCTTAATCGAATATCGGCAACTCACCTTAAGCTTTCAACCACAACGGCGCAATTTGGGGCCATTTTTTGGACCAATCCGCGCTCGCCATGGTGTCACATGGGGCGCGGATTGCAGAGAGCGGCTGTCTGACCTGTCAGACAGGGATGGTGAGGGGTGTACCAGAGCCCAGACCGCTCTCCTTTTCAGCAGGTGGGCGTATGGGGAATCACAGCCGGTCCTGCCAACCAATGGGTGCGTCCCAGGCCGGGCGTTTGGCTTCGCGGTCCGCTTCGGCCCGTGTCACACCGATGTCTTTCAGCATCCGGTCGTCAAGTTTTGAAAGGGACTGACGTTGGTGGGCCAGCGCAATCCAGCGCATCAGAATTTGGCCCAGTCCCAAAGGACGGCGAGTGTGGGCGCGGTGAGCAACTTTTTGTGCAGCAAACATCTTTAGCCTCCATTAACTGTGATGTGACTGTGCGTTTCGATTACGAATGATGATGTAACTTGACAGGTCGCATTTTTGAAACGAATGTTTGTGAGGTTTTCGATCATGGAGTGTGATGTATGAACCGAGTTCTTGATCTGGCGTCGCTGCGGTCCTTGGTGGCGATTGCTGAACTGGGCGGGGTGACCAAGGCGGCCAATGCGCTCAACCTCACCCAATCGGCTGTGTCGATGCAGATCAAACGGTTGGAGGAGGCGTTGGACCTCAAGCTCCTTCACCGGGCCGCTCGGTCGGTGACCGTGACCCCGGAAGGGGACCAACTGGTTGGTTATGCGCGCAAAATGCTGGAGCTCAACGACGAGGCGCTGCGTCGGCTGACCACCTCGGAATTTGAGGGCACTCTAACTTTGGGTGTGCCCCATGACATCGTCTATCCGCACATTCCACAGGTTCTCAAACGGTTCGACGCAGAATTTCCCAGAGTGAAGGTGGACCTCGAGTCGTCCAGCACGTTGAAACTCATCGCCGCCTTTGAGGAGGGCAAGTTTGACGTGATCCTGACCACGGGCCTCAACCAGCCGCCTGAGTGTGAAACTCTGCTCACATCGCAGATGCGGTGGATTGGTGCGCCGAACGGGCAGGCCTGGAACCGTCGGCCATTGCGCTTGGCGTTTGAGCCGGAATGCATCTTCCGGGGTCCCACCACGGATGCGTTGGATAAGGCAGGCATTCCTTGGGAATTTGCTGTGTTGTCCAGTAGCTCGCGCACGGTGGAGGCGACGGTGTCCGCTGACTTAGCGCTGCATGTGGCGTTGAGCGAAACCGTGATGCCGTCCTGTTCGGTGCTGCCAGACTCATGCGGCCTGCCAGAACTGATTCCGATCTACATCAATATGTACGTATCGCAACGTGGCCCCAACGCCGTCGCGCGAAATCACATGGCCGATCTGATCCGCAAAGCCTACCACACGGCGGCAAAACCTATGCGTGCGGCGTGATCACGACCTTGCCGGTGGCCTTGCGACTGCGGAGCAGTTCCAAGCCCTCATCGGCGCGATCTAAGGGGAGGATGTGGGACACGTGGGGTTTCAAGTGTCCGGCGCTGTACCATTCCAACAAGGTCGCAAGGCTGTCAGTCAGCGCCTTGGGATTGAATTTCAGATACCCGCCCCAGTAGAACCCGATCACCGAGATGTTTTTCACAAGCATGTGGTTGGGTTTGATCTCTGGTAGATCGCCACCTGCAAATCCTATGAGCAAAACGCGACCTTCCGGATTGCAAGCCCTGAAAGCGCCTGTGTAGGTGTCGCCGCCAATGGTGTCATAGACCACGTCAACACCGCCCAGGTCTTTCAATTGAGTGCGCAGTTCCGTGCCGTCTGTCGCGTCTATGAGCACGTCTGCACCTGCGGCCTTCGCCACTTGCAGTTTCTCCTCCCCTCGAGCGCTGGCGATGACGCGGGCACCCATGTGCTTGCCAATTTCCACCGCGGTCAGACCAACACCTCCGGCGGCACCTGAAACGAACAGAGTTTCCCCCGGCTGGAGCCGCGCACAGCGGTCCAGTGCAAGATGCGAACTGCCATAGGCGATCTGGAAACCGGCTGCGATTTCGAACGGCATGTCATCGGGAATCGGAAGGCATCGATCCGCGGGAAAAACACCATACTCCGCCAGTCCACCGTGCCCCGAATAGACCGCGACACGTTGCCCAACATGGAGGTTTTTGACGCAATCTCCAGTTGCTTCCACGATCCCTGCCAGTTCCAAGCCCAAGGTGGTCGGTAGGGCTGGAAGGTCCTGATATTTACCTTTTATCATCAAAAGATCGGCGAAATTGAGACCACAAGCCATTATCCTGATTAAAATTTCATCTTCCGCGGGTATTGGCATAGCAATATCAACCAGAGAAGGATTAACGTTGTGTTCACTAATCTGGTACACACGCATGACATGACTCCGTGACAGATAACTGTAAGTTTGATATGACACATGGCGGAAAGACGCCACCTGAAAGGTCGAAATGCTAACGTTCCACACGCATATCGGGAATTGCAATTTGCAATTTGAGCAATTTTGCTCCCGCCAAATGCGAAGCGCATGGGGCCACAAAAAGAGCGTCTCAACTAATTTGCACCGCCGTGCGATTTATTTTTCTTTTGAATTCATGCAACTAGCAAGAAACCTTCAGAGGTGGCCGCGACATTTCTGCAAATCAGCCAGACTTGGCGCGATATTTGCTTCCTCTACTATCGGGAGAGTACGGAGATAACGACATGAAACATCCTGTGGACGTGCACGTGGGCAAACGGATCCGGCATCGCCGGTGGCTCATTGGCACGACTCAACAACAACTGGCCGAAAAGGTCGGCATAAAATTTCAGCAGATCCAGAAGTATGAAACGGGCATGAACCGGGTCAGCGCGTCGCGGCTTTGGGACATCGCCGAAGCACTTGAAGTACAAGTGGCCTACTTCTTCGACGGTCTGTCCAACGAGCAAGAACTCACAGGCAACACGCCCGGGGATATCCTTGCGGACAAAGAAGCCTTGGAATTGGTGCGGTCCTACTATGCGATCCCCGAAACCCAACGGCGACAGCTGTTCGAATTGGCACGGGTGCTCAGCGACGCGGCTTAGTCGCGTTAATTCCCACGAAGGTGAGGCATCGGCGCTTTCCGTCGATGCGGGTTTGTGCGAGTGTCCCGCCCGATGGCGGAAATTGTTCTCTCCTCAGCCGAACGGGCTGATCTCATTGTAACGGGCCGAGCGCTGGCAGATGTGGCACGCCAAGCCACGCTGGACCATTTCAGAGGGCGTCACCTCGCCCACGAGACCAAATCAGATGCGCAATTCGACCCGGTAACGGCAGCCGATCGGGCCAGTGAGGTCGCCATGCGCGCGGTTCTGGCAGAACGGCGTCCCAACGATGGTATATTCGGCGAAGAGTTCGGTGCGGTCGAAGGCACCACCGGGATCACCTGGGTCTTGGATCCCATAGATGGCACACGTGGATTTTTGGCTGGCACGCCCACCTGGGGCGTCTTGATCGCGGCGTGCAACGACCACAGCACGCTTTACGGCATCGTGGATCAACCATTCATTGGGGAACGTTTCGAAGGTGGTCAGGGCACGGCGATCTATTCCGGTCCCCATGGGTCAATGCCCTTGGCTGTCAGGACCGGCGTGTCCCTCAACGATGCAATTCTCTTGAGCACATTTCCCGAGATCGGCACATCAGAAGAACGGGCTGCGTTCCACCGCGTGGCCCCGCAAACCAAGTTGGTTCGATACGGCACAGACTGCTACGCCTATGCGCTTTTGGCGCTTGGGCAGATCGATCTCGTGATCGAAGCTGGGTTGCAGAGGTACGACATCGCCGGTCCCATCGGTGTAATCGAAGCGGCCGGGGGGATCGTCACCAACTGGCAAGGCGGATCGGCCCAAAACGGTGGTCAAGTTATCGCTGCCGCCACGGCAGAGCTTCACCAGGCGGCGCTCGACATATTGAATGAAGCACCATGAGCGGTTGGTTGATCCGGTCTGCCCAAGCGCTGGTCACCATGGATGGCGCACGCAGGGAACTGAAGAACGCCGACATTCGGTTCCGCGATGGTGTGATCACAGAAATTGGCCACGGTCTGGCGGCAACTGATGAAGAAACGCTGGACGCAACTAGCTGTGTGATCACACCCGGTCTGATCAACACGCACCACCATATGTTCCAGACGCTCACGCGTGCCGTGCCTGCCAGTCAAGACGCGTTGCTCTTCGGCTGGCTACAGGCGCTCTACCCGATTTGGGCGCGGTTCACGCCGGACCATATGCGGGTATCGGCCCAGGTGGGGCTCACCGAACTGGCGCTCTCAGGCTGTTCTTTCACGTCCGACCACCTTTATCTTTTCCCCAATGGCGCGCGGTTGGATGACACAATTGAGGCCGCCACCGAGGTGGGCGTTCGCCTTCTCGCGACCCGCGGGGCCATGAGTATCGGCGAAAGCGATGGGGGACTGCCGCCCGACAGTTTGGTGGAGCCCGAGGCGGATATCCTCGCCGACAGTCTGCGCGTGATAGACGCTTTCCACGATCCGAACCCAGGCGCGATGATCCAAGTGGGTCTCGCCCCTTGTTCGCCGTTTTCGGTCAGCCAAGGCCTCATGCGCGACGCAGCCATCATGGCGCGCCACAAAGGGGTGCGACTGCACACGCATTTGGCCGAGAATGACGAAGACATCGCCTACAGCCTGGAAAACTTCGGATGCCGTCCGGGGCAATATGCCGAGGATTTGGGCTGGACCGGTGACGATGTCTGGCACGCCCACTGCGTGAAACTGGACGGACAGGAAATCGACCTGTTCGCGCGCACCCACACTGGCGTCGCCCACTGCCCATGCTCCAACTGTCGTCTGGGGTCTGGGATCGCACCGATCCGTCAAATGCGGGACGCCGGTGTTCCGGTGGCCTTGGGCGTGGATGGCTCAGCATCCAACGACGGCAGCAATTTGGTCTCGGAAGCGCGGCAAGCCATGCTGCTCCAACGGGTGAAGAACGGGGCTGACGCCATGGCCGCGCGCGAAGCGTTGGAGATCGCCACCCGCGGCGGTGCGCAAGTGCTTGGCCGTTTGGATGATCTGGGCAGTTTGGAGGTTGGCAAACGCGCCGACATCGCCATTTGGGACATGTCAGGGATAGAGGCCGCTGGGGCATGGGACCCGGTGGGCGCGTTGCTCTTGTCTGGGCCGACCCGTGTCCGCGATCTGTTCGTGGAAGGCCGCCGCGTGGTGGCCGAAGGGCAGATGTCCACCATCGACGCTTGGGCCTTGGCGGCAAGGGCCAACACCATGACCCAAGCGCTGGCGAACGGGGACTAGTCCATGTCAGATGAGTTAATGGCGTCGCTGATCAATGCGGCCCGCGCGCGGGAGGCTCTGGGGTTTGTGAATTACGACGCCCGCCTGGACCGTGCCGCCCAATTGCACGCCGCCGACCTAGCCGCCCGCCGCGTACTGAGCCACGGCAGCGGGCCGGACAACACCTTGACCGTTGGGGACCGTGTCACGGCCCAAGGCTACACCTGGAGCCTGGTTGCGGAAAACGTCGCCTTCAACCAGCGCGACACCGAAGACGTGTTCCAAGCCTGGATGACCTCCGACGGCCACCGCGCCAACATCTTGGCCCCAGGCATCACCCATTTCGGCTTCGGCGGCGCGTCCAATGACATGGGCCCCTACTGGGCCCAGGTCTTCGCGGCACCTCTGTGAACCCTTTTAAGTCATGCTGTGCCAAGCCTGATACGGGACACCAAATCTCAAACCCTAAGACCGGGCTTTCTAAGCATCCAAAGGGAGAGTGTCCACTCACCCGAGCCTCACGCCTCCCGCAACACCGACCCGGCCAAATAGAGCGATCCGCAGATCAGCACGCGGGCGCGGGGGGCGACGTCGTTCAATGCGGTGAGTGCTGCTGTCACGCTTTCGGCTGTGTTCGCCGCGATGCCCACAGCTTCGGCGGCGGCGGCGGTTTCGGACGCCTTCAGGGTGGCTGTCGCGTCGGGAATGTCCACGGCGATCAGGTTGTGGGCGTGTTTGGCCAGGGGCTCCAAGTACCCCTTTGGGTCTTTGGTATTCAGCATTCCGCAGATCAGGAAGGTTTCCCGTTGGTCCAGAATGTCGAGCGTCTGGGCCAAGGCCTCCCCGGCTGCCGGGTTGTGGCCACCGTCCAACCAAAGCTCTGCTTCGGGCATCAGTGCGTTGAGCTTGGTGTCACGCAGCCGTTGCATGCGGGCGGGCCATTGGGCGCGTTCCATGGCTCCCTCTGCGGCTTGCTCCGATTGTTCCAACTGGCGTAGCGCGGCGATGGCTGTGCCCGCGTTTTCCACCTGATGCGGGCCGCGCAGGGCGGGCATCGGCAGGTCCAAGAGACCGCGGGTGTCTTGATAGACCAATCGCCCCCGTTCTTCCCACGCGTCGAAATCCTGACCGGCCACGAACAGTGGTGCACCCAGGCGGTCCGCCTGTGCTTCGATCACGTCCATCGCTTCGGGACGTTGCCGCGCCACCACGCAGGGCACGCGCCATTTGATGATCCCGGCCTTTTCGGCGGCGATTTTGGCGATTGTGTCGCCCAGGTATTGTTCGTGATCGAAAGACACCGGCGTGATCACCGTGAGCCGCGGTTTGTCCACCACGTTGGTGGCGTCCAGGCGACCTCCCAAGCCGACCTCCAACAGGCACCAGTCGGCGGGGGTCCGGGCAAAGCCCAATATCCCAGCGACGGTGGTGATCTCGAAATAGGTGATTGGGTCGGGCCCATTGGCGGCGAGACAGTCGTCCAGAAGCGTGCTCAGCGCGTCTTCTTCGATCAACCGCCCGCGCACGCGGATCCGTTCGTGGAACCGCACCAGATGCGGGGACGTGTAGGCGTGGCACGTGTCGCCCACAGCCTCCAACCCCGCGCGGATCATGGCGAGCGTTGACCCCTTGCCGTTCGTCCCGGCGATATGGATCACCGGCGGCAGCTTGCGTTCTGGATTGTCCAGCGCGCCCAGAAGTCGGTGCACCCGGTCCAGCGTCAGGTCGATGATCTTGGGATGCAACGACATCATGCGTTGCAGCAGCAGGTCAGACTGGGCGGTCATTGGGTCTATGGCGTTGGCGTGGCAGAGGCGGCAGGCGCGGGCAGATCGCCCTTGATCTCTGGTGGCAGTCCCATGAGCATCCGCGTGATCGTGATCAGTTCCTGGCGCATATCTTTGCGGTGCGTGACGCGGTCAAGCATCCCATGGTCGAGCAGATATTCCGCCCGCTGGAACCCCTCGGGCAGCTTTTCGCGAATGGTTTGTTCAATCACCCGCGGCCCGGCGAAGCAGATCAATGCGCCCGGTTCGGCGATCTGCACATCACCGAGCATGGCATAGCTGGCGGTGACACCGCCGGTGGTGGGATGGGTCAGCACGACGATGTAGGGCAGACGGGCTTCCTTGAGCATCTGAACCGCCACCGTGGTTCGCGGCATCTGCATCAGGCTCAGGATGCCTTCTTGCATCCGTGCGCCCCCAGCAGCGGAGAACAGGATCAGAGGGCGGCTCAGCTCCACCGCACGTTCGGCGGCGGCGATGATGGCGTTGCCCACATACATGCCCATGGACCCAGCCATGAAACTGAAATCCTGACCGGCGGCGACGATGGGCGTGCGACCGATCTCGCCAGTGGCGACCAGCATGGCTTCCCTTTCGCCCGTCCCCTTTTGGGCCGATTTCAACCGGTCGGGATAGCGTTTTTGGTCCTTGAAGTGCAGCGGGTCCGGCGTGGGTGCTGGGACCTCGACCTCGGTGAACACGCCGCCATCGAACAACGCAGTGAACCGATCCCGTGGCGTCAGCCCCATATGGTGGCCACAATTTGTGCAAACGTTCAGGCTTTCGCGCAGTTCGCGGTGAAACAGCATGGTCCCGCAGGCCTCGCATTTCGTCCATAGATTTTCCGGGATTTCCCGCCTTGAAAACAGCGAGTTGATCTTTGGGCGGACGTAGTTGGAGATCCAGTTCATGCAGGGCTGCCTGATATTTAAGGTGCGCCGCACATATTAAAGCCGGTCCTGAAATGCAATCAGACCGGTGAGCGCCGCCGCAAGATGACCCAGGCCAGGATCAACGGCACGGCTTGGGGCAGGGCCAGTGCGGGGTTGGCGGCCACCTCTTCCAGCGAATAGGGCGAGACGTAGAGCGACAGGCCGCTCAATTGCCCTTCGGTGGCGACCATCAAAATCGCGGCGGTGTTGTTGGCCAAGTGAATGCCCCAGGCCGCGCCGAGGTTGCCATGCCGGGCGGTGAGGTCAGCCGCCACCAGGCCAAAGAGCGTCGCGGCGATCACTGGGAACAACCAAGCATCGCCCATGACGCTTGGGGCGGTGTGTGCGACGCCGAAAAGGATGGACGGGACCAATAGCCAGAGCACAGGTGTTGCGAAGCGGGCGGCCAGTTGCTGTTGCAGATAGCCGCGAAAAAGCAATTCTTCGGACAGGGTTTGGATCCCCACCAGGAGCAGCGCCAGCGGGAGCACGGTGAGCCAAATGCTCAGGGGCAAGTTTTGCTCGACGGGCTCGCCGGCCGGTGACAGCAGGTAACTCAGCCCGGCCAATACAGCGATCAACCCGACGGCGCGAACAAATTCAACTTCCCAGCCTTCCCCCATCAGCGACATCGGCGCCCGGCGGTGCAGCGCCCATGTGACCAAGCCGATGCCAATCACCAAGGGAATGAAGGTCGCCAGCGCGGTCATGGCAGCCCCCGGCGTTGTCCCGATGCCGGCCTTCGCCACGGTGCTCTCGGCGACGTCGGGTCCCGCTTGCAGTGCCACGTAGAAAAGCGCCCCGGCGTTCAGCGCGATGTAAATCATCAGGATTGCCATGACGCCAACTAAGGTCCGCCAAATCTGCGCCGTGTTGCGCGCCGGACGGACGTAGGTTTCGAAGGGTGTCGGCATCACGGCTCGCTTGTTTACCAAGAATTGGTGTGGCACACTTAGTGACAAAAGAGCAGTCAACAACAACGGATAGCAGGCGTATGCCCGACGGCGTATTTCAGACGCCCGACAGTATTCTGTCGGCGGTCTTTGGGTTTGATGGATTCCGCCCCGGCCAGGCGGAGATCGTGCAATCCGTGATCGATGGGCGGGACACCCTGGCGATTATGCCCACCGGGGGCGGCAAATCGCTATGTTACCAGTTGCCCGCGCTCTGCCGCGACGGGGTGACGGTTGTGATTTCTCCTCTTATTGCCTTGATGCGGGACCAAGTGCGGTCCCTGCGGGAAGCGGGTGTGGAGGCAGGGGCGCTGACCTCCGGCAACACCGAGGACGAGACCGAGGCGGTGTTCTCTGCACTAGATGACGGTCGGCTG
>JBCDFD010000058.1:0-15985 GCA_039178645.1 Pseudomonadota bacterium | reverse complement strand
CTGAAGGACGTGAACCTGAGCGTGAAGGACGGCGAGTTTGTTGTCATCCTCGGTTTCTCCGGCACTGGGAAAACCACGCTGATCAACCTCCTGGCGGGCATTGAGATGCCCTCCAACGGGACCGCCACCTTCAAAGGCGAAGCCATCGCCGGTTCTGGTCCCGAGCGTGGCGTTATTTTCCAAAGCTACTCGCTGATGCCTTGGCTCACTGTGAACGGGAACGTGGAACTGGCGTTGCAGTCGGTGTTCCCCAAAATGGGCCGCAAGGAACGCGAAGAGAAAGTTGCGCATTACGTTAAGATGGTGGGGCTGTCCCACGCCACCACGCGCCGCCCAGCGGAACTGTCCGGTGGTATGCGCCAGCGTGTGAACGTGGCCCGTGCGCTGGCCATGAACCCCGAGGTTCTGCTGTTGGATGAACCGCTGTCCGCTTTGGACGCGCTGACACGGTCCAACCTAGCCGATGAGATCGAGCAGATTTGGGAAGCGGATCGCAAAACCTGCGTTCTGATCACCAACGACGTGGACGAGGCCATCATCCTCGCAGACCGGATCATCGCGCTGAACCCCGATGGGACCTTGGGACAGGAATTCCCTGTGTCGATCCCACGCCCACGGGACCGCACCGCCATGAACCACGACCCGGTGTTCAAGCGTCTGCGCATGGAAGTGACCAACTACCTGATGGACGTGGGTATCGCGGCCAAGGTGGAAGGCTCCAAGATGTTGCCCAACGTGACGCCGATTCACGGTGTGCCCAAGGCGGTGGCCGACGTCACCAGCAGCCTGCGCGAAGACAAGTTCTTGGAGTTCTCCAAGCTGCACAAAATCTACCCGACCCCAAAAGGTCCGCTGACTGTGGTGGAAGACTTCCACCTGTCCATGGACAAAGGCGAGTTCATTTCGCTGATCGGTCACTCGGGCTGCGGCAAGTCCACAGTTCTGACCATGACCGCCGGTCTCAACGAGATCTCCAAGGGTGCGATCAAGCTTGATGGTAAAGCCGTGTTGGATGCAGACCCCGAACGGGCAGTTGTGTTCCAGGCGCCGAGCCTTTTCCCGTGGCTGTCGGCCCGTGAAAACTGCGCCATTGGCGTGGATCGGGTCTATCCAAAGGCCAGTCAGGCGGAACGCAACGACGTGGTGGAATACTACCTGGAACGCGTAGGTCTCGCCGACAGCATGGATAAATCAGCCACCGACCTATCCAACGGCATGAAACAGCGGGTCGGTATCGCACGGGCCTTTGCCCTGTCGCCGAAGCTTCTGCTGCTGGATGAACCATTCGGGATGCTGGACAGCCTCACCCGTTGGGAATTGCAAGAAGTGCTCATGGAAGTGTGGAGCCGCACCAAGGTGACCGCCGTGTGCGTGACCCATGATGTGGACGAAGCCATCCTTCTGGCCGACCGCGTGGTGATGATGACCAACGGTCCACAGGCGACCATTGGTAAGATCATGAAAGTCGACCTGCCCCGTCCGCGTACCCGCAAGGCACTGTTGGAGCATCCCGACTACTACATGTACCGCGAACAGCTACTGACGTTCCTTGAAGAATACGAGCATGGCAAAGACCCGCGTAAGAAAGAAGAGACCAAGGACGCAGCGTGATGGACGGCCCCTTCGCAACACCGCAGAAAACCTTCATTGAGGTCGCAGAGCTTTGGGTTCCCACGGACGGGGTGCTCGCACTGCACAGCGGCAGCTACGGTCCCCACAAAGAGTTCGAAGAACTCTCTGGCTGCGAAACTTTCGCCAAAGGGGCCGGATTGCCAGGGAAAGCATGGGACGAAGCCCGTCCCGTGGTTCTGAAGGCGTTCGAAGGGTCCTATTTTCGACGCACCGAAGCCGCGCACCGCGCGGGACTGACATCGGCGGTGGCCCTACCGGTGTTCAACGGCAAAGACCTCAAGGCAGTCCTCGTAGTGTTCTGCGCCGATGATGACGCCCGGATCGGGGCCATCGAAGTGTGGAAAACGGCGAGCGACCTGCTCGGCCTAGATGACGGCTACTACGGCGCGGCTGAGCATTTCGAATGGGTGTCGCGCCATTCGCAGTTCCCGCGCGGCCAAGGTTTGCCCGGCGGCGTTCTGGCGTCGGCCACGCCGCTGCTCATGCGCAATCTGGGGTCGAGCTATGGCTTTGTGCGCAGCGAAAGCGCGGGCCAAGCGGGGCTGACCATGGGGCTCGGCATGCCTGTCCCGACGCCAACGGACGAAGATTACGTGGTCACGCTGTTGTCCGCACGGGGCACCCCCATCGCACAACGGTTTGAAATTTGGGACGCGCGCAAAGCCAAGGTTGGCACGGAAAGCGCAGCGGTTCTCATCGACGGTATTTGCGCCAAGGAAGGCGCACTTTGGGATGCGGAAAACCCGCGAAAAGTTTCTGCCTGGATGGGGCATATCGGCAAGGTCATTGGGAGCGGCCTGCCAGTTCTAGCCAGCGGAAAAGCCGTCACCGTGGCCGGTTACGACCAACTGGTGGCATTGCCAATCTACCAAGGCGGCAACTTATCCCACGTTGTGGCCTGGTACTGCTAACCCTCCAAAAGGAATGTGACCCATGACACCAGCACAGATCGATGCGGTTCAAGGCAGCTTCAAGAAAGTGGCACCCATCGCCGACGCCGCGGCTGAGATTTTTTACAACCGTCTGTTTGAGATCGCGCCCCAAGTGAAGCCTTACTTCAAAGGCGACATGAAAGAACAAGGTTCCAAGCTCATGGCCACCTTGGGTGCCGTGGTGAACGGCCTGCGTGACCTGGACAAGATCGTCCCTGTCGCACAGCAACTGGCGATCAAGCACGTGGATTACGGCGTGAAAGCCGAAGACTACACCCCAGTGGGCGAAGCGTTGATCTACACGCTCGAAAAAGGTCTGGGCGATGATTTCACACCCGAAGTGAAAGACGGTTGGCTGACCGCCTACACCACACTGTCCGGTGTGATGATCGAAGCCGCCTACCCTGCCGATGCGCCCGCAGAAACCAAGCCTGCGAAGCCTTGGTGGAAATTCTGGGCCGCGTGAGCGCCACGCCAACCACGCTCTGACCGGATACCAGCACAAATGAACTGTCGCCCGACCCAACCCACGCCATCTGACCTGCGCTCCGCCGGAGTTTGGGCCATTTTCCGTGGGGTTGGGCGACACATGATAAGACTTGATCAATGGACGGCGATTATTCTCACATCTCAAACGTTGGAGATGTCGAATGACGCCAAGACAAGCCGCGCTTGTGAAACAGAGCTTTATGCGCGTGTTTCCCGCCAAGGCAAAACTGACTGTCGCATTCTACGAACGTCTGTTCGCGCTGGCACCGGACGTGCGCCCGATGTTTTCAGACGACATGCGGACGCAGCGGGAAATGCTGGGGAACACCCTGGCCTACATGGTCAAGCATCTCGACAAGTTGGACGAAGCGTCGGAAACCGCCGCCATTCTTGCCAAACGCCACGTGCGCTACGGGGTGGAACCACACCATTTTGCGGTGGTGGGCATGGCACTGTTACAGGCTTTGCAGGACTGCACACCCGCGGGCTTGACCGAAGCCGAAACCGGCGCCTGGACCGCCGCGTTCGAAACACTCTCAGACTTAATGATCAAAGCGGCCTGGCCCGAAGGGCAAGACATGGCCAGCTAAACCCTGCGGCATACTGTGCCGCCAACGGAGGTGCAGTATGACCCAAAACCTGGTCGTCATAGGCGCAGGTATGGCTTCGGGCCGTGCGCTTGAAGAACTCTTCAAGCGATCGCCGGACGCATATAACGTCACTCTCTTCGGGGCAGAGCCACGCGGAAACTACAATCGCATCATGCTCTCTCCGGTTTTGTCGGGCGAGAAAACCTACGAAGAAATCGTGACCCACGATGCGGATTGGTACGCTGAAAACGGCGTGACCACGCGGTTCAGCGAAGCGGTTACAGGCATCGACCGTGAGCGCAAGGTCGTCATCAGCTCGGGCGGTGAGACGCCCTACGACAAGCTGATCATCGCGACCGGGTCGAACCCGTTTATCATCCCGATGCCCGGCCATGATCTGCCCGGTGTGATTTCCTACCGCGATCTCGACGACACCAACGCGATGATCGAAGCGGCGGGCAAGCCCGGCGCGAAAGCGGTGGTGATCGGCGGTGGACTTCTGGGTCTCGAAGCGGCGGCAGGCCTCGCCTTGCGCGGCATGGACGTGACGGTCGTGCACCTCATGGGGCACCTGATGGAACGCCAGCTCGACGAAGCGGCGGGGTACCTTCTTCGCAAGGAACTAGTTGGCCGGGGCATCAAAGTGCTCTGCTCGTCCAACTCCAAGGAAATCTACGGCGACGGCAAGGTCGAAGGCCTGAGGTTGGACAATGGCACCGAACTGCCCTGTGACCTTCTGGTGATGGCGGTGGGCATTCGCCCCAACATCGCGCTGGCCAAAGAGGCCGGTTTGGCGGTGGGTCGCGGCATCCACATCGACGACCAGTGCATCACTTCGGATGAAAGCATCCTGTCGGTGGGCGAATGCGTTGAGCACAACGGCGCGGTCTTTGGACTTGTGGCTCCGATCTTCGACATGGCCAAGGTTCTTGCGGCAACTCTGGTGGATGAGGCGGCGGCCTACACACCCAAAGAGGTGGCGACCAAGCTCAAAGTCACCGGCTGTGATCTGTTTTCGGCTGGCGATTTCGCCGATGGTGACGACCGCGAAGACATCGTGTTCCGCGACCCGTCCCGTGGTGTTTACAAGCGTTTGGTCCTGAAGGACGACAAGCTTTTGGGCGCGGTCATGTATGGCGACACTGCCGACGGGAACTGGTTCTTCCAGATGATCCAAGACGGCACCGATGTCAGCGAGATGCGCGACACTTTGATCTTTGGCCCGGCTTTCCAGGGAGGGTCCCCCGTGGACCCTATGGCGGCCGTTGCAGCGTTGCCGGATGATGCGGAAATCTGCGGCTGCAACGGCGTTTCAAAGGGTGACATAATCGCGGCGATCCTTGACGGTGCCACAGACCTGGGGGCCGTCCGCGCGGTCACCAAAGCCAGCGGATCCTGCGGGACCTGCACCGGGCTGGTGGAACAAGTTCTGTCCACCACGCTGGGCGACGACTTCGTCATGCCCGCCGCGCAACCCATGTGTGGCTGCACGGACATGACCCACGAAGACGTGCGGCGCATGATAAAGAGCAAGAAGCTCACCACCATGCCCGCCGTGTTCCAGGAACTCGGGTGGAAAACATCCTGCGGGTGCCACGTGTGCCGCCCTGCCCTGAACTTCTACCTGCTCGCCGACTGGCCGGTGGAATACCAAGACGACCCTCAATCGCGGTTCATCAACGAACGCAAGCACGCCAACATCCAAAAGGACGGCACCTACTCAGTGGTCCCAAGGATGTGGGGGGGCATGACCACCCCCAACGAATTACGCGCCATTGCGGATGCCGCCGAAAAATACAATGTGCCGACCGTGCACGTGACTGGTGGCCAACGTATCGACCTGTTGGGCGTCAAAGGCGAGGACCTGCCGAAGATCTGGGCCGACCTTAACGCCGCCGGCATGGTGTCTGGCCATGCCTACGCCAAGGGTTTGCGGACGGTGAAAACCTGTGTGGGCAAGGACCATTGCCGTTTCGGCACCCAGGACAGCACCGGTTTAGGCATC
Source organism: Pseudomonadota bacterium (assembly GCA_039178645.1). Classification (GTDB taxonomy): domain Bacteria; phylum Pseudomonadota; class Alphaproteobacteria; order Rhodobacterales; family Rhodobacteraceae; genus Mangrovicoccus. The sequence goes on along the minus strand of JBCDFD010000058.1, from coordinate 10,337 downwards.
CAATTGGAGAAGCACCTGTGGGGGTCTTGGACGCCGCATAAGGTGAAGCTTGCCGTGTCCGGTTGCCCGCGCAACTGCGCGGAAGCCACCTGCAAAGACATCGGGGTGGTTTGCGTGGACTCAGGCTACCAAGTGGGTGTTGCGGGTGCGGCAGGCATGGACGTCAAAGAAACAGAACGCCTTGTGGATGTGGCAACCGAGGAGGAAGTGATCGAACACGTCACCGCCTTCATGCAGCTTTACCGCGAAAACGCCAAATACTTGGATCGCCCCTACAAATGGGTCGCAAAGGTTGGGCTGGATTGGGTGAAAGAACGGGTGGTCGACGACGCCGAGAGCCGCAAGGCGCTCTGCGAACGGTTCGCCCTCAGCCAATCGATCTACCAGAAAGACCCATGGGCAGAACTGGCCACACCGGAAACGGAAAAAGCCTACTCGCCCATCGCCACCCTCAATTTGGAGGCAGCCGAATGACCGCAACTTGGATCGAAATCGGCGCGTTGAAGGACATCCCTGTCCGCGGCGCGCGGGTGGTGAAAACCGCGCAAGGGTGCGTGGCGGTGTTCCGCACCGGCGACGACGAAGTGTTCGCGCTGGATGATGCCTGCCCACACAAACAGGGGCCTCTGTCCCAAGGCATCGTACATGGTCGCAAGGTCACCTGCCCGCTGCATAACTGGGTGATCTCCTTTGAGAGCGGTGAGGCCCAGGGCGCGGACGAAGGATCGGTCAACACCTACGACGTGCGCGTCGAAGACGGTAGGCTCCTGTTGGACGCCACCAACCTCATGGGACGGAGCGCGGCGTAATGGCGATGGACGGCAGCATCGGGGGCACTCCCCCAAGCTTTCGCACAACTTGCCCCTACTGCGGGGTAGGTTGCGGTGTTGTCGTCACGCCCGACGGCGCGGGTGGGATGCAGGTCCAGGGGGACCCGGACCACCCGGCCAACTATGGCAGGCTGTGTTCAAAGGGATCAGCGCTCGGCGAAACGCTCAGTCTGTTTGGCCGATCGCTCACACCTGAAATCGGTGGCGTGCGGGCCAGTTGGGATGAGGCCACCACGTTGGTGGCCCAACGGTTCGCCGACACAATCGCCGAACACGGCCCCGACAGCGTAGCCTTCTACGTGTCCGGCCAATTGCTGACCGAAGACTACTATATCGCCAACAAGCTGATGAAGGGATACATCGGCTCGGGCAATATCGACACCAATTCGCGCCTGTGCATGGCGTCGTCGGTGGCCGGCCACAAACGCGCCTTTGGCACGGACACGGTGCCGGGCCAGTATGAAGACTTGGAAGACTGTGACCTGCTGGTTCTGGTGGGATCGAACCTCGCCTGGTGCCATCCGGTGCTCTACCAGCGCGTGCTGGCCGCGCGGGCCAAGAACCCCAACTTCCGCCTCATCAACATCGACCCACGTCGCACCGCGTCGTCGGACATGGCTGACCTGCATCTGAGCATCGCACCGGGGTCCGATGTGGCGCTGTTCAATGGTCTTTTGACCGAAATTGTGAAGCGTGACGCGTTGGACGCGGACTATCTGCAGCACGTCAACGGATTTGACGACGCGATCACTGCCGCGGCGCAGGATGACCCCGCCAAGACCGCCCTGACGCCCGACCAACTGACCGCATTCTACGACATGTGGATCGGGACCGAGAAGGTCGTCACAGTCTATTCCCAAGGGGTGAACCAATCCACCAGCGGCGTGGACAAGGTCAACAGCATCATCAATTGCCATCTGGCCACCGGCCGCATGGGTCGTCCGGGCCTCGGCCCGTTCAGCGTCACCGGACAACCCAACGCCATGGGCGGGCGCGAAGTGGGCGGACTGGCCAACATGCTAGCCTGCCACTTGGATATCGAAAATCCAGCCCACCGCGAGGCGGTCCAGGAATTCTGGGACAGCCCAACCATGTGCGACCACCAAGGTCTCAAGGCCATTGATATGTTCAAGGCCGTGGCCGACGGACGGATCAAAGCGCTCTGGATCATGTGCACGAACCCGGCGGTGTCACTGCCTGAAGCTGACGCGGTTGCCGATGCCATCGCCAATTGTCCGTTCACAGTGGTGTCGGACATGTTCGCGGACACCGATACAGCCAAACTCGCCGACGTGTTCCTGCCCGCCACCGGCTGGGGCGAGAAGGACGGCACGGTCACCAATTCCGAACGGCGCATATCCCGCCAGCGTGGCGTGCTGCCTCCTCCGGGTGGCGCAAAGCACGATTGGGACATTATGTGCCTCGTGGCGCAAAAGATGGGCTGGGAGAAAGACTTCGACTTCGCCTCCCCCGCCGCCGTGTTCCGGGAATATGCGCAACTCTCAGCGATCTCCGGCGCCTTTGGCCGGGACTTTGACATTTCCGCGATGAGCTACATCAGCGACGCGGGCTATGATGCATTGGAACCGGTCACATGGCCCGTGACCGAAGATCGTGTGGGGGGGCGGTTCTTCGAAGACGGCCATTTCTTCACGCCCGACCACAAAGCCAAAATGATCGCGGTGATGTCCAAAGCCCCCAAGACGCCCGTAAGCGCGCAGTATCCGCTGCGCTTGAACACGGGGCGAGTGCGGGACCACTGGCACACCATGACCCGCACGGCGATGTCGGCGCGCCTGAGCCAACACATCGCAGAACCATTCCTAGAAATGCACCCCAAGGACGCGCAATTGCGTGGTCTGACACCGGCCTCGCTGGTTCGGGTGAAAAGCGGTCTCGGCGAATGCATCCTTCGTCTAGTGATCACCGACCGCGTCGGCGAAGGATCGGTCTTCGCCCCCATGCACTGGACCGGGCAGTATGCCTCCGCCGGGCGCGTGGACGTGATTGTCGAAGCCAACACCGATCCCATCTCCGGCCAACCGGAAAGCAAGGCCAGCCCGGTGGAGGTCCTTGACCTGTCCCCAGCCTGGTACGGTTTTGCCGTGTCCGCCGAAGACATCACTCCGGAAACGGCCTATTGGGCCAAAGCACGCGCCAACGGCGGATGGCGGGTGGAACTGGCGGGGCTTTCGCTCCCCAGCGACTGGGAAGCTTACGCTAAGGCCCTGTTTGGGGTTTCCGACGCCGACGCCATCACCGTCTCCGACCCCGCCCGTGGCATCGCCCGCGTGGCCTTGATGAAAGAAGGCCGCGTCATTGCCGCGCTCTTCACCGGCCCTGAGCCGGTGATCGCCTCGCGTAACCACCTTGTCACGACCATTGGCACAGAAAACGGCGGTGCGGTGCTGGCCGCGCGTCCGGGCGAAGATCAACCGGACCAGGGCGCCATCATCTGCGCCTGTTTCGACGTGGGCGTGAACGTCATCATTGATGCGATTGAATCCAAAGGCCTGGCCGATGTGGAAGCCATCGGCGACGCTTGTAAGGCCGGAACCAATTGCGGGTCCTGCCGTCCTGAGCTACGCACAATCCTGGATAGTCTTAGGCAACAGGAAGCCGCCCAGTGATCGAAAAAAGCCGCTCCGAGCCCGAACTGGACCTCGGAGAAGCGGATGACGCCTCTCCCGCCGCGGCAAAGCAAGCGGGGATGGATGACACGCCCATCGCGCCGGGCGCACTGGCCAAGCATGTGCGCATTTTGGGGCGCGGCCCCGGACGGTCGCGCAATCTAGAACAGCACGAAGCCCGCGAAGCGATGACTGCGATCCTGGATGGATCAGCGGACCCGGTGGCGGTTGGGGCGCTTTTGATGCTCATGCGGTATCGCGCAGAAAACGCCGCCGAGATTGCAGGTTTTGTGGAAGCCATGCGGGATCGCATCCCGCATTGGCGGGCCTTGCCCGTGACACTGGACTGGCCGTCTTATGCGTCGGGGCGATCCCGTGGACTACCGCTGTTTCTATTGAGTGCAAAGCTTTTGGCGCAAGCGGGTGAGAAGGTTCTGGTCCATGGTTGGAACAGCAATTCCAATCCCTTCGCCGACGTGCGGTCCCATGTGGATGAAGCTGGCATTCCCTTGGCCACAACCGCCGATGAAGCTGCCAATGCACTGGGAAGCCATGGCATCGCTTACGCGCCTTTGGAGTGCATCGAACCTGAGTTTCTGCGCGTCTTGAAACTGCGCGATGTCTTGGGGCTGCGATCCCCCATGAACACCGCCTGCCGCGCCATGAACCCTGGCGGTGCAGCCGTGAGTGTCCAAGGCGTGTTCCATCCGCCCTATCGCGAATTGCAGCAAGACGCAGCGGCGTTGCTGGGTGAGCACACATCCCTGGTGATCAAAGGCGGTGGTGGCGAGTTTGAACGTCACCCGAGCAAAGCCATCGCGGTTTATGGTCTTTTGAACGGGACGGTCATTGATGAAGTGGCGCAGCCATTCCTCGATGAAACCCGGCGATTGGCCGATGCGGCCCCGGTGGCGGGGGACCTCGGACATCTTTGGCGCGGGGAACGCACTGACGACTTTGCAGAAGCCACTGTCATCGGCACAGCCGCCTTGGCTTTGCACGCCGCTGGATGTGCAACTGACGATGTGGCGGCGCGGACTTTAGCCTCCAAGCTTTGGGCACAGCGACTGGGGTAACAGGGGGCCCTGCCCCCGCTTCCGCTGCGCGCAAGCCCCCCGGAGTATTTTGGGAACAATGAAATCAGGAGACATCACTTGGGTGATGGTAGTGCCTCGTACCAGTCGAGCACCATATCGGTCCAACCCCGTGGGATGCTGTGCCCACCTGGGAAAAGCGCGAACTCTAAGGCCGAGCCGGGCGCGCATCGGTCCCATCCGCGGAGCCAGAATGTGCCTTCGGTGGAAGTTCGGTCGGCGGCCATTTCGGTGCAACCATTGGCTTGGCGCCACAGGTCCATGCCGTGAAAAATATCACCTTGGGCCAGCGTTCCATTGCGGAGAAGCCGACCTTCCAAGGGCACAACCGTATCCGCCCAGCCGTGGGTGTGGAAAAGGCGCACGGGTCCTGCGCAACCCTGTGGGTGCGGACGCCAGAAGCCCCCGGACACTGGCACATAGGCGGACGCAGCGTCCGGTGTTGCACAGGCGAGATAGCTGGTCATGAAGCCGCCGGCGGAGAAACCTCCCAAGAGAATATGTTCGGCGGGGACACCATGTCGGCTTGGGAGATCAGCCATGACATCCGCCAAAAACCCAATGTCGTCGCGGGCTATTGGCAGATCGGGATGGAACGACCACGACCGGCCGTTACCATTGCTGCGCGGCGTACCGTTTGGTGCCACAAAAGCGTAGCCGCGGTTGAGCACGTTATCCCGTAAGCTGGCATTATTCATTATGCCCGCGCCCTGCCCGCCCCATCCGTGCAGAAATACAACAGCGCCCTTGGGGACGTCGCGATCTGGCAGAGCTATGAAGTACTCACCGCCGTCGATTTCGCAGGCATGGTCAGTGGCACCGCAAGGGTCGCTAGTTTGGGCGTGGGCAAGTGGAGCGCAAAGGATCAAGGCCAGTGACAAGAACAGGGCGCGCATGGTGTCAACTCGCATTCCAGGGTGTGAGTGGCAAGCCGCGGCGCATCCAGCCTGGGCCTACGCGGGAGCCCATCATGCCTTCGGGGATGTCGATGATATGTGTGAACCCTGCCTCGGTCAGCCGCGCGGTCATGTATTTGGATCGCACGCCACCTGCGCAGATGAGAGCAACGGGCTGGCTGTGGTCCCCGTCCACCAAAACGCTGAGAGCTTCGGTGAAATCGGGACGGCGCATGTCCAACGGATGTGCGCCTTCGCCGAGACCAAACCGGCTCCATTCATCGGGACGGCGGATGTCGACGAGGGTAATCTCACCCGACTGCGCCAGTTGGTGAGCTTCCACCGGTGTAATGAGGGCACCGACCGTCGAGGGGCGAAGTACGTATTGGGCGACGGCGTAGCCTCCGGCTCCCAATGCGAGAGTGGCTCCTCCCATAATCACCAAGCGGCGCGATGGTTTGAATGACTTTGGCATAACCGAACCTTACGGGAAGGCGGGGCGAAAATCACCCCGCCCCTGTCGATGTCATGGAATTGCGAAAACCATTCAATCGCCAAATACCCTGCTACGCTCCGCGTTCTCGGGACATTGGCGATTGTTGGTGTCTCGGGCTTTTGTCGGAACGCTTTAGTTGGTCAATGGTGCGCTGGACATCCACTGGGGGATGGTACGGGTGGAGGCGTCGTCGGTTTCGATGTTCACCCAGTTGGCCTCGGACAGTTGGAGGTTGCCGGGGATGTCTTCTTCCCAGAAGCCCACCACGTTTGGCGTGATGTTCAGATAGAGCTTGCCATCAAGGATCCGCCACAGCGTTGGATTACCTGGTACTTTACCGCCCTTGGCCACACCGTAGGCGCAATGGCCGTCGTATTGGGGTGCGAAGGATGCGGGATCTGCGAGGAAGCGGTCGCGGTTGGCCTCGTTGGCAAATGCAAATGTCGCGCCATTGTAGTCCGCGGTGATGGTGGTGGAGCCCTTCAACGGTACCGGCTGGTCGGACCCGATGGGTGCTTGATCCAGGTCGAAATAGGACACCACATCGTAGCCCGATACGGCATAACCGGTTTCGTCCAGGTACTGTGGACCCGCCCAAGCGGCAGATGTCAGGAGCGCGGCGGTGGCTGCGGCGAGAGTGAGGCGAAGCATTGGTGTATTCCTTTTGGGTGCGTCGATGCCCGGTAGGTACGCCGGTCGCCCAAGCAAAGCATCCCGGCCTCTCGCCTTGGTGAAGGCTCGTGTTTTTCGTTTCCGAAAACCGTTAGCCGGTTTCAACGCGCAGAAGTGGCGCCAACCAGGGGTATCTTTGCACCGTTGGTTCCACGATCAGATCGCTCGCGATCCGGCGCAAACGGGCAGCGGTTTGTTCTGGCACGGTGCCCAAAATCTCCCGCCGCGCCACCAGTGCAATGGTGCGGTTGAGCGGTTCTGACGGCAGCGGAACCATGGCCACATCGTCCAAAAACCGATGGGCGCGGAGGACGCCCAAAGGGGTTGCAATGGTCCAGCCCGCGCCTTGTGCCACCATCGCCATAATGGCGTGGTAGCTGTCCAATTCGAACCTGTGGGACGGCTGAAAATTGCGCCGTGCAAGGTGCGCGGCAATCACGCGTCCCATGTGATGTCGTTGAGTATAATGGATAAATGGCAGCTTTTGCAGGTCGGACCAACCGGCGGCCACTGTCCCAGCTTGGCCCGGAGAAATCACAGCGACGAAGGGGTCGCAAAGCAGTGGATGTATTTCCATCCAGGACGCCGCATCGCCAATGTCCGCGGCCACAATCACGTCCAGCCTACGGGCGGCAAGTTGATCATACAGATAGTGGCTGGCGCCGGTCTCAAGCAGGAACTGACAGCCCGCCAAATCGCTGCCCATTTCGGACAGGAGCCGCGGAGTGACGTCAGCGTCAAAGTCCTCGATCATGCCCAGGCGCAGTCGGCTGATTTTCACCAGATCCTGACCCGCCAATTCAGACTTGGCGAGCGCGGTTTCATTCAAAATGCTCTGGGCACGGGTGCGAAATGTTACACCGGCGGGCGTCAACCGCAGCGGCCGTGCGGCGCGATCCACCAAAGGTGTGCCCAAAGCATTCTCTAAATTGCTCAGCTGTTGGCTGACCGAGGAGGCGCTCGCTCTCAATTGTTTCGCGGCCGATGAGATCGACCCGGTGTTGGCGATGGCCACGAACACTTCCATGCCCCACAGCGTGATGCGTGCGGACGTTTCGGCCACGGCGATGTCTCCTGGAAATGTCCTGAGCGCTTTAGTCCGGCTCGTTCATCTTCGCGAGCTTGGCTTGCAGATCGGCCAACTGTTGTTTGATGTCCGACAACTCGCTGTCGTCGGTGGGTGCGACTTCATCTGTGCCCATGCCGGTGGCGCCCGCAGGCCATCCGGGAACCATCGATGATAGGAACGCCTGTTGCTGCCGCTTCATCGCCTCCAGCCCGGACATGGGGTTCATGGGGTTGGGCATGGTGGTGAAGTTCTGCATCATCTTCGACTGGCTATCGCGCAACATCTCAAACGACATGGCCAGAAACTGCGGCACCACGCTTTGAGCCTGAGTTGTATAGCTGCGCACCAAGTCGGTGAGCACTGCGATTGGCAGGACGTTTTCCCCTCGACCTTCGTGTTCGGCGATAATCTGCAACAGATACTGACGGGTCAGGTCGTCGCCACTTTTGAGGTCGACAACTTTCACATCGCGTCCGTCGCGGATGAAACCGGCAATGTCTTCGAGGGTGACATAGTCGCTCGTCTCGGTGTTGTAGAGACGGCGGCTCGCGTATCTCTTGATGAGAAGCGGTTGATTGGCGTCGCTCACGCGTGTGTCCTCCCTGTAAGCGCTGCATTGCAGAGTAGGCGACTGCTTTTCAAAAGGAAAGGGCGAGCTTTCGCCCGCCCTTAGTGTCGCTCCAGCTGGGAGGAGTGCCGGAAACGAACCCACTGATGTCACTCGTTACGAAACGGCGACAGCTTACTTAGAAGCTGCTTTCTTCGCTGCGGAAGTCACCTCTGCGGTGGCTTTCTTGACGGCTGCAGTTGCGTCTTCCTGCAGGTCTTTGCCAGCGGCGAGCATCAGCTCAACGGTTTCCATCTGAACTTTTTTCGCAACTTCAGCGAAAGCAGCCATGGTTTCGGCAGTCATTTCGGCCTGAGCAGAAGCGAAGTCAGTCATCGCTTTGGTGTACTCGGTAGGCTCTTCTTTCACTGTGGCAACCGCAGCCAGTTTGGCCAGGGTGTCTTTGGTGAACTTGGAAGAAATGTCGGTGGACTTTTCAACGGCTTCGAATGCCACTTTGGACATTTTCTCACCCAGAGCTGCTTGAGTTTTGAATGCGTCCTGAACGGCTTTGGTGTCCATTGGGAATGCACCCATCAGGTCCTGCATCATTTTGGTCATGTCGTTTGTCTTCGTTGCCATCTTGGTCTCTCCTAAAACAACGTGCGGGTGGTCCCGCTCTCTGCGCCTGGGATTGGAGATACATGCTGCGGTGCAGCACATCAAGGGATTATTGCTGCGATGCGGCGAAAGTATACATTTTGGGAAGTGGCGGTGTTTTGGTGCAACACCAGTGATTCAAGGCCAAAACAACCTTTGAGAGCATCAAACTATGATTTGAAGAGTAATAATCTAATCCTTGCCCCAATGCTGCTATAGCAAAATTTCTTTGCTGCAGTGCAGCATTTTAACTAGGAATTGGTTTTCCTTCTTTTACAAAGGCTTAGTCAAATGCGGTAGATTGGCACCGTGATTGCTCATCCCAGCCCCTCCCATCTATGCAATTCAGTGCCGGTCGAGGACGTCCTGATAATTGACACCGACACCCGACCCCTCGCTATCAAAAAAGAAAGGCCCCGGTGGTCCGAGGCCTCGTGTTTGTTTGACGGTTTGAGTCGCGTCTCAGGCGACTTCCAACTCTTTGGGCTTCTGCACGTAGGTGCCTGGCGCTGCGGTGATCACCGGATGGCTGGCGTCGCCCGGTTGGCGGGCTGGAACTTGTTTGCCAGACCGCTTGGACAGCCATGTGTGCCAACGTGGCCACCAGGAGCCCTCATTATAGGTGGCGTTCGCTTTCCAAGTCTCGAAATCGGTCTTCATGTCGTCATTGGTGTAATGACCGTACTTCTTCTTAGTCGGCGGATTCACGATACCGGCGATATGACCAGATTCCGAAAGAATGAAGGTTTTGCTGCGGCTGCCGAATTTTTGCAGACCGTTGTAGCATCCGCTCGGGATCGCAATGTGATCGGTTTCACAGGCGATGGAGCACACTGGCACTTTGATGTCCGACAGCTTCAGTGTCTCGCCGCAGAGCGAAAAGCCTTCGGTGGCGAACTGATCGTTCTGGCAAAGACCACGTAGATATTCGACCGCCATGCGCGCAGGCAAGTTGGTGCCGTCGCCGTTCCAATAGAGCAGATCGAAAGCCGGGGGCGCATCGCCCAGCATGTAACTCTTGATCGCCGGACCGTAGATAAGGTCGTTCGACCGGAGGTAAGAGAAGGTCCGGGACATGAAGAACTTGTCCAGATACCCCTGCTCGGTCACTTCCTTCTCGATACCGTCGATGAATCCATCGTTGAGGAACACGCCGATCTCGCCGGGGTCCGAGAAGTCCGTGAGCGTTGTGAAAAGCGTCGCACAATTGACGTCTTTGCGTTTGCGTTTTTCCAGCAATGCCATGGTGAGTGACAAGGTCGTCCCGGCGATGCAGTAACCAATGGCGTTGACCTTTTCTTCGCCGGTGATTTCTTTGACCTGATCAATCGCGGTGATGTACCCGTCTTCGACATAGTTATCCATGCCGACATCGGCGTAGCTATTGTCTGGGTTCACCCAACTGACCACGAACAATGTGTAGCCCTGTTCGACAATCCACTT
>JBCDFD010000057.1:0-16034 GCA_039178645.1 Pseudomonadota bacterium | reverse complement strand
GGGATAACCCAGCCGGCGCTGCTGCTTTCAACTTCTGGTACGGGATCGGGAACAACTGGAACCACTGGTTCTTCAATGGAGCCAGCAAAACCAGCGGATGCTGTGATTGCCAATGTGGCGGCGAGAGCGAACTTCTTCATGTTAACCTCCAGAGAGTGCCGCCCGAATGATTCGTGAGGGATCAGGCGACGGATGGTGTCCTCGTACCAATTTATTGCCGCGACATGGATGGAAACGCAATGATAAGGGCTGTCCAAGCGGCTGGTGATGCATTTGGGCACCAAACGGACGGTTAAACGCCCATGTGCGCCCAAGTCCCCTTGGAAAATAGCCTTTCCAGTGGGGGACCGGACTAGTTGCAAAGCTCAGATGAGCAAGACTTGGGTGCCGACATTGGTCAATTCGAACAATTCGGCGATGTCCTCATTATACAAACCGATACATCCGTTAGATGATTTCCGGCCTATCTTGCGCGTGTCGTGCGTTCCGTGGATGCGGTAATACTGCCAAGACAGGTGCATCGCGTGACTGCCCAAGGGGTTGTCCGGGCCTGGGCCGACCACACGGGGCCATTCAGGATTGCGTTTCAGCATGGACGGTGTGGGACGCCACGTTGGACCCACCACCTTTTTCGTCACAGACGTGCGGCCCAGACGCGTCAAGTCTTCGGACAAGGGCACACTGGTGGGATAGATCCGCTCGACAGTCTCATCTTCGGACCAAAAATGCAGGACCCGAGACGGGGTATCCACGAGGATCACGCCGTTGCGCGTGTTGTCGAAATAGTCTTGCCAGCGGTGCGTGCGAAAGCCGGCAGAGAGCCGGTCCACCACGGGATTGAGATGGGTTGTGCCATCGCCCGTCGATGTGTCCTGCGCAATGGCTGGTGCACTGAGGGCCAGGGCAGTCGAGGCTGCGGTGGTCAGAAACGTCCGCCGGTGGAACGTGTTTGGTTTGTCTGTCACGGGATATCATCCTTTGCGACTGCTCGTGTGGTGCCGGGATAACCATGAGGTGGGCTCACCTCAATTCAAACCGCTGTCATCTCGAAACTGTGTGTTTGATACACCAGTCCGGCGCCCGTATCACCCCAACCCATAAAAGTGTGGGTTTTGTGCATGGACAGGCCCAGGATAACACGTTTCGGTTTGCCATGGTGTTGGCCTTTGGGCGGGATCAGGGCAAACAGAGCCAAGCAAGGAGAGCAGCATGTCACGGTCTTGGATTGCCGCAGGTTTGGCGATGTTGGCGCTGGCCGCCTGTGACACCGAAGCGTCCCGCGAACGGGAGGCGGCGGCCCAATGGGTTGAACTGCAATACACTATGCTGGACTCGGTCAATGCCCTGCGTGCCGTGTCCGGCGTGCCACCTGTGGCGTGGGACTCGCGTCTGGCAGCCGCGGCTCAAGACCATGCGGTGGACATAGCAAGACAAGAACGCCCTTGGGCATGGGGCACGGATCGGTCCAACCCCGAAGACCGCTTGGTCCGATGGGGCTACCCCGGTACTTTGATCGGTGAGATTTACAGTCAGACCGTGTCGATCAACTTTGAACCGCTCAGCGCTTGGTTGGATGACCCCAATTGGCGGAACGTGATCCTGAACGAAGACGCCACGTCCTTTGGCTTTGCGTTTGAAACGCATCCAAATCAAAATGTGTTCTGGGTACTCAACATGGCGGAGCTTCGCACGTTGGAGCCAGTGATCAATTAGATCACCATTAAGCGGCCTCAGGGTACGATATAAATCGGTGTCCAGGTTTGAACCGCGGCGAAAATCTCTTCCATATCCGCGTTTGACACTGCGATACATCCTGCTGTCCAGTCACCGGGATCATTCCCGTCCGGGTCCTGTCCGTGGATGAAAATATCACCGCCAGGGTGTACCCCATTGGACTTCGCATTGGCCCGGTCCACCGTGTTTGGATAGGAAATCCCCAACGACAGGTGGAAGTCACTCTCGGGGTTGCGACGGTCGATGAAGTACAAACCCTCAGGTGTTTTGCCGTCGCCACGTTCCGTTTTGTGGCCCTCCGGCTCAAAACCCAGTTCGATGTCGTAAACTTTCAACGTCTCTTCGCCGCTGAGCAGATACAGCTTCCGATCAGACTTGCTGACGTAGAGTTGGGTGACCTGGTGCCCATCGGGAACCACCCACTGGCCACCGCCGCTACAGCCGGCGAGCGCGAGCGTCGCCACAACAATAAGTGCCTTCCACATGCCCGTGCCTCATATCGCTATGTGCATTTTTGTTATGGGGTGCAGCTTAACGCCCTGTGGATATCATTCCAACGGTGCATTCTGCCCCTCACGGGGCCGTGAAAGTTCGTGTTCAATGGCTTTGAGTCGCTGCATGACCTCGTCGCGATAGGCCTCAGTGGCGGCGGTTTCCTCCACCTGGTGGGCGTCTTGCATGGAATTGACGATGAGACCCACCAGAAGGTTCACCACCGCGAAAGTGGTCACCATGATAAACGGCACAAAGAATGCCCAGGCCCAAGGGAATACCTCCATCACCGGGCGCACGATGCCCATGGACCAGGATTCCAGCGTCATGATCTGGAACAGCGAATAGGCGGAAAGGCCCAATGTGCCAAACCACAACTCCAGTTCCGCGTGACGTTCCGGTGTGCAGGTTGCAATGGCCAGGTCTGCGCACCCGCTGCCGAACAGCTTCGTGGCCATGACGCTGCCAATGTAGAAAATCATGCCCATGAGCAGGAACACCGACCCCATTCCGGGGAGCGCCGTGAGGAATCCGTCCACCACGCGGCGCAAGGACGGGGCCACCGACACAACGCGCAGCAAACGCAGGATGCGCAGGGCCCGCAGGACCGAAAACTGCTGTGCGCCGGGGACCAGAGCGACACCGACGATGGCAAAATCGAACAGGTTCCACCCATTGGTGAAAAACCGCAGCCGGTGGGCATAGAGCTTCAGAACAATCTCGATCACGAAAACGCTCAGGCACAGGCGGTCCAGCACCAAGATCAGCGGACCCACAGCCCCCATGATCGTTTTCGACGTTTCCATCCCCAAAATAATGGCATTGAACAAGATCACACCCAGGATTGCATTGCGCACAATGGGTCGGTCGAGCCATGCGGCCACCTTTTCGCGTTGGGTCATGGGTCCCGTCTCACTCCGCACTCGCCGCACTGCGGCACCTCAGGATGATGTAGCCGCGCGTTCGAAGTCAGAAAAGGGTCAGGCACGGGTGAAAAGCGCGGCAAGTTCCACATGGGGGGACCAGCGGAACTGATCCACGACAGTCACGGAACCCATTCCATAGCCAGATGCGATCAAACTGGCCGCATCGCGGGCAAATGTGGTTGGGTTGCAGGATACCGATGCGATGCGGGGCACCTTAGATTTGGCCAGTTCGGCCACCTGTGCCGCTGCGCCCCAGCGGGGCGGGTCGATGACGACACCGTCGAACTTGCTCAACTCTTCGGCCAATAGTGGACGTTTGAACAGATCCCGTGTCTCGGCGGTAACAGCACGCAGCCTTTGGGTATGGCGCGCAGCCTGGGCAAGAGCCTCGGTCTGCGCACGCTCTCCTTCCACCGCCAAAACCTCCGCCGACGCGGCCAGCGGCAAGGCAAATGTCCCACATCCACAAAACAAGTCCGCCACGCGCGACGCACCTGACAGCGCTGATTTCACAAAATCGACCAGGGCAGTCTCGCCCTCACGGGTGGCTTGCAAGAACGCGCCCGGTGGCAATAGCACCTTGGCTTGCCCAAACGAGACCGTCGGCGGCGCCCATTGTGCCACGGTTTCACCATTCCAAGTCAGCCGCGCGAGTCCGATCCTAGCACCAAGATCGACCAATTGTTGGTGCAGCCCGAGGTCCAGCGCCTTGCCGCCCTTTGCGGCAACATCAAGGCCGGTGTCGGTTTCTGTCACCTGAAACGCTATTTCGCCCTTCCTGGACCCACCGGCCAGCGTCATGACCTCCAAGATTGGCAGAACCGCCCGCAGCTTTTCCGTGACAACCAAGCAGTTGGGGACCGGGATGAGCGTGTGGGATGCGCGCCCGTGAAATCCGACGATCGCCCCTTTCTTAGTGCGCCGTCCCGCGAACCCGGCGCGCCGTCGGGACCCAGGCGGTGACGTGATCGGTTCCCCGACCTCGGCTTCAACCCCATGGGCCCACAAGGCTTCAACCACACGGTCCCGTTTCCAGTCGCTCACCAAATTGTCCGAGGCGTGCTGCACAGCGCAGCCACCACACCCGCCCGCATGGGCGCAGGGCGCTTTGACCCTCTCGGGGCTGGGCGACAGGATGCGTGGACTGCTCAAGCGACCGTCGACCAACGTGCCTTCAACGGTCTCACGCGGGAGCGCGGCAGGCACCACGATACCATCAGCCAATCCATCGCCCAGATCGCCCAAGCGCGTCACCGTTAAGGTATGGGTCATCCCTCAGCCAACGGTGCGGCGGCGGTGAAGGCAAACCCTTCGTCAGACAGGATCGTCGCTTCGCGCAAGCCGTGGGGTTTGTCCCGTGGGGGTTCTAGAACCATCGCTCCGACACTCTCCGCCCGCGCCACACAGGTATCTGGGTCGGCACCGTAAAGATAGATTTGCACCCCAGCGCCAGCAGTGGTCCCTTCGGGCAAAAACCCATGGAGCGGATGGGCGGCAAAGGTGCGATGGCTGTGCAACTGCAACACCATCCCGCCATGCTGGACCGCTGCGAAATCGGTGCTTTCCTGATGCGTCGTGGCGTCAAAAACATCCCGCAGGAAACACGCCAGTGCAGGCACATCGCGGGTCAGGAGATTGAGGCCAATGCCACGCAGCGATCTCCCCATGGCGTCGGCTGAGAGGGTGTCCAGATCGTCCATGTGCGCCAGCTAGTCTAAGCCACAGTGTGGCGCAACGGCAGACTACTCCGCCGCCGCCGTCGTCGGTTCCGCGCCCAGGAACCCGCCCGACTGTCGTTGCCAATAGCGGGCGTAGAGGCCGTTTTGTGCCAGCAGGAAGCTGTGCGACCCCTGTTCGACGATCTGACCTTTGTCCATCACCACAATCCGATCCATGGCCGCGATTGTGCTGAGCCTGTGGGCGATGGCCAGAACAGTCTTGCCCGCCATGACACGGGTCAGCGCCGCTTGGATTTCCGCCTCCACTTCGCTGTCGAGCGCGGAGGTCGCTTCGTCCAGCGCCAGGATCGGCGCGTCCTTTAGAATGGCCCGTGCCAAAGCGATACGTTGCCGTTGACCACCGGACAGTTTCACGCCCCGCTCGCCCAGATGCGCCTTGTAGCCTTGGCGGTTGCGATGGTCTTTCAGTCCCAGGATGAATTCATGTGCAGATGCTTGCGCAGCCGCGGCCTCAATCTGATCTTGCGTGGCGTCAGGGTGACCGTACCGGATGTTGTCAGACGCCGACCGGTTGAACATGGCTGTTTCCTGGCGAACCATTGCGATCTGGCGGCGCAACCCGTCCTGGGTCAACTCGCGGATGTCCTGCCCGTCCAGCCTGACCGCGCCGTCTTCCACATCGTAGAGCCGCAGGAGCAGGGCCATGGCCGTGCTTTTGCCCGCCCCAGATTGACCGACCAGCGCCACCTTTTCCCCCGGACGCACGTCCAGCGTAAACCGGTTGAGCGCCGCGCCCGGTGTACCGTAGCCAAAGCTCACATCATCGAAATGGATGTGACCCTGCGACCGTTTGGGTTCCGCCGCCTTTGGCTTGTCGTGGATCAGGTGGGGCGGCGTGAGCGTACGGATGCCGTCTTCGATCTCACCGATGTTAGTGAAAATGCCCAGAGCGGCGAAGCTGACCCAGCCGGTCATGGTCGATAGCCGCGTGGCCACCAACCCTGCCGCTGCAATGTCGCCCGCGGTGGCCGCGCCTTGCCCCCATAGCCAAAGCGATCCGCCGATCAGCGCCACAGGCAACATGCCCGCTAGGGTGAAGATGATCAGGCGGAACGTGACCACGGTGGAGGCCCATGCGATCCCAGCCTCACGGTAGCCCGCGAGCGCCTCATCCGTGGCCTGCTCTTCGGCCCGCGGTTGGGCGAAAAGTTTCACCGTCGCGATGTTCGTGATCGTGTCCACGATTTGGTCGGTGACCATCGCCCTCCGTGCCGCGCGCATTTTGGACCGTTCGCGGATGTGGGGCAGGAAACTGCGGATGATAAAGGCGTAAGCCGCGAGCCAAGCCACCACCGCCAATGACAGCCGCCAATCCACGAAGGCCAGCATGACCACCGCCCCAAATGCGGCGGCGACCGCGTTGCCGAATATGTTGGTGACTTCCAACACCACATCGGTGAGCGCACGGGCGGTTTGCTGGCTCTTCTGCGCGATGCGGCCCGCAAAATCGTTGTCAAAGAAACTCAGCGACTGACCCAGGGTGTGGCGGTTCAAGCGACTGAGGCTCAGCGCATAGAGGTTTGGTCCCAAAGTCACCGAGTTGAACGCCGCGTTGGCCACCAGGGACAGGGGCCAAGCGATCAAGAAGAAGGCTGCAAAAAGCGCGAACTGCCATCCCTGGGTTTGCAAGAAATCCGTTCCAGCCGCCTGGGCCCCGTCGATCACCCAACCGATGAGGTAGAACCCGAGGACCGTTGTGACCCCAACGGACACGGACGCCGCCACCGCCAGTTTCACCTGTGTCCCAGACCCCGCCAATGACCAGCGCATGAACGGCACGAGCTTGCGCGGCGGCGGGCCGTCCGCGGGTTGGAACGGCTCGATGGTGTCCGCGAGCCACTGATATACCTTTGGGATGTGACCTACGGGACGGTCCACAAAATCCGGTTCCGGCGATCGCATCGCGTGTGCCTTTCTTCTTGTCGTTCATTTCCCATATAGCGCGCGGCCCGCTGCTGTCGCTGACCCCTGGCTAAGCTGCCTACTATTCCGCAGCGCGGACGCCTGGGTCAGCACCGAGGAACCCGCCCGATTGCCGGTCCCAGAACCCGGCATAGAGCCCACCTTGGGCCAGCAAGTCGCCATGGGTGCCTTGTTCTGCGATGCGGCCCTGTTCCATCACCACGATGCGGTCCATGTGCGCGATGGTGCTGAGCCGGTGGGCGATGGCGATCACGGTTTTGCCTTCCATGACGCCGTAAAGCGCGGTTTGGATTTGCGCCTCCACCTCACTGTCGAGCGCTGAGGTCGCCTCATCCAGAACCAGGATCGGCGCGTTCTTGAGGATCACCCGAGCCAGAGCGATCCGTTGCCGTTGCCCGCCGGACAGCTTCACCCCGCGCTCGCCCACATGGGCATCGTAGCCCACCCGTCCGTCACGGTCTTGCAGACCCAGGATAAAATCATGGGCAGACGCTTGCCGGGCTGCGTCGATGATCTGCGCCTCGGTCGCCTCTGGCCTGCCATAGAGCAGGTTCGCGCGGATCGACCGGTGCAAGAGCGAACTGTCCTGTGTGACCATCCCGATCTGTTGGCGCAGCGATGTCTGGCGCACCGTCGCCACATCCTGACCGTCGATCAGGATGCGCCCGGCCTCCGCGTCTCGGAACCGCAGCAAAAGGTTGACCATGGACGATTTGCCTGCGCCGGATCGGCCCACCAGGCCAACCTTTTCACCTGGCGTGATGGTGAGGCTCAGGTCGTCCAAACCGCCTTTGCCTTTGCCGTAGTGGTGGGTGACACGGTCGAAACTGATCTCGCCCTTGGACACCAAAAGCGACGGCGCGCCGGGCACATCGGTCACGTCCTGGGGGACAGAGATCGACCGCAGCCCCTCGCTCACCGTGCCGATGTTTTCAAAAAACCGAATGGTCACCCACATGATCCAGCCGGACATACCGTTGAGACGAATGACCAAGGCCGAGGCCGCAGCCACTTCGCCCACGGTCACAACCCCATGGGACCAAAGCAACAAAGCCGTGCCGATCACGCCGGTGATCAAGGCCCCATTCAGCACGTTTTGGGCATAGTGCATCTCGGTCGCCAACCGCAGGAACCGGAACAGCCGGACTCGCAAACGGCGGAAAGCCGACAGCACATAGCGTTCTTCCTGGGTGTCATCGGCGAAAAGCTTCACGGTTTCCATATTGGTGTAAGCGTCCACCACGCGCCCTGTTACCAGAGACCGACCGTCAGACCAGGCCTCTGAGGCCACCGACACGCGGCGGGCCAACCAGACGGTGTAGGTGACGTAGCCCACCAGCCAGAGGCCGAGCGGCACCAGCAGCCAAGCGTTGAACCCCATGATCAAGATCGCGGCGGAGATTACATAGACACCGGCGAACCAGACGGCCTCCACCAGGCTGTAGATGATTTCCTCTACGGACGCCCCCTGCTGGATCACGCGGTTTGATAGGCGCCCCGCAAAGTCGTCTTGAAAGAACCCCATCGACTGACCGAGAAGATGTTTGTGCGCCCGCCACCGCACCTGTTCCTGGATCGTCCCCACTAGGGTCTGTTCCAAGAGCAAGTGCGCCAGCGCTATCACCAAAGGCCGCAGGATCAGGATGAGCAGAGCAACGAGGATGAGTTCCATTCCGTTGGTGGACCAAAACCCTTCGGGTCCCGAGACTGCCATCAAGTCGATGATCCGACCTGTGTAGAACAACAAAAACACTTCGAGCAGCGCCACCGACAGCGTCATGCACGAAATGATCCCCAACATCCCCCAGCCAAAGGACCGGGCATGGCTGATCAGATAGGGCAACAGCGCACTGGGCGGAGTTTCCGCGGGGTGATCCGCGAACGGGTCTCGCAAGGTCTCAAAGTACCGAAACACCCGGCCAACCGGGCGCGTTATGCGACGGGTCAGGCGGGTCACTCCGCAGCCCTCGCTCCGTCATCGGTGCCCAAGAACCCGCCGGACTGGCGAGCCCAGAAACCGGCATAGAGCCCGCCATGGCCCAGCAACTCGGCATGGCTGCCCGCTTCGACAATCATGCCACCATCCAGAACCAAAATGCGGTCCATATGGGCGATAGTGCTGAGCCGGTGGGCAATGGCGATCACCGTCTTGCCCTCCATCATGCCGTAAAGCGTGTCCTGGATCGCGGCCTCCACCTCGCTGTCGAGCGCAGAGGTCGCTTCGTCCAGCACCAGGATCGGGGCATCCTTGAGGATCACTCGCGCCAAGGCCACCCGCTGACGCTGTCCGCCCGACAGTTTCACGCCCCGTTCGCCAACGTGGGCGGCGTAGCCTGTGCGGCCTTCGGGGTCTTCCAGACCCAGAATGAACTCATGGGCTTCGGCGCGGCGGGCGGCCTCAATCATCTCCTCCTCGGTGGCGTCCGGTCGGCCATAAAGGATGTTGTCGCGGACAGATCGGTGGAGCAGCGACGACTCCTGCTGCACCATGCCAATGACGCGGCGCAGGCTGTCTTGGGTGATCCCTTTGATGTCCTGCCCGTCGATTTCGATACGCCCGCTTTCGGTGTCGTAGAACCGCATGAGCAGCTTGACCAAAGTGGATTTGCCCGCGCCCGAGCGGCCTACCAGCCCGACCTTCTCGCCCGGTGCCAAGGTCAGGTCGATGTGATCAAGACCGCCAGCTTTTTTGCCGTAGTGGTGGCTCAGTTCCCGGAAGGCCACCTCGCCCTGGTTGAGTACAAGCGGCTTGGCATCCGGCGCATCGCGCAGTGTGATCGGTTCGGCGATGGTTTCCAACCCTTCGGCGACGACGCCCAAAGACTGGAAGAAATTCGACACCGCCCACATGATCCAGCCGGTCATGGCATTGAGCCGCAGAGTCAGAGCAGTGGCCGCAGCGACCACACCGATGGACGCCGCATTCAACGACCACAGCCATACGGCCCAGCCCACAACGCCCAGGATCAAAAGCCCGTTGAGGACTGTCAGCGCGATGTCCATCACCGTGAATATGCGCATTTCCTTGGCGAAGGTCTGACGACCATGCTCAATAGCATCCTTGGCATAGGACAATTCACTGTCGTGATGGGCAAAGAGTTTCACACTGTGGATGTTCGTATAGCTATCCACCACTCGACCGGTGATGGCGCTGCGCGCGTCCGAACTGGCCTTAGACGCAGGACCGATCCGCGTGACCGTCCAATTCACCAGCGCGATGTAGCCCGCGAACCACAAAAGCAGCGGGATCGCCAGCCGCGCGTCAGCCTCCGCCAACAGGATCACGGCGCCGACCAGATACGCGATGGCAAAGGCCAGGGCGTCAAACACCTGAAACACCGCCTCGCCCGCTGACGGAGGGGCCTGCATGATCCGGTTTGCGATCCGGCCTGCGAAATCGTTCTCAAACCACCCCACCGACTGGCGCAGCACATGCTTATGCGCCCGCCACCGGAACAGCGTGCCGAAGTTTGGCAAAACCGCGTTGTTCAGAATCAGCACATCCAGCGCTTGGATCAGCGGTCGGAAAGTGATGATAAACACTGCCAAGGGCAGCAACTCTAGCCCATGGTCCTGCCAAATCGTTTCCGGGCTCGACTGCCCCAACAGGTCGACAACCCGCCCCATGTAGTAAATCAGTCCGACCTCAACCGCGGCCACCAGGATCGACAGAACACCAGCATAGGCGAACAGCCGGTGGAACGGGCGGGAAAGCTCCTTCAGGTAAGGCCACAGCTTGCGCGGCGGCGCATCCTCCTCTGTGTACGCCACATAGGGATCGACCAGATTTTCGAAGTAGCGGAACACAGGAAATACCTCTCGGTGCTCGCAAGTACATAGTGTGATTCCCGCCGATACGAAACGACAGGGGACGCACAAATCTTGCGGGCCCTCGCCGGGCAGGTCCGGTCAGGTGGTCGGCTCGTCGGGGTCGGGCAATGCCAGGAGCGCGGTGCGATCCATGGAAAACTCGGAAGTGATCCAAGCGTCGCGCAATTGAGCGAGCCGGTCGCCAAGCGCCTTGCCTTGGTAGTCTGGCATGAGATCCTGTGCCTGCACCGGAAACTTGGCGAGAGACGCCAATTCAATCTGATCAGCCCAGTCTGAGGTCCAAGGTTGCACGAGAAGCGCCGCGCGCAAAAGCGCCACGTCCGTGGCTCGGCCCGCTCCATGGTCAACCGTCAACCGTTTCAGGTCCGCTCCATCGCGTGCAGCTTGGGACAGGAGTGTCACGGCATGGGACTCAGCACGGGTCAAACGCAACGCATCCGTTGGGTTTTCGCCCCCCAGGACGGCCAAACGCCGGATCGGGTCGGCGGTTGCCTGGGCCTGTTCCTCCAGATGCAACAAAGGGCCCAGCGCGTTTACGTCTGCACCCGGCAGAACACGGGCGAGCACGCCAGACTGCGCCATGGCCGCCACGGCCGGATCAGGGTCAGGGGCGGCGAGCAGTTTGCGGATCTCATGCCCAATGCGCTCCGCTGCGATCTGAGCCAACCCGCTGGCCCCCGCCGCACAGGCCGCCAGCCCATCGGCATCCAAACCTTCCTTGGGATCACCATACCAGGCCGAAAACCGAAAGAATCGGAGGATCCGCAGGTAGTCCTCGGGAATCCGTGCGTCGGCATCACCAATGAAACGGACCCGCCCGGCTTCCAAGTCTGGCAAACCGCCCAGAGGGTCCAGCACCAAACCGCGCGCGTCGGCGTAAAGCGCGTTCATGGTGAAATCGCGGCGGGCGGCGTCTTCTTCTAAGCGGTCGGAAAACACCACTTTGGCGTGCCGACCATCGGTCTCCACATCTCGGCGCAGGGTGGTGACTTCGTATCCTGTCCCACGGGCGACAACGGTGATCGTGCCATGGTCTTCGCCCGTCGGCACGGCCTTTAACCCCGCAGATTTCGCGGCGGCCTTGGTGTCCGTGGGTCGCGCCGTGGTCGCGATGTCGATATCGCTGTCCGCGCGCCCCATGAGGGCGTTCCGCACACATCCGCCCACAAACCAGGCTTGGTGCCCGGCGGCTTCCAAGGCGGCCACGACCGCCTTGGCTCCTGGGTCATCAAGCCACGCCGCTTGTAGCGTCAGCGGCACGCCTGCACCCGGTCGGCCAGCCCTTTGAGCATCCGCGCCGTGGCACCCCAAATGTAGTAGGGTCCATAGGGCACAGCAAAGTAGTAGCGGCGGCGCCCCTGCCACCGGCGGCCTTCCACACGGAACTGGCTGGGATCGGTGAGCATGGACAGCGGCACGGTGAACACCTCAGCCACCTCGGCTTCTTGCGACACGGGCTCAAACGGCGCTTCGACCCGAGCCACCACTGGCGTCACATGGTAATTGGTCACCGTTTCATGGGGCATCAACTGTCCCAAAACCTGCACCGAGGACGGGAGCAGCCCAATTTCTTCGTGCGCCTCGCGGGTGGCGCAGGCCTCTGGCGTCGGGTCTTCGGGGTCAAACTTGCCGCCTGGAAAGGCAATTTGCCCTGGGTGATGGCGCAACTTTGACGACCGTTTGGTCAAAAGCACGTGCCATGCACCGTCCACGGGCAAGAGCGCAACCAGAACAGCCGCAGGGCGCAGTTTCCGGTGAAGCGGCAGATCAATTCCGAGGTTGAGATCATAATCCGACGACGGCGAAGCGGGCCGCCGCAACGCCTCTCGGACCAGAGCGATGTCGTCATCAAGCGCCATGGCTCTCCGGCGGCTCCGTGGCCTCGAAACCCAAGGAGGCGGGATTGAATTCGTAGTGCGCGCCGCAGAACTGACAGTCTGCGGTCACGATGCCTTCGTCTGTGGTCATGGTCGCGATGTCCTTGGCCGAATAGATCGACAGGCTTTCGCGTACCTTATCCGCTGAACAGGTGCACCCAAACACCACCGGTTGGGCATCATAAACCCGCGGCTGTTCTTCGTGGAACAGGCGTACTAGAAGGTCGGTGGGCTGCACCGAGGGGCCGATCAGCTCCAACTCGTCCATTGTGTCCAACAGGAGGTTGGCACGGTTCCAGTTTTCTTCGTCATCGCCGTAGAGAATGTCGTTCGCGTTCAAAAGGCCGCCCTCGCCCGACCCGCCCTCTTGGGCCACGAAGGGCGACGCCTTAGGCATGTGTTGCAACATGACGCCACCGCCGCGCCAGCTTTCTTCACTGCCAGGCATGGTGGACTGGCCAAAGGACAGCGCAAAGCGGGTGGGCAATTGTTCGGACTGGGCAAAATAGGTCTCGGCGCATTTTGACAGCGATCCACCAGCGAGCGGGGTGATGCCTTGATAGGGCTGCATCCCTGTGCCTTGGTCGATCAAAATGGCGAAATAGCCCGAACCCACCATCTCAAACGGGTTGCCCTCGCGGATCTGGTCGGCGTCAAATCCTGCATAGGCGCGGATCCTTGCGGGCTCTCCGGCCTCGGGCGGGCCGTAGTAGTCGGTGGCGATCAGACGCACAGGCCCATTGCCCCGGACCTGCAAGGACAGTTTCCATCGCAATTCAATGGTTTGACCGATGAGCGCGGTGAGCAAAGCCATTTCTGCAACCAGCGCCTCCACCGGCGCAGGATAGTCGTGCTGCGAAAGGATGTTGTCCAAGACCGTGTCCAATCGGCCCACCCGACCGCGGATATCGGCCAGATCAAGCTGGAAGGGCAGGATCATATCATCCCACGCAATCTGTTCGCCGAGTGTCATGGGCTTCCTTTCACCGCTCTGGCTGGGCATACCGCCAACAGATAGGTGGAGCAACCGAGGGGACCAAGGATGCGGCGCTACGGAGAACGAGTGCGGGCGGATCGACACTATCGGCGGCGACCAGGGGCGTATGCGATCCTGCTCCGGGGCGACCAGGTTTTGTTGACCCATCAGATGGAGCCCAAACCAGAGTTTCAGCTACCCGGCGGCGGCATTGATCCAGGTGAACAGCCCATCGCTGCGCTACACCGTGAAGTGTTCGAAGAAACTGGCTGGCGGATCGGGGGCGTTCGGCGGCTCGGCGCCTACAGGCGTTTCACTTTTATGCCGGAGTATGACCTGTGGGCAGAAAAACTGTGCCACGTGTATCTGGCCCGTCCGGTGCGGCCGCATGGTCCGCCGTCCGAAGCAGGACATACGGCGGTATGGTTCCCAGCCCATGAAGCCGCATCCCTGGTGGGCAGTCCCGGCGACCGCGCGTGGTTGGAACGATTGTTCTAAGCTATCGGGATCAGAGTTCCGGCCCTTTATAGTCGAGCAATACTGCGGACACATCGTCCGGCAAGTCCTCGGACCCGTAATATTGGGTGAGGTCCCAAACCATCGCCTCTAGCAAAGCTGGGCCACCTAAGTCTTCGTTGCGTTTGAGCAGTTTTTCTAGCCCCTCTTCTTCAAGCATTTCAGATGCTTCCGGACCAGCTGGGCATTCTGTTACGCCATCTGAGAACATCAGGAACCGATCGCCCGGGTGCAGTTGGAACGTCACCGAGTTGTAAGTCACGTTGGGCATGAGCCCCACGGGCAGGTCCCCGTCGCCCAGAAATTCCATATCGCCGTTTGCCCGGCGCACCACAGGGTGAGGATGCCCGGCCTGGGTCATCTCAACCATCCCGGTTTTCAAATCCAGGATCGCCAAGCAGATGGTGAAATAATGCTCCGTGTCGATGTCCTTGAACATCAGGTTGTTGAGCGTTTCCACAATCTGGTCGGTGGGCAAAACTCGGAACCAATCGCCTGCCGTGCGTTCCAAGGCAATGTTTTGTTCCTTGGATGATGACGAGAGATAGCCCGCCAAGCGCGCGGTGAGCAAAGCCGAGGTGATCCCGTGCCCAGACACGTCTAAAGAATAGAGCCCGATCTGTGATCCCGACGTTGGGAAGAAACCGACCAGGTCGCCGCCCACATGGCCAGCGGATCGCAACAGCAGGCTCATTTCCGCCGCACCCAGATCACGGTAGCGTTCGCGCACCAGCGATTGCTGCAACCGTTTGCCTTCGGCCAAGTCCGCGTCGATGGCATCGTAGAGCGCTTGGATCCGTTGGAAAGCCACCGAAATCTGCTTGTTCGCCTCGCTCAATTCCCGCTGCATTTTGACGATGCGCTCACCTGCACCCAGTCGCGCACGCAGTTCGACCGCGTTCACAGGTTTGGTGATGAAATCGTCAGCGCCGACTTCTAGCCCCTTGGCGATATCGCTGCGTTCGCTTTTGGATGTGAGCAGTATGAAATAGCCATAACGGTCTTCCAGTTCGCGGAAAGCTCGACAAAACGATGGTCCATCCATGCCGGGCATCATCCAGTCACTGAGGATCAGGTCATAGGGTTCGCTTTGGCACATGTCCAAAGCCGCTTCACCGGACTCGGCTTCGGCAACTTGATACCCCATCTGTTTGAGCGTCGCCGTTAGAATTTTTCGCTGCATCCGGCTGTCATCGACGACCAAAATGCGTGTGACACCGTCAGGCGCACCTTCCTCCGCGTCAGCGGGCATTTCGGCATCTGTTTTCAGCGACGGCGTCATCACTCGCTTTCCTATCTCCCATGCATATGGGCGTAGGGCCGTTAACGCCCCATGAAAGCGCTTTGTTTTTACCCCAACAAAAAAACGACCAGTGAACCGCAAATTCGCAGTGTTTGTTCAATAGATCTTTAGCTTTCCCGCTGATGAAGAGGCCAAACAGGTCAATGGTGGTTCCTAATGTTGGACTGGTCCCGAATTGAAGAATTGCGCGAAGAGGTGGGTGAAGACGCCTTTGGCGAGGTTGTGGATCTGTTTTTGGATGAAGTCTCTGACACGCTTGGTCAGTTGGACAGTCACGATACGCCCGCGGCCATGGAAGAGGCCATGCATTTTCTCAAGGGGGCATCTTTGAACTTGGGCTTCTCCGCTCTGTCTGAGCTGTGCGCTAAGGGCGAAACAGACGCCCGTGCCGGGGCGTTGGCTGCGGTGGATGTGGGGGCTGTCCGCCAGTGTTACCAGGCGACGGCCGAAGCCTTCAAAGCGGAAGTGACTGCCAAAGGATATTGGGCCGCATGACCATTGGCATTGCCCATGCCTAAAGCGTCTTGAACCATTAGAGCATCGCCAGTGCGCCAGCGTGGCGAATTCTTCAGCCACTGACTGTTGCTGCCCCAAAGTTTTCTCGCAGCGCCCTAGAGCGTGTTCACTTCAAATGGTTTCATATCCTGCTGCGTTGAAGAAGTTGTAGCATTCGTCAGGCGTGAAGAGGCTGCAGACATTCCCGACAGCTCGCCAAAG
>JBCDFD010000056.1:0-16067 GCA_039178645.1 Pseudomonadota bacterium | reverse complement strand
CTGGAATTGCTTTGAGCCGCGCCTTTGCAAGGCTTTGAAACTTTGGGACTTGGGATCATATGCTGGCTGCGTCCGACACACTCGTTGTTTGAAATCAGCAAGGGCCTATTCGGACAACGCTCTGACCTCCGTGCTTCAGCACGAAGGTGAACCCGCCTGGCCATGTGACGCCACAGCAGTGCTGTGTGAGGGATGGACGGCATTCGGCGGGCCCGTGATAACGGGGCCAGACCAACCAAAGGACCGCCGCCTGTGACCACCGATGCCATCACCTTCATGCGGCAGTTTGTGGATTATCTGCCCCATGCCAAAGCGCTCGGACTGAGCGTGGCCCACGCAGAACCTGGGATCGTCAGTTTGACCATGCCCTATGCCGAACGGCTCATTGGGGACCCTGACAGTGGGATTATCCATGGGGGCGCGGTGTCGACATTGCTCGACACTTGTGCGGGCGGGGCGGTTGTGTCCCATCCGAAAATGAACGGCGCGATCACAGCGACGTTGGATCTGCGCATCGATTACATGCGCCCCGCTGTGCCCCAACGCGCTGTAGTCGCCCGGGCGGAATGCTACCAAGTCACCCGGTCGGTGGCATTTGTCCGCGCCACCGCTTGGACCGAAGGTGACGAAGACCGCCCCATCGCCATGGCCACCGGGGCGTTCACGGCCAGCCGCAGCGCGGAACCTGCGATCAAACCCGTGGCGGAGGGCTAAGCCATGACGCGTCCCGAACCCATGCAAGTTGTCAAACAACGCCGCGACGCCGCGCTGAAAGCTCTGGTGGGCAAGATCCCCTACATTGAGTTTTTGGGCATCACCATGGAACGCCGCGGCGATGAGTTGACTGCCACGCTGAACTATTCCGACCACCTCATCGGCAATCCTGCCTTGCCCGCGCTCCACGGCGGTGTCACTGCCGCATTCTTGGAGGTGACCGCGCTCATCGAACTGGCCTGGCATCCGCTTTGGGAACAGATTGAAAGCGGTAAGCTCACCGTCGATCAATTGGGCACCCCCGACCATGGGCTGCGTATGCCCAAGACCATCGATTTTTCGGTGGATTTCATGCGGTCCGGCCTGCCGCGGGATGCCTATGCTCGCGCAGGGGTGAACCGGTCCGGTCGCCGATATGCGTCGGTCCATGTGGAAGGCTGGCAGGACAATCGCCACAGGCTCTACGCCCAGGCCACCGGGCATTTCCTGATGCCGCAACCGGATGACTGACGTCACCAAGGGCACACCGCACCTGACCCACGGACGCGTGCTCGCCGTCGCCACGCCGATGGTCTTGTCCAACGCGACCGTGCCGTTGGTGG
The DNA here is from genome assembly GCA_039178645.1 of Pseudomonadota bacterium. Taxonomy (GTDB): domain Bacteria; phylum Pseudomonadota; class Alphaproteobacteria; order Rhodobacterales; family Rhodobacteraceae; genus Mangrovicoccus. The sequence continues at coordinate 14,751 of JBCDFD010000056.1, read as the reverse complement.
GATTGGTGGATACCGCCGTGGTGGGCCAATTGGGGCAGGCCGCGCCCATCGGCGCTGTGGCCGTCGGCGCATCGCTCTTGACCGCATGCTATTGGATTTTCGGGTTTTTGCGGATGGGAACCACCGGTTTGGCCGCCCAAGCCATCGGTGCCGGAGACCGGGACGAAACCGTGGCTCTGCTCAGCCGCGCGGTGCTCATTGGACTTGGGGCAGGGGTGTTCCTGATCCTCGTGCAAGTGCCGCTCTTCGATCTGGCCTTCGGTCTGTCCAGCGCTTCGCCTGAGGTTCAAGCCCTGGCCGAGCAATACCTGGCGATCCGCATCTGGTCGGCTCCGGCGCTCATCGCGTCCTATGGCCTGACAGGCTGGCTCATCGCTCAGGGGCGCACTGGGGCCGTGCTCACTGTCCAAATAATCACCAATGGTGTGAATATCAGTTTTGATCTGGTGTTTGTCCTTGGTTTCGGTTGGGGCGTGCCAGGTGTCGCTCTCGCCACCTTCTTGGCCGAATGGGCGGGTCTGATCACATGCCTATGGTTTTGCCGCGACGTGTTCTACGATAGCGCATGGCGGAATTGGGCGAAGATCATGGACCGTGGGCGGCTCGTGACCATGGCCGTGTTGAACATCGACATCACCGTGCGATCCGCGCTGCTCCTGGCGGTGATGGTGTCCTTTATCTCCACCTTCAGTCCCAAGCTCGGCGACGTCACTTTGGCGGCCAATCAGATCTTGTTGCAGTTCATCAGCTTGGCGTCTTTTGGCCTCGACGGGTTCGCCTACACCGCCGAAAGCCTAGTGGGTCAAGCGGTGGGAGCCAAGGACCGCCAGCGATTTCGCCGCGCTGTGCGGCTCTGCGCGCTGTGGTGTTTTGCGGTGGCGGTGGTCCTGTCGGTGGTTTTCTTCACCGCCGGAGGTTTGATCATCGACACCATGACCACCGCGCCCGAGGTCCGGGTTGAGGCCCGCGGCTACCTTCTATGGATGGTGGCCTGCCCGCTTGTGGCCTTCGCCGCCTACATCCTGGATGGCGTGTTTATCGGGGCCACGCGGGGCCGCGACATGCGCAACATGATGGTCATCTCGGCTGGGGTCTACTTCGCGGCGGCCATGGCTTTGGTGCCGGTCTATGGCAACAACGGGCTTTGGGCGGCGCTGCTGCTATGCTTTGCCGCGCGAGGCGTGACGCTCGCTTTTCGCTATCCCGCTTTGGACAGGGCCTTGGACTAGGCCAACCGATCCGACCACATCTTTGCCTCTTGGCCCCGCGCCTCGGATAGGTTTTTCAAACCAAGCTGTTTCGCTCGTTTGTCCAACCCTTTGAGGATAGCATGGGCCAGGGTCAGTCCGTGGTAGGCCAGCGCAGAATACATCTGCAATGCGGTGGCCCCGGCGAGGACCTTGGTGAACGCATCCTCCGCCGACCCGATCCCGCCCACGCCGATGAGCGGCACCTTGCCTTCGGTCAACTCATGCATCCGCGCCAGAACAGCGGTGGAGCGGTTGAAGAGAGGTGCACCCGACAAGCCCCCCATTTCACCGGCGTGGGGACTGTCCAGCATCGGACGCTTCACTGTGGTGTTGGTGGCGATGATGCCGTTGAGACTGCTTTTCATCGCAATCTCCGCAATATCCGCCAGCGAGTCCGGGTGGATATCCGGCGCGATCTTCAGGAACACCGGCGGGCGATGGTGGTCCGGCAATTGCGCGCGGGCCTCCACCACTTCGGACAAGAGCGCCCATAGAGCCTCTTTCCCTTGCAGATCGCGCAGGGCTTCGGTGTTGGGAGAGGACACATTGACCGTGGCAAAATCGATATGCGCGCCGCAGGTAACCATGACCGATCCATAGTCGGCAATGCGGTCCTTGCTGTCCTTGTTGGCACCGAGGTTGAGGCCCACGATCCCCTTGGGCCGCTTCGTCGCCAGCCGTTCGGCCATGGCCATGGCCCCGTTGTTGTTAAATCCAAAGCGATTGATCACAGCTTGGTTCTTGGGGAGTCGGAACAACCGCGGCTTGGGGTTGCCGGGCTGCGCCAACGGGGTGGTTGCGCCCACCTCAATGAACCCAAGACCGGATCTGAGCAGCGCGGGCAGTGCGTCGGCGTTCTTATCAAAGCCCGCCGCCAGACCCAGCGGGTTGGGCAGCGTCAGTGAGGCGAGCTTGGTTTCCAACCGCGACGACGTGATCGGGTCCTGGTCCCCGGACATGCCCTTGCGCAGCGCCCAGAGCGCCAGATTGTGGGCCCGCTCAGGGTCCATGCGTTTGAGAACCGCCAGACCGATTTTCTCGGTGACGCTCATGGCAGGCTTTCGGGGAACTGGTGGACGCCGTCTTTGAGCGGCAGCGGCCAGGTCTCGGTCACTTCGTCGAGCTTCAAGGCCCGGTAGAGATGCGGGAACAACGCCCCGCCGCGCGAGGGTTCCCATTTGAGTGCATCGCCCAGGGTGTCCGCGTCGAGCGCGGCGAGGACTAGGTCGTCAGCGTCGGCGAAATGCTTAGCCGCGGTTTCTCGCACTTGCTCGGCGGTGGAGAAATGAATGTAGCCGTCCGCCAAGTCGATGGGCGCCCCCAACGTACTGCTCTCCGCCTGCAACGTGGCCCATTCACCCGCTCGGAATATCTTGTAAATCACCATGCCGCCTCGTGCCCAGTGGCGGGCCTGCGGTCAAGGGGCGATGGGTTGGTGGACCTGTGCTAGCTTGATAGGGTGTTTATGGCTGGCGACGTTGAATGCGGTTGTTTGAGGGTAAGGCATGGCCAATCTATTTGATCGAACGCTGAGCGCCGTGGGTATCGGAGGCTCTTTGGCGGATCGTGCTTACGCGGCTGCTGCAAAAGAAATAGAAGCCGCCCTGAAAAGTGGTTCCACGACGCTTGAACTTCATAGATTCGCACGAAGCATTTTCGAACATTTAGAAAGAATTCCACCTCAGATTGGTGAACTTGGACAACTTCTGCGCCTCGACCTCAGGTACACACAGGTCACCGACATCGCCCCGCTCTCGGGGCTTGCGCAGTTGCAGAGCCTCGACCTCAGGTACACACAGGTCACCGACATCGCCCCGCTCTCGGGGCTGGCGCAGTTGCAGAGCCTCGACCTCAGGTCCACACAGGTAACCGACATCGCCCCGCTCTCAGGGCTTGCGCAGTTGCAGAGCCTCAGCCTCTGGAACACACAGGTCACAAACATCGCCCCGCTCTCGGGGCTGGCTCAGTTGCAGTTCCTATATCTAAATCGCACGAAAGTAGCTGACCTAGGCCCAATCAAATACTTAACCAATCTCCGCGACTTAGAGTTTCGAGGTTGCGAGGCGACCAAGCAAAACAGCAAATTAAGGACGCTGTCTGAAATCAAAGGCGACCGAGAGCGCACCGAGACGACCCTCGCGTACCTCCGTTCACTGGACGATGATCCAGTTATTGCGCCGCCGCCTAAGCCTATCGTCCCCGACCCACCGCCAGAAAATCCGCTTGCGCCGGTGGAGGCTCGTGGGACACGGTTGGACCTGAAGGCCTCGCCAACAAATGAAACTGGTATATCCGCTGATGTACGCCGCGCGCTGCAACCGAAGTTGCGCGCCGAATTGCAGACGTTGGAACGCAAGGCGGCCAACACTGCGCCGGACATTGCAGACCGTGCTTATGTCCTGGCCACATCCCTGGAATTGCCGATCACCACGGATGACGGCTTGCTCGACTATCATCTGGAGGCGGAACACTTTTCCATTGCGGTCGCTGGAAATGCAAAGCGAGCGCCTGCTGACCGAATTCCTGGCGATGTGATAGACCAACTGGAATTGGTCGTTCTGCAAGGGACGCGGTTCACCAGCGGGTGCAGTTTGGTTAAATTCCTCCAAGACGATATTGACCAAAGCCCGCCGCCTGAACCAGGTGCGCACGACGCCTTCCAAAAGGCCGCAGAAGCGATTGCCGAGAATACCGAAGAACTCACCCAGCGGGTGTTGGATTTGACCGAGGAGCTTGCGAGCCAGTCTGATCCAACGCCGAACACGGTTCGCCGAGAGCGCGCGCTGTTCGGCAATATCCTTGTGAACCGCTTAGCGGTCGCTGGGAGCATGATTTCGGCAGGCGCTCTGGGTGCTGCAGGGCAGGCGATCTATGTCGAAGGTGCGGTTGCCGTCCACGGGGGCATCGGTTGGCTGATGGCGAACGCTCAGGTGTTTACTGCGGCGGCGGGTTTCATGGGTGCCGAAGTGTCGGCTTATGTTACGCAAATGTATCAGGCCCTCCGCGCGGCCCTCGGGATTTCGAACTGATATGTGCGGTCGGTTTGCCATAACCTTGCCAACCGATGCCATGGCGCAGTTGTTCCAGGCTGTGCCTGCCAATGATCTGCCGGACGTGCCGAATTACAACGTGTGTCCCACCAATCGGGTCCATGTGGTGCTGGGGGCCGAGGAGGGGGGCGAGCGGCGGTTGGTGTCCATGCGCTGGGGGTTTCTGCCGGTGTGGTACAAGACGCCCAGCGGTGGACCACTGCTCATCAACGCGCGGGCGGACAGCATTGCCACCAAACCCGCCTTCCGCGCGGCGGCGCGGGCGCGGCGGTGTTTGATCCCTGTCACAGGTTTTTACGAATGGACCAAGGACGCCGAGGGCAAGCGCTTGCCTTGGTACATCCATCCGACCTCCGGTGATCCCGCTGCCTTTGCGGGCGTTTGGCAGGACTGGACGGACCCTGAGAGCGGCGAGACGGTTTCTACCTGCGCCATCGTCACCACCGACGCCAACCGGACGCTGTCGCCCATCCACCACCGCATGCCGGTGAGTGTCGCCGAAGCCGACTGGGCGCTGTGGCTTGGGGAAGCCGGTCACGGCGCAGCGGTGCTGATGGTGCCAGGTCCCGAGGAGCGGTTCGTGTCGCATCGTGTGTACACGGCAGTGAATTCCAATCGCGCGTCTGGGCCTGAGTTGATCGAGCCATTTGACGGGTGAGTGGGGCTCCGCCCCGGTCTGCGCCATGCGCAGCCCTCCCGGGAGTATTTTTGGAACAATGAGATTTGTATGAGTGTGTTGGCTATGAGTTGAGGCACGTCCGTTTAGGGTGCGACCCACTGGCCGATCCACTGGTCATCGGCGGTGAAACGGGCGCGGCCGTGCTGGTCTTGGCCCAAGTGGAGCGTTTCCAGGGCGGTGACCTGGCAGTGCAGCACCAGGAAGCGGTTTAGGTCTGGGGCTTTTTGAAAGTCCTCCGGGTCGGCGAGCGCACCTCCTGGTTCTGGTGAGCCGCCATAGACCTGGCGCGCGGTACTAGGCACCTTGGCCCAGCGTACCGCGTCAGCGGAAATCAGGTCCACGTGGACTTTCCAGCGCATTTGGAAATTGGCCTTTTGGTCCCACACCAAAACCGTGGCCTTGGGATTTGCGGCCAGCTCAGCGGCCTTGGCGGAGGCGGCGTCAGTGTGGGCCTCCAGTGTGGCCTTGGCCCGTGACGCACCGCGCAGCACCACGATGCGGGCCTCCCCGCCGCCGTCTAATCCGGCTGTGGCCAAAACGGGATGACGGGCAGGTGAACGTCGGTCGGCAACGCCGCGTGACATGCGGGTCCAGGCTTGGTCCAGGGTGCCGTCCAGGCTCTGCCACCAGTCGGTCATGCGTAGCCCGTCATTTCCAGGTAGCCCACGCCGGGGTGGCTGCCTGCCATGCGGATCGGGCCCTCCCAATAGGAAACGTTGGTGCCCATCCAGGCGCGGGGATAAAGTGGTTCGGTCGTGATCGACAGCCCACGGGAGGGCACGGCAATGTCCCAGGCGGTAGGGACCGGTTGCCCGTTTATATCGGTGAAGTCGCGCTCGGCCAGGGTAACCTCGCCATCTTTGATCACTTCAGTGCGTCCATCCGGGAAAATCCATGTTCCCGAGAAGAACCCACCGCCGTCGCGGTCACGGACACGGAACACCATGGCTTTCTCGCCGCTGTCGAAATGGAGTGAAAACCAGTCCCACCCGGTTTGCTCTTCTCCCAAGGGTTGCGATGACCATTCGCGGTCAAGCCAGGCGCGGCCCGTGACTTGAACCGGCCCGTCAGGCCAGCGCAAGGTCCCTGTGACCTTGTAGAACGGTTGCGAGTAGTAGTAGCTGGCCTGTCCGCCATGGTGCTTGACCGAAAAGCCGCTCTCCCCGTGGAAAACCAGCGGGCCATCTGCTTGGAGGTCCAGGGCATACCCATAGTCGCCGCCGTCGGCGGTGAGGCTTAGATGACTATACGCGTCTTGCGAGGGTGCGGCGCGGCTGACCATGGACCAATTGTCGATCCAGGCTTCGAACGGGTCAGGTGTGGCCCCGGCTTGGCCGATGCCCCCGCGTGCGAAGCGTTCGGCAAACCGGTGTTCTCCGGCGCGGGTCATGCCCAGGTGGGCAAACCATATTTGTGGCGACCGCCACCCGTTGGTTTCGCGAGGTTCCATGGCGGTGCGGAACAGGGTCCATTGGATACCGCAGAGGGCTCCGGTTGCGGTTTCCAGGTTGGCGGTGACGTACCACCATTCGATGCGGTAGTTTGGGTGCGCGCCGTGGTCTTTGGGAAAGTCAAAGCGGGGTTTGGCAGAGGGCAAAGCGAAACCGTCTGCGTCCGCCCCCATCCCCGCGAAGCCTTGGGACAAGGCGGGCGAGGCGGCTCCGGCAGCGAGGGCTGCCAGAACGCGGCGGCGGGCGAAGTGTCGTCTATCGGGCATCGGCGAACACTCGCAGTAAATCGGCTGGTTGCAGGCGCGATAGTTTCCTTGCGGGAAGCGCGGCGGCGAGCAGAGCGGCGGCCACGGCGGCAAGGATCAGGGCCAGCCAATCCAGTGGGAAAGCTTGCATGGGTAGCCGCCATCCGAAGGCTTCCACGTTTACTTTCGCCAACAGGAGCCAGGCCAGTGCAAGACCTGTGGGCAGGGCCAGGATTGCAGTTGCCAGGGCCAGCATGGCGGCGCGGCTGAGATCGAGTACAGCCAAACGTTTGCGGGTGATCCCGAGCGCCCAGAGCGGCGCCACCTGGGGCAGACGGACGGTTTGCAACGTCAAAAGGCTGGTGAGCATGGCGAACCCGGCGACGGCCAATGTCAGGACGTTGAGCGCATCGGTGGCCACGAAGGTTCGTTCGAAGATTTCGCGGCTGACGGCTTTGAGGCTTTCCTGGTCGGTGACTTGGTCCGGGCGCAGGTTGAATCTGTCCACCAGATCGCGGGTGAGCGCGGTGGCCTGGGTTGAATCGGTGCGCAGAGCAAAGCGGGTGTTGCTCGCGGCGGGGAAGGTCGCCGCATAGGTCTCGTAGCCCAGGATCGCCTGGGGACTTGGGTTGCCGTAGTCCGAATAGATGCCCAGCACGCGCCAGGATTGGTCATCCACTTGAACCAAGTCGCCAACCCGGAGGCTGTCTTGGTAATGCCACTGTTCGTTGATGAGCACGCCGTCCCCGGCAGCGAGGTCGTCCCAGACCGATGGTGACCCAGCCAGGAGGGGCCAGTTGTCTCTGTAGGTGACGTGGTCGGCCATGCCGTAGGTCAGACCTGGGCGACCGTTCAGAGTTGTATCGACGCTGGACACGGGCAGGATCGCGATGGTGCGTTCGCTGAGCCAGGGTATGGCGGCGGCTGTAGTCTCTTCCGTGCCGAAATTGACATAGACCTCAGAGGCGAGCCGCTGGTCGAGCCAGCCCACGAAGGTGGCGCGGAAACTGGCGACCATGGTCACCACGCCGATGTTGGCCGACAGTGCAAGCAGGAGCGCCATGAGCGCGAGCGAAAGGCCCGGCACCTGCTGGCGGGCGTCGGCCCAGAACCACTGTGACAGCGGTTTGTTCGCTCGGGCGCTGGCGAAGGTGAGTGCTTGTGCCAGGAGCCAGGGCAGGGCGAGTGCGGCCCCTATCAGTAGGCAGGCCAGAGCGGTGAAGCCGGCCACAAGACCCGATCCCGCGTAAGTGGTGCCCGCGGAGACGAGCAGGATCAGAGACCCGGCGATGGCGAGCCAGCGCTGTTGTTGACCCGATGCCATGGCCCAGGCACGGGGGCGTGCCGGGGCCAGTATGGACAGGCGGGAAAGGGACCAGAGGCTTTGAGTGGCGGCCAGCAAGGTCCCGAGAATGGCAATGGCGAACCCGGCCAGCCACCATTCGGGACGGATGGTGAGGCTGCCCCCCACAGGTGCGCCGTAGAGACCGCGCAGGGTTGCGGCCACGTCCGGGAGCAGCAAGGCGGCGAGCGCGTATCCCAGGGCGACCCCGACGGCACCGGCAACCAGCGCAAAGGCGAGGCACTCGGCCAGCATGAGTATGATCAGCGTGCGCAGAGGCACGCCGAGGGCCCGGAGGGTGCGGATGATGCCCCGCCTTTGTTCGAAGGCCAGTCCGATGGCCCCGTGGACAATGAAGAGCCCCACAGCGAAGCTGAGGAACCCGAAGGCCGTGAGGTTGAGGTGGAAGCTGCCCGTGAGTGCGCGGATGTCGGTGCCTTCTTGGGGGGGCGCTCTGGTCAGGTTTGGGGCGATGTCCGAAATGCTCGGGCGGTCCGCGGTTGGTTCGGTAAGGATCAAGAGGCGCGAGACTTCTTGGTCGAACCCGAGCAGTTCTGAGGCGATGCCAATGTCGGCCACGAGGGTTCCCGGCGACAGATCGTTTGTTGGGACCAAACGGCGGGGTAGATTGGCATCGGCGAGCGCGGCGATGGTTTCTGGGTGGCCCCTGAGTTCCCCGTCGCCAGTGAGGAAGTCAGACAAAGCGGTGCCCGCGTCCGCGGGCACGCCGTCCACGGGCATCGGGAGAGCGGGCGCGGTCAGAGGGTCTAGCCCCACCAGGGTCACGCGACCTGCATTGGTTCGCAGCACGCCCTCCACCACTGGGGCCACGGCCCAACCGGCGCGCCGGAGGACCACGTAGTCGGCTATCGCAACGCGGTCGCCTTCGGCTGGCACCAGCAATGGCAGGTCGTTTTGGCGCAGCGCGGTGGCGGCGCGGTCGTAGCTGGCGCGGGCTTCGGAATTGATTGCTTGCACACCTGTCCACAGCGCGGTGGCCAGGGCGAGGCCCAGGATCAGTGTGGCCGCCTGGCCCAGGTGCCGACGCCAATGGGACAGTAGGGCTGTGAGGGCGGTTCTGGTCATGGTGAGATGAGCTCGTCGGATAGTGTGGTCCGGCGGTTGGGGTCGTGTTTGGGACAGGGTTGCAAATTCACTCGGAGTGTTTGGCGCGGACTGCCTTGGTGGTTTGGTCCAACTGACCAAGGCCCACGGCAAAGCGGCCTTCCTATTTGTTTTTGAGACCCCTCTATTGGTGCAACAGGTGGAAGGGAGCGCTGAGCTTCGTGTGCAGAGCTAATTCTGGCCGTGGGACCGTGCCAGGGGACTTGGTTTGGGGGCTCTGCCCCTGTTTGGAGCGTCGCTCCAAACTCCCCCGGAGTATTTTGTGGAACAATGAAGCCTGGGGTCATGCCAGTTGCCCTTGGCTCAAGTGCAGACGGGTTTGCAGTTTGGCGGCGAGGCGGGTGGAATGGGTGACCATCACAAGGGCCGCGCCGCTTTCAGCCACCAGGTCGAGCATGGTGGAGAGCACGGTGTCGCCGGTGGTTTCGTCGAGATTGCCTGTGGGCTCATCGGCGAGGATCACGTCTGGCTTTGACGCCAGCGTTCGCCCCACCGCCACCCGTTGCTGTTGGCCACCCGACAGAGTTTCGGGGTATTTGGCGGTGTGGTCGCCCAGGCCCAGAGTGTTGGTCAGGTGGTCGATCCAAGCGCCGTCCTCTCGCCCCGAGAGCCGCGCTTGGAAGGCTATGTTCTGGGCGACGCTCAGCGACGGGATCAAGTTAAACTGTTGAAAGATCAGGCCCACGCGGTCGCGGCGGATGGCGGCGAGTTTTGCATCGGGCAGGCCCGTCAGGCTTTCGCCGTTCAATCGGATGTCGCCGCTGTCGGGCGTGTCGAGACCGGCAAGTAGCGTGAGCAAAGTGCTTTTGCCGCTGCCGGATTCACCCGTCAGAGCCAAGGTTTCGCCTGCGGCAACGGAAAGCGAGACGCCTTTGAGCACAGTTACGGGGCCTGCATCGCCCGGGTAAGACTTGGTAAGCTGGTCCGCATGCAACAACATGGACCTGTAGCTAGGGGGAATTTTTAGGGAACAAGGGTTCCTGTCCCCTGGCGTGGTCAGCGGGCTCAGTCCGTGATTTGCCGTGCCAGCTCCGCAACGCTGGGACCGAGGTGGTCCACAATCACTGCGACGCCATCCTTTGACGGGTGCAGGCCGTCCGGTTGCATGTATCGGATGCGGGCCTCAAACGACCCATCGTCCACCGCTCGCAGTGGCGCGAAAAAGCTGTCCACAAGGGATGCGCCGTGTTTTGCCGCCAGCGCTGGATACATGCCGTCGAAAGCTTCTTGGTAGCTTGGGCCGTAGTTTCCGGGCGCTTTGAACCCGATCAAAAGAACTGGCAGGTTGCGAGTGGCGGCTTCGGTGAGGATGCCATCCAGGTTGGACTTGGCCTGGGCCGGGTCCAGGCCGCGTAGGATGTCGTTGGCACCCAGTGCCACCATCAACGCGTCCACATCTGGACCCAACGTCCAACCGATGCGCGCCAGGCCACCGGCTGTGGTGTCGCCGGACACGCCAGCGTTGATCAGCGTGGCCTCCGTGCCATTTTTCTCGAGCCATGTTTGCAGTTGCGGCACCAGCCCGTCTTCAACCGGGAGGCCATATCCTTGGGTCAGGCTGTCGCCCAGGGCGGCGATCACAACCCCGTCAGCGGCGGCTGGGAGGGCAGCGATGGTTAACCCAATGGCCAGGGTCGCCTTGCGGACGGCTCGCCCTGCGCCATATCGCAAAGCATTGATGGACCGAAGGAGCCCCGCCATGGCTGACCCAATTCTTTCGCTGCGCGATGCGCGGCTCACGCTGGATGGTAATGCCGGGCCTGTGGATATCCTCCATGGCATCACCATGGATGTGACACGGGGCGAAACGCTGGGGCTCATTGGGCCGTCGGGGTCGGGCAAGTCATCGCTCCTGATGCTCATGGGCGGGCTGGAACGGGCCACGGGGGGCGAGGTCAAGGCGCTGGGCGCGGACCTCACGGCCATGGATGAGGACCAGCTGGCCCGGTTTCGTAGGGACCATATGGGGGTGGTGTTCCAAAGCTTCCATCTCATTCCCACAATGACGGCACTGGAAAATGTGGCGACACCGTTGGAATTGGCCGGTCACCGCGATGCGTTTGACCGGGCGGCGGCGGAGTTGCAGGCCGTGGGGCTGGGTCACCGCGCCGACCATTATCCGTCGCAAATGTCTGGGGGCGAACAGCAACGGGTGGCGTTGGCCCGCGCCGCTGCGCCTCGTCCGGACTTGCTGTTGGCGGATGAGCCCACGGGCAACCTCGATGGCAGCAATGGCGAAGCGATCATGGAATTGTTATTCGGTTTGCGGGATCGGCATGGCGCCACCCTGGTGTTGGTGACCCATGCGCCCGAACTGGCCAAACGCTGCGACCGAGTGGTACGGCTGCGCGATGGCCGTGTGGATAGCGAGGAGGCCGCGCTGCGGGCGGCGGAATGAGCATCGCCACAACCCTTGGCCACGCGGGGCGCATTGCGCGGCGCGAGTTGCGCGGTGGTCTCGGGGCCTTTCGCATATTCCTGCTGTGTTTGGCGTTGGGCGTCATGGCCATTGCCGCAGTGGGCACGGTGCGCGCCTCTATCGAGGATGGGCTGGAGCGTGAAGGCGCGGTGATCCTCGGCGGTGATGCTGAAATGCGGTTCACCTACCGCTTTGCCAGTGAAGAAGAGTACGCCTGGATGCGGGGGGCTGCCGACCGGGTTTCGGAGATTGCTGACTTCCGGTCGATGGTGGTTGTGACCCGCGACGGTGCGGAAGAACGGGGGCTCACCCAGCTGAAGGCGGTGGACACGGTCTATCCGTTGGAAGGTGAGGTTGGGCTGGACCCGCCCATGCCGTTGCACGAGGCCCTGAAGGGAAGCGCGCAGTACCCTGGCGTCGTCATTCACTCGGTCTTGGTGGACCGGCTGGGACTGGACGTGGGTGAGGTCGTCCGGTTTGGCACCAAGGACTTTGTGCTTTCGGCCGTCTTGGTCGATGAGCCCGATGCCAGCAGTGCCGGGTTCGCCTTGGGACCGCGGTCCATCGTGTTCCGCGAAGACCTGCGCGACAGTGGATTGCTGACGCCCGGAACGTTGTTCGAGAGCCACTACCGGTTGGATTTCCCTGATGGCACCGACCTGGAAACCATGCGGCGCGAGGCGGTGGGCTTGTTTAGAAACGCGGGCATGCGCTGGACCGATGCGCGGAACGGTGCGCCCGGCGTTCAGGAATTCGTGGAACGGATCGGGGCATTCTTGGTGCTTGTGGGGTTGGCCGGTCTCGCCGTGGGCGGTGTCGGCATATCGGCCTCGGTGCGGGCCTATCTGGGCGGAAAGACCGCGACCATTGCCACGCTACGGACTTTAGGGGCGGACCGATCCACGATATTCGCCACATACCTGATCCAAATTGCTGTGCTGACGGCCATAGGTGTGACGGCGGGCGTGATCCTGGGCGCTGCGGTGCCTTTGGCATTGTCGCCAATCATTGAAGCAAGCTTGCCGGTTCCCATCGCGCTGAGCGTACAATGGGCGGCTTTGGCAGAGGCGGCGTTCTACGGCACGCTCACCGCATTGATTTTTGCGTTGTGGCCCCTGGCACGGACCGAAGATGTGCGGGCCGCGACACTGTTCCGTGATGGTGGACGCGGCGGAGCGTTTCTTCCCCGTGCACGATACTTGGTCGTCATTGCGGCTCTGACGGCTGCGTTGGTCGGTCTGGCGGCATGGCTGTCGGGTATCCCGACCTTGGCGCTGTGGTCGGCGGCGGGCATTGCCGGGGCATTGGCGGTGCTGGTGCTGGCGTCCATGGCGTTGCGTGCGGCGGCTCGGTATGCGGCGCGCAAAGGTGTGGGACGTGGGCGACCCGCGCTGCGTTGGGCTCTGGCGGCCATTGGAGGACCAAGGGAAGAGGCCGCGTCCGTGATCCTGTCACTGGGTCTTGGTCTGACCGTGCTGGCCGCTGTGGGCCAGATCGACCGCAATTTGCGCAATGCCATCCAGTCCGACCTGCCGGACGTGGCGCCGTCTTACTTCTTCGTCGATATTCAAAACGATCAGCTTCCCGGTTTCCTTGACCGGTTGGAGAACGACCCTCAGGTCAGCCAAGTGGAAACCGCGCCGATGCTGCGGGGGGTGATAACTCAGATCAATGGCCAACCGGCGCGAGAGGTGGCCGGGGACCATTGGGTGATCCAAGGGGATCGGGGCATCACCTATTCCGCGACCAAGCCCGACAATGTGGACATGGCGGACGGGGAATGGTGGCCCGAGGACTACTCTGGCCCGCCCCTGGTGAGCTTTGCCGCGGAAGAGGCGGCGGAGATGGGCATCGGGATCGGCGACCGCATCACACTCAATATCCTGGGCCGCGATATCGCCGCCGAGATTTCCAGCCTGCGCGTGGTGGATTTCTCCAATGCCGGGATCGGCTTCATCCTGTCCATGAACCCCAGTGCCCTTGCGGGCGCGCCGCACACTCACATCGCCACGGTGTACGCGAGCGAACAGTCTGAGGCGCAGATCTTGCGCGATCTGGCATCGGCCTATCCCAACATCACAGCCATCCGCGTGCGTGACGCCATCGACAACGTGGCGCGCATCCTTGGTGGATTGGCAGCGGCCACGTCCTGGGGGGCGGGGGCAACCTTGCTCACGGGCTTCATCGTGCTGATTGGTGCTGCGGCGGCCGGTGAACGGGCGCGGGTCTATGAAGCGGCGGTGTTAAAAACGTTAGGCGCGAGCCGAGGACGCATTCTCGGCAGCTTTGCCTTGCGCTCGGTTCTACTGGGCGGAGCCGCGGGCCTGGTGGCCCTGGCCGCCGGGGCCGCTGGCGGTTGGGGTGTGCTCACCTATGTGATGGAAAGCGATTTCAGCTTGGTTTGGGGATCCGCGCTGACCATCATCCTAGGGGGCATTACGGCCACGCTTGTGGCTGGCCTATGGTTCGCGTGGCGCCCCTTGGCGGCCCGTCCGGCACGGGTGTTGAGATCGGCAGACTAACAACCAAATAGCCTAAAATGACCACCTCACGCCCGAGTAAGCCAACGTCGCGCTGAACCCGCCATCACAAACGCGGTGCCCAATAACCACGCGGTCGAGGGCAAAGGCACCTCTGCGGGCGGTCCAAAATTGATATCCGCGCTAGCCGTCGCACCAACCCAAATCTCCGCTTGTTGGCCGGGGAGCAAAGTTAGTCCGAAATCGTAAGTGGCCGTGTCAGTGACATCCAGTGCCGCACCCTGGTCAAAGAACGTCGTTGCACCGAGTACTTGGTTGGCCTCGCCGGTTACCCCGTCGAAACGAATGACGGTTACGCGGGAGTCCGCGCTCACGCGGTAGGTGGAAAAGGGGGCAGCGGTTGATGTGGCCTGCAAAGAAATGTCGAGCGTGCTGGTCAGTTCGACGTCATAGGTGAACCTCGTCGATCTGTTCCTGATGTAAAAGCGCGCGAAGGAATAGCTCGCAAATCCGAGTATGCGGCTGCCTACTGGGGCTGTGCCGTTGAACGATGTCTCAAGCGTCATTTTTTCGGCGTTGATGGTCGCATCAAAACTGTCGGAAAAGCCGAGACTTCCAGTCGCATCCGTGCCGTAAGTTTCCAAAAGGCTGGAGCCCGGCCTAGTCTCGGTGACGACAAGACCGGTTTGGGGGCTTGGACCGCCGCCTGT
>JBCDFD010000055.1:0-16124 GCA_039178645.1 Pseudomonadota bacterium | reverse complement strand
GGCATAGTTCTCTGACGCGCTGACGTTCTCAAATGCCTGGCGCAACCCGTCGATGTTTGTCAGGAGCGGCCCGATGGCAGATTTAGCTTCCTCGCCAAACAGGTCACCGAGTGCGGCGTTCCGCTTTGCGGCGGGTAGCTCGGCAAGCGCGTCGAGTACCTCTAAAATGGAGCCTTTGGCATCGACTTGCATTCGTTCGGCAAGCTCGACAGCGTCCATGCCCAACTGGCCCAAAACTTCACTTTGTCTTTCGGTTGCGCTCTCGCCGCGTGTTAAGGCGTTGGTCATGTTTTTCAGCGCGGTAGACGCTATTTCCGCCGGAGCCCCGGCGGCGCTCAATGATGCCGCCAAGGCTAAGAAGTCTAGATTGCTAAGTCCGGCAAGTTCGCCCAAAGACCCGACACGTTGAGTAATTTCGACCAACTCCCTTTCGGTGGTCGTCATCGAGTTCGCAAGAAAGTTAAGCGCGTCGGCGTATTGCACACTTTCGTCTTGCGTCATGCCCAATATTTGTTGCCAGCGAGCGAGGGCTTCACCGGCATCATTCGCGGATATCTCGAACGCGGTTCCCATTTTCGCTGCTATTTCCGCGAACTGGGTCAGTTGCGCAATTTTCTCATCGTCCGGCAAAGCGTCGTTAATGAGACCCGCTCGACCAGCGGCAGCCACAATGTCAGTCAAACCCTCGGCAGCAAACGGTAGCCTCGTGGTCATCTCCTGAATATCGCGCCCAAGTTTCGCATAAGCGCCATCATCGTCAAAACCGATGACCTTTTTGACGCCCGCCATGGCCTGCTCAAAATCAATCGCTGGTTTGAGTGAGGCAGCTAAGCTTGCGCCGATCCCGGCCACCTGCAGGGCCTGGGACTGCGCGATCCGCGCTTGGGTGCCCACAGCGCGGTCCAGGCGCTCACTCACCCGCATCGCCGCGTTGCCGCCTTCGCCGATGGCGTTCTGGACCCGTTCCATGGTGCGCATGACGCCCTGGGCCGGTTTGGTCACCCGGTCCACCAGTCGCAGGATCATCTGGACATTGAGGTCAGTCATCGTGCGCTTTCGTTTTGCCCTGGGACGCGGGCCATGGCGCGGGCGTGCCAGTCGGCCAATTCAGTGAGCGTCATCGCGTCCATTTCTGACAGCGGCCAGTGGAACACCGAAGCGATGTTGGCCATGGCGTCCTCAATCTGGTCAGGGAGCCTCAGGTCTCGTGTATGGGCATCTCCAGCCCGCGTGCGTTTCCCAGGAATTTCACGACCGTCAGGCTTAGGTTGCCAAAGTCCGACATCGGCATATCGGCCAATTCGTCAGGGGTCAGAGCCGGTTCAGTGATCCGAGGCAGGAGCTTGATCATGGTGTCGGTCTTCATGGAGTAGACCTCCGACTGGTTGAGGCCACGCATCTCCCCCGCTTTGGGCTCGCGGACAGCGACCTCGGCGATGGTGGTTTCGCCGCGTGTGATTGGTGTGGCCAGTGTGACGTGGTTCATGGATCAAAGCCCCATCGCTGCGCGGATCGCGGCCAGCTGGTCCGTGCCGCCGATCTTGCGAATTCCGTTTTCGATATCGATATCCCACAGCTCGGTGCCGTTCTGTTCGCCGTGGTAATAATGAACGCCACAGGTGAGCTGGATGTTGGCCGCTTGCCCGCCGCGCAGCACATCGGGGTTCAACTGGGTCCAGAGGCCCGTGATGGTGAACACCATGGCGTCCACATCCTGGTTGTCCACCTGAGCTGCGGCTGCGGGACGTAGGACCAAGCTTTCATGGGTGCCAATCAGCGTCATCAGCGTGTTGTTCCACTCGGCGAATGTGGCCGAGGCGGTCATGGCCTGCATGCCCATGTCGATGGCCACCGAGGCATCCATGCCCGCCCCGCGATAGTCCTCGGTCTGCAGTTGCAGTTGGGGCAGTTGGCCTTCGGTTATCAGGCCCATGAAACTGGTGCCCCCGAGGAACGCGTTGTAGTTTCGAATAGTGCGTGGAAACGCCATGTCGTCCTCCTTAGACCGCAGCCACTTGGCGGATCAGTTCGTCGTAGTAAGTGCCGTTGCGTTCGGCGCGGAAAATCAGATGCTCAGCGGGCGCGGGCGGTTCAAAGTCGAACCCGATGGTCAGCCGCCCAGCTTGCAGGTCTGCAGCGGTGTTGAATTCGGAATTGATCCAAACATTCCCGCCCAGAATAACGCCGCGCGCTTGAAGCTGGCGCAGATAGGTGGCGACGCCGTCGCGCAGGTCGCGGATGAGCTGGGCCGAAAACGGACGGTCCAGGGCCCATTGGTGGCCTTGCTCGATGGCCTCATAGATCATGTCTGCGGTGCGCCGCACGGGTAGATAGACCCAGAGCGGATCAATGGACGTGGTGCGGTTGCCCATGAGCCGCCAGCCATTGACATTGGCAATCACGGCCACACCCGCCTCGTTCAAAATCTGACCCGTTGTGTTTCGGTTCTGCAGGCTGAAATCGCAGGGGCGGGATGTGCCCAGGACACCATTGATGACTTGGTTAGACGGCGACCAGTGAAACCCCTTCTCGGCGTCGACTTTGGAAATCAGACCGGCGACGCGTGCCGAGGGCGGCTCGGTGACCTCTTCGGCCCTTGTGGGATCAAAAACCCGTGGCCAGTAATCCACCATAAACGCACGCTTGTGCGTCAACTCGGTGGCTGTGTCGATGGCTTGCTTCACAGTGGCGTCAGGCCCGTCGATGATGGCCACCGCACGCAGCTCATCGGCCACGCTCAAGAGTGCTTGGGCCACGGCTGCGTTTTGCGAGAATTGCGGAGCGATCAGAACCTTTGGAGTGAGCTTGGCTTCGGCCTCGGCATCCCGCAAAGCCTGAATGCCGGTGCGTTTGTCCGTGTTCTCATCCAACCCGCCGATGACATTTGCGATGGTCTCGGCGTCCAACTCCGGCAAGCCCGCGGCATCCGCTGGATTGATCCCCACCGGGATGGTCTGACGGAAATAGAACCGCAGGGGCGAGATGGCCTCACCGGCGGGCACGCGGTCGTTGACCTCGTCGCGCACGGCTTGGTCTGTTTCGGGCACCATGTAGCCGCCGGATGTGGTTCCCGACCACGTATTGCTCTGCACCGTGTTGGTGGTGCCGTTCAGCTCGGCAAACTCTCCCCCCAAAGGTTCCCACCAGGCCCGCACTGAGAAGTTCTCGGTTTCGACATCTTTGGCGAATTCCCAGATCAGCGTGCCAGACCCCGATGGGGCAGATGCGGCGGGCACCAAGAGATATGCGGATCGGCTGATATCCGTGCTGCCGTCCACACAACGGAAAATCAGATCACCGTTGGCCCGGAAGCCCACGTAGGCCCCTTTGTTCACGCCACCGAG
This sequence comes from Pseudomonadota bacterium, assembly GCA_039178645.1. Classification (GTDB taxonomy): domain Bacteria; phylum Pseudomonadota; class Alphaproteobacteria; order Rhodobacterales; family Rhodobacteraceae; genus Mangrovicoccus. Next base: position 12,780 of record JBCDFD010000055.1, on the reverse strand, counting down.
CGCAAAGATGCGGCCACCCAGCGATCCATCCAGGTTGCGGAACGCGGCTGCCATCGCGACGCTATCGTCGCGCGTGATCTGCGTTTGATTGATCCTGGCAAACGGTTGTTCCTGGTGATCGAGCGATAGGTTGGCCAGGCGCTCCAGGTCCGATGCGTCCACATTCTCGGCCACACGCACCACGACAATTGCCGCCCCGTGCTGGTCAAAAATTCCCCGCATCGCTGCAGGGAGCGTGCCCGCACCATTGCCGAACGCGTCGAGCTTGGCGGCTTGCAGTTGGTTTCCGGCCACAAGTACGGGCGTGTTCAAGGGAAACGGATCATTCTCTCCACCAAACAAGGTCTGTGGCCCACGCATTGGTCCCAGCACACCGGTCCCATCGCTGCCCTGGCTCAGTTCCACCTCTACAATCTGTCCAATGTTTGGATTGCCATTGAGCGCATCCACCAGCTGCCCCGCAGTTGTGATGATCACCCCCGTGGCATCGGTGGCCAGTGACACTTTGATCGCTTTGGATTGGACCGTGATCTGCAGTTGCGCTGAGTTTGTCCCAGGGTCGCTGTAATGGACCGAGATGGCGTTGCCCTCGGTGCCTGTGGACAGGGCGGTGTATTGGATGCCTGTGTTCTCGCCGGGCGTGGACACTATCAGACTGGCGCGGCTTCCGGTGGCAGCATCCGGCGCGGTGCCCACAAGGCCGATGACGCTTGATCGCCCGGTCTGGATTGGACGCACACCAGTGTCGATCTCGACAACTTGAACGCCGTGCAAAAATGCTGTGGTCATGCTTTGTCCCCCATGCTCGGCGGTGCCAGGTCGAGGCTGTTCGCCATTTCGGTCAGTGCAGATGTGATCGCCGCGCGGGCGGCGGTTTCTGAGATATTTTTGGACAGGTGAGCGAGCGCTCGCTTGGCCACGGCCCGCGCTGCGGACGCTTCAGCGACCGCGCTCAGGAAATCCTGGTGTTTTGCGAAAATCACACGAGCCAACTCCGCTGCTCGAACGTCGCGCCCGCCAGCCTCACGCTTCAGCAATGCGGTTTCATCTGCGCTTGCAATTCCGTCCAGAAGGTTGCGTGCGGCATTGGCCTTCAGCACCCAAGTGGCTTGCTCTTGGGGCGTGGCCCCACCGGCGGCGCGCTCCAACGCTTGGGCATGGAGCCGGTCTATCTGTTGCCGCGCCAAGGTCAAAAGCGAAGCCACATCGGCCACAGGCAGCCGGGCCACAGGCATCTGGCTGACCTCATCCCAGACAATCTGTGCGCCTTTGGTCTGGGCTTGGAGCAAGGTGTGATAGGTGTGGGACGGCACCTCCACCGCGTCAGCAGGGATTTCGGTGTGGATGGCGCGGTCATAAAACCCGCCGGAACCGGGTGAAAACAGCATCTAAAACCCCAGCGAAATGTAGCGGGCCGTGTCATCGACGGACCCCGACCAATGGTTGGAAAAAACGAATGTCGAAAGTGTCCGCTGGTTGATCGCGATACCTTCGGTTTGGCCACCGCCGCCGATGTAGCCAAAGGTGTGCCCAACGATCACCTGCAGGTGCGCGTTGGGGTAGGCCACGGGCAGCGTAACGGTGAAGTTTCCGTCGTTTGTGGTGTTGGCGAACGCCACCTCCCCCCACTGGATGATCAATCCACCGGGCAGCCTCTGATATCCCGTGGCCAGCAGATCATTGCCAAAATCCGTGAGCCGTGGAGCATTTGCGCTGAGTGCGTCCAGCCCTTCCTTCAGAAACCGCGTTCGGTCGGCCAGTTCCAAATTTGGGATATTTACCACACCAGCATGGGTGACCTTGACTGGCACACCGCCCAGCACCGGGTCGGTTTGCTCTATCTGATAAATCCCATCATGCCAGATGGCCTGTTCGGGAAGGTCCGCCATTAGGCAACTCCAAAATTGTTGGAACCGTCGAAGGTGATGGTGCCGTCGTAGGTGTGGGCGACTTCGGTGAAATCGATTGCGCGCAGGTGCATGTGCGCGGGTGCGATCCGACCCAGAATGCTGCGCAGCCGCTGCGACTGCGCCACGGTCATGGGGCGCTCGGCCACCACACGATATTCGTCGACCTCGTGGGCCGCGCGGTAGGTCTCGGTGCCGTCAAACGTTAGGGTACCGTCAAACACATGGGCCGCATCGCGCTCGATCACCTGCGAACGGCCATAACCCATGACCTCCAAGGCCCGGATGATCGAGCCCTTGGTGCCCTTCATGCGATGGATGTCCACCTGGGCCGCGATCACCGCGCGCTTGCGGTCCTCGGGCCACAGCTCGTCCCATTCTTCCACGTTCCAGGTCCAGGCCAGCCAGGGCAGGATGGAGGCCGGGCAGGTCATTGGGTCCCACATCTGACGCACTGGCACCGGGATCGCGTCGATCCGCGCGGTGGCGGCGGCCAGGGCCTGTTCAACTGGCGTGGCATTTGGGGGCAACAGATCAGTCATCGCGTCCGCCGTAGGTGATGGTGACACCAGTGCAATGGGCGACGTCGGTCGGAGCGCAAACCACATCGGCAGCGGGGCTTGTGAGGCCCACATTCTGCACGCCTTCCACCATCAGGGACCCAAAAATGCCCGCACGGGTGATGTCCCGACCCAAGCGGCGGTGGGTCGTCAGGTAGGTGGTCAATCGCTCCTCGGCTGCGGCCTGGATCACGGTCGCATCCGGGCCGGTGAAGAAGGTCAACGTGGCGTCAATTGCAAAGGAAAGCACCGTTGGGGCCGCAATGGTGAGCGTCACCCCCAAAGGTCGGAACGGCTCCATGGCCGTCTCAATTGCAGCCAGTGTCGTGGGATCAGGCGTGCCGTCGCCTTGGCGAGACAGGACCGTCACAATCGTGGTCAACATGCCTGGCGCCAGGTTGGTGGCTGTGGCATCGGCCACATCCGGGTGCGCGGCCAAGGCATGGAAGGTGTAGCTGCCCACGGTCCCCGCAGCGGTGGCTCCCTCTGGGGCCAACTGGACCCGGCGGCGCAGGTCACCGTCAGTTTCTAAGGTCGGCGGAATAGCAGGACTGGCGTCCTCATCGCCGGGATCGAGCACCAACCGGACCACGCCCATCAGTGCGGCCAGGTTGTCCAGATCGTGGCCGGTGGACGTGGCCAAGTTCACCGCCCGAACCGCGTTGTTCACATGGTTCCGCAATAGCAGCTCGCGCCACGCAAAAGCCTCAATCACCTTGACCAGCGGGTCGCTGGCCAGTGTCAGCTTGGGGGCCAGTTCTGGGACCGCGGCCACCACCGCAGCCTTCAGCTCGTCCACAATGGCGGCAGGGTCCAAGACTTCCACCACATCAGGCGGTGGCACACGGGACAGGTCGATGGCGGTGAACGCAGTCATGGGGCAGCCCCCACTTGCGCCGCGACCTGGATGGCCCCGTGATCGGTCTGGCCCGACAACAGCAATTCAAAACGGCCAGCGATTGCGTCCGTCACCTCAACCCGTTCCAACATGAACCGCGGTTCCCAAGCGGCCAGAGCCTCGGCGGTGTCCATCACGATGTCGATGATGGTCTCGCCGTTCATGGGCGCATCGAGCCGGTTGGGCAGGTTCGACCCATAGCCACGGTTCAAAACCCGTGTGCCCAGGGGCGTGCTGAGAATATCGCCGATGGATTGCTCCAAGTGCGCGTCGTCTGTGATCGGATCAAAGCTTGTGCGGGACAGACCGGTCATGCTGGCTCTCCGGTCTGAGCACTGCCCGAGCGGACACCGCCATGGCGATGGGTTTTTAGGCTGACACCGGAAGCCACCACATCCGCGTCACAGGTGGTCTGGCCCGCGACGGACAGCGTGTCCTGGAACACGACCTTGCCAGTCACAATCAGATCACCGTCGATCACCATGCGCCCACCGGCGAGGTTGATGTAAGGCTCGGCGCGATTGTTGGATGGTTGGTTGCCGGCGTAAAATGAACCCACCACCATGGCGCGCGCAAAATCCCCGCCTGGGGCCAACACGCCCACCTGTTCACCCACGGACGGCATGAACCAGAATTGCATGGCACCGGCGCTCACTTGGGCCACGGGGATGTGCGGTGTGGTCACCGCACCGACTTGAACGCGCACAGTCGCCGCGTCCTGGTCCACCGCAATCACAGTTCCCACGTTCACGAGCGCCTCGATCCGGCGATCCACGTCTGATGGAAAGGCACTCATGGGGCCTCTCCCACCATCACGTCCGCATCCGGCTCGCGCGCACTGTCGAAAATCACCTGGATCAACCGCGCGTCGTCAGGCGTGAAGGGGGCCAACATGACCGGCTGTCGCCAAGTCACGGCGGTGGCCAGCACCTGTTTTGCGCGCGTGGCTGCGGTGACAATGGGGCGTTCTTCCACCTGGTGGGCTGGATCGAAAAAATCACGCTCCCAGGTCTGTTCGGGCAGTTTCCGCAACAGATAGTCCACTAGGGCCAGTTGGTGGGCCTCGGCCTTTGTCTGGCCATCGTCCTTGGTGAGCACAAAGGCCCCCATGGTCACGTCGTAGACGCCTTGACCGAGCTGGCTGGGCGTGGCGTCCATCTGGCGACAGCCTAAACGGCTGACCATGATCGCCGGATAGCGCATGGAGGTGCGCTTCAACTCGCCATCGTCAAACCGGCCCTCCATTTCCCGCAACGTCGGCAGGTCGGGCAGATCGATCCGCACTTGGGTCAAAACCGCGGTGATCAACTCCCCGAGCGCACTCATAGGACCTGCTCCAGGTAGTCCATGAGGGCCTGTGTCAGCTCTTCTCGGTCGCCATCGGAGAGCCCTAGGTATGGACGGGCGGGAATGGCGGGGTGTCCCTGGGACGTGTCCCCACCGAATTGATGAATTCTCGCATAAACCAAGTTGTTGCCAACGGTGGCGCTCGTGCGCGTGGCGTGGCTCGTCAGGTTATCAAGCAAATCGCCGCTGTCAGACAACAGCGTCTGGCCAGGGCGCACGTCCTGGCCTCGGCCAGCGGCCCACAACGCCCAAGGCTCGCCATCGGGGGACTGCTTGTCATGCTGGATGCGCCGCCGGGCTGCGTCCTCTGCCACTTTGGCACCGCGCTCGTGGAGTTCCAAAGCATGGTCGCGCACCAAATAAGGTAGGACGCCCAAACGCTGCAACGCGGTTGCTAGCTCTGGCGCGTCGACTTCGAACGAGACACCAGCCATTAGAGGCCCCTCAACGTTTGACGCGTGAACAGACGCTCATTGCCCGTGACCACCACAGGTCGGGGCGACCCACCGCCCAGCTCATCGGTCAGATCGCCGTCACCGTCGCTGTCAGCACTCACCGGCAGTTTGGCTTTCCCTTCGGCGATGCGCTTGAGCAAGTCGACGGCATCATCGTAGCGGCGGCGGTGTTCCTCGGTCAGAACCTCCGCGCTACCCGCAAGGCGGTAGACCGCGATATCCACCACGATCCGGCGCAGATTGCCCGGCACCGTGGTCAACGGAACCGTATGGACCATCGCCAGGTACGTGTCCGCCTCATCGCTGGCATCCGCCAACGCGCCCGCCACCGCATCCGCATCCACCACGCCATCCCCATCGCGATCCGCGATCACCGGCAGCAATCGCGGCCCGTACGCTGTCTCGATGTCAGATTGGGTGGCGTAGGTCACAGGCGTCTCCGCTTGGGTGCAAAGTTCGTGGGCAGTTTTGTGACATGCCCAGGTCGACCACTTGCGCTACCAGCGCGGTGCCTCCCGCGCGCTTCACGCGGTATGGGTTCAGCCGCGCGATGCGGCACTCCTTGACCTCCCCACCGGGCACACGGCGGTTTGGCTCCCGCGGGCGACTGAGATCAGACGCCGCCCGCGTTCTCCCCTCTGGAATTACGTCTCTGGTGGGGCCTGGGGCGCGGCGGTTCCAGCGGCGGCCAACAGCTCGTCCCAGACCTCATCGCGCAGGGCCGTGGTGATCTGCGCGGCGTCCTCTGGCAGAGCTTCCTTGATCGCCCCGGTCTTTGGCTTCCCGTTCGATTGGAAATCCGCTGGCCCTAGGTGGTTTTCGATGACGTCTTTCACGCGATCTTTGAGCGCGTCTTCGGATGCCACCGGCGGCTCCGTGCCCTCGGGCAGGTCCGTCACCACCAACCGCGGGTCGCGCTGCATCTGCGCGAGTTCGGCCTCGTTGATCCCGCCGGGCTCGACTTCGCCCTTGGGATAGACGGTCAACGTCAGACCCTTGGACGTGATCTTGCACCCGGCGCGGTAATGCCCATCGGGCTGGGTCGATCTCACATGAATTCGCATGATCAGGCTCCCACTTGTGCCAACCAAGGCACGGTCAAGAGTTTGAAGGCATCATAAAGTGGGTTGTCGCCACCACCGCTCTCGGTTCGTGTTTGAACCAGACGGCGACCCGCGGCTTTCAAGGCTGGCGGAACGACCAACAGATCGGGCATGATCCCCATGGGGTTTAGTCCGTCCTTTTGGAATTCCATCATGGCCTTTTCGGCCTTTTCCAGGTTTTCCGTGGTGAGTGCTTCGGTCGACTTGATTGCACATTGCCAGAACCCAAAGCCCACATTGTGCCGTGCGTAGATGCCGAAGTGGTAAGCGTTGTCGAAGAAGGCAGGGCCACCGCCACTGGTGGCCGTCAATTGCTCAAATTCGGGCTTCATGCGCCGTTGGAAAATGAACGGTTTGAGCGGCATACTCGTGCTCAAGAGATACCAAGCAGGCCCCGTTCCTTCGAAATAGTTCGACTGCGTGAGCGCGACTCCGGTGCCATCGACATTTGGGAATACCGGGTGATCGGTGTCGAAATAGTTCTGGCCATCATAGCAAAGCAGCGCATGACCTTGCCGCATAATGTTGGCGATGAGTGTTTCAGGATGTTGCGCCGCCGCTTGCGCCATGTGACGGATGCGGGGCGTCAACGTCCCAAACTTATCGTCCATGATCGTCGGACGCTGGACAGATACCGTGGACTCCCAATCCTTATTGGGAATTTGGTAGACGTTCTCCTTCATCGACTTGACGGTACGTGGGCCCACCCACTCGATCATGTCGGGGAAGTCGGAAAGCCAACCGTAGGTTTCCATAGCGTCGTCGGAGATGATTTCCGTTGCGACATCGCCGTGGAACGACTTCGGTTCATACTTAGCGTAGGTTTGGTCAAAGCTAGCCTGCATGCCCGTGCGAAGCGCAGTTAGTTGTGTGTTTGATACAATGCTCATGCTTTGTCCTCCCCACGGAATTGGGCCGGTGTCAGACCAAAGGCTCGGGCGACCTTGGCTTCGGTGGCGTCAAGAACCGCACCAGCCGTTGCGCTTTCATCGCGGCGCATTGATGCTGGCAGAACCACTGGCATCTGCGCGCACATGGCCTGGAAGTCTTCCAGACCGACGGCCTCGGCTTGGGTGCGCCAAAAGTCCTTCGAGGCGGGCGGGATTTTCCCGTCGGACACGGCAGTGTCCACAGCGGCATCAAGCGCGGCGGCTGTCGCCGCTTTGGCCTGATCTTCGAACTCCGCGATCCGCGCTTGGGCCGCCACCAGATCAGCCCTGGGAACCCATTGATTGACGTCAGGCGCGGCGCTGGCTTGCGCCTTCAGCTCTGTGATAGCGGTCACCGCTGCCGTGGTATCGGCAGCCTCCGCCAACCCGAGGGCCACTCGGATGTCTTCGTCCATGGTTGGACCTCCTTGGTCAGATGCGATGGCCGCCATTGTCAGGGCAGGCTTTTGGACGAGCCCCGCGCTGGTCAGCTTGAAAATTTCCTTGCTCGCTTTGCGATACAGGAATGACGGCGAAACGAACCGATAGCGGGCACCGGCCACATCCTCGCGGCCTATGTCGGACCATCTGATCTTGGCCCAAACTTCACCGTCGCGGTTCTCTAAACCGGTGATCCACCCCGCCACGCCCTGGCGCTCCAAGGGACGCTTGGGGTCTTCGGTGGCGTGTTCATAATCCAAGGGCAGATCGCGACCCGCGGACACGAAATCCGCGATCAGAGCGTCGGGGTTCGACAGCTTCCAGCGCCGCTCATCCACCGCATTGAGCTGCGGCCCCTTGGGGAACATCTGCACCCACTCGGGCACCTCACCAGAGGCGGCCAGGTCGTGGGCAAAAGCGGCGTATGCGGATTGCGTATCCATGGGACCTAATTGCCCCGCGCGCGCGCCCGCCGGTATCTGAAGGTTTTCAGTCAGTGGGCGCGTTTTTTTCACTCAATGAGCGGCCCGCTGAGCGCCGTTGTGTTTCCCGCGCCCACTGACACGGAAAATTCGCCAGCGGCCACACAGACCCTTTTAAGTACCTTTTAACGGCGAAGTCTGGGGCGCGGGTCACGGGCCAGTGGCGACCAGCCGTTGCACCGAGGACAGTTCAAGGCTAGAATGGCACCGAGCCTGGGCAATTAGAGTGCCGTGGAAGTCCACGTACTGGGGGCCTCGACCCAGCGGGCTCATTCCAAATCCTCTACACCTGGTCGAGAAAGAAAAGCTCGGCGTCGAGCTTCCCCTTGTGGGTCCGAGCCCGTGTCAACACGATAGGCGCTGACCAGCCACATTTCTGTTCCCAGCACCTTTATGATCACCCGAAACGTGCGTCTGTCGGCTTTTGCGAACACATGGAGTTTTCGGCTTTGTCCCGACGTTTCCAATGCCAGCTTTCCGCCTTGCCAAATTTGATCCAAGAGTTGAGCCAACAGCGGGCCGTCAATGGATCGCTGGGCTATCTTGCGCGCATAGGTTTCATTGATCCCAACGCTGCCCGCTGTGGTGCCCAAGCGTTCGGACAATTCCCGCGGAACAGCTGTCAGCGTAAGTTTACCCGTTGCGTCCCCAGACTGCAGGCGGGCCATGCGCCAGCTTGAGGCCAGGTCACGCGCGATCACGCGGGCCACTTGGGGATGGGCGGCTGTCAGCTTCTCCGCCAGCATGTCTGACATCCGGCGCATGCGCAGGGCACCGGGGTTGGTGTCCCAGCCTGGATCGATCCCTTGGGGCACCTGGCGCACTTCGCCGGTGCGGAAATTCTTGAACGGTCGCATCTCCACGTTGGGTGCTTCGCGAATGCCAAGGCGCTCGGCCTCCGCGCGGCCTATTTGGCGGACGCGGCATTTGCAGCCCCAGCCGTTGGGCGGCATCCAGACAAGCCAGAACGTGTCATCCACGGATAACACCAAGCCCTGCTTGTCCACATGGTGCGGACGGCGGCGCTCAGACGGCCCCAGCTCATAGACCAGGTAGGGGCGCACGTCCTTTGTGCGTTGGATGCGCTCCCACTGGCCTGCGGCCCGCGCGGATCGCAGGTTGGCATCATAGATGGTACGCAGCCGCCGAGGCGAGCCCAGCTGCACCTCGCGCGGGTCGCGCGATTTCAGGTCGACCATGGTGGTTTCGCCCCACCACCCCAGCCTCTGCAGCGTGGGCGTCAGATCGCGCTTGAACGTCTCAAAGGTCTGGCCCTCATCCAAGGCCCTTTGCACCGCCTCGCGGATCGATGTGAGCACGTCGGCCTGCATGGCCTTGGCCACGGTGAACGCGACGGCGTGTTCTTCGGGTTCCACATCGGCCCAGGAAAACGCAGGCTTCATGCCCTTGTTGCGTAAAAACCGTGACGCGTCTTCGGGCGGGCCAGGGTCAAACGAATATCCAGGACGGTCGGTCACGCGATGGCCACCAGGTCGGCCACCCGCCGTTCGGCTTCGCGCTTGGCCTCGGCCACGTCATCGGTGCGGTAAATCCTGGTGTCATCATGGTCAGCGAGTTTCAGACCACCGTCCCCGATGGGCCGGTACACGCTGACGGTGTAGACACCGAACCATTCGTGGAACACCACCACCGCCAAGTGTTCCTCGATCCGCGCCTGCAGGCTCCCCCCCGTAGGCGACTTGCACCACTCAGCCATCGTTGTCATCGCCAGCGGCGCGGGCCTTGAACATGCCGCGCACCAGCTCATCAATCACCAAGCCGGTGTTCAAATTATCGATCTGTGAAAGCTGCGTTAAAGCATCGTTAAACGAGGCCGCGCCTTCGATGGCTTCGCGCACCGGGCGCAGCATATCGTCCATGACCGGTTGCCATCCGCCCAACATGTCATCGCGCAGCTCCTCGATGTCGTCGCGATCCGCAAGCGCCGCGGCCACAGCGGACGCCATGGTTTGGTCGCTGACCTTGGCCCAGGTTCCCAGAATGTCATCGTCGGGGTCAGGATCAGTGTAACCCATCCGGGCGCGGACTTCGGATTGTTTCACGCGTAGACCATGGGCCACCAGGTTGCCGGTGGCCTCCAGGATCATGGCAACGTCTTCGGCTTCCTCGATCTCAATCTTGATTAGCGGATAGTCGTTCTGCGGCCCGTGGTTCAGATCGATGATGGGGCGGACCAACTGGCCATTGAGGGTCGCGGCCACCTGCTTGGCGTCGGCATTGGCAATGTCGTGGCGGACCTCATTGTGCACATTGGCTTGGGCCTGCGATGACCCATCATCACTGGTCATGGTCTGGCCCAGCACACCCTTGGATATCTGTTCGTCCAGATATCGGGCGAGGTTTTCGAACACCGCCTGAGACCGTGACCCGCTGGTCTCAATGAACTCGATCATCGTGGATTTTGGGATGACCGCGCCTGCATCGCTGCCGATATTGGCGACCGCTGTGAACAGAGCGTTCACATCGTCCTGGGTGGCGCTTTGGTCATATTTGCCCACACGCAGCGGTTGGCCGTAGACCTCGACGAACGCCATCCAGTCCTTGATGCTGTACTGTTTGCAGATCCAAGAAAACGCCACCAGCCGCGCCAAGCCGCCCCGCTGGACCGGGCCGGATTTCAGGTGCGGGCAGTGGACAACGAATTTGCCGGGGGCCAGCGCGATCCCGTTCACCGGGTCGGCCTCGTCCACCAGTCGCAACTCGCGGCCCGTGTCTTGGTCAAGCGTGATGTGGTGGGCGGGCACATGCTGCCAACCGGTCACGGACCAACTGTCCGCCGTGGTGGCCCAATCCAGCTCCACCACTGAATAGCCTTTGCCAAGCGCGTCTAGCATGTCCTCGACCAGTTGCGCGAACGCTGGGGCCTCGGTGACCTGGGTGCGGATCAGCTCCGCCAGTTTCTTGTCATGTGCGCTGTCCGACGCGGGCTCCACGGTCGCCTCGACACCACTGACCGCACGTTTCCGGGTCCCCAGCACGGCGGCATAATGGGGATCGTATTCCTCCATCTCGTCCGCCAAGAGCGCGTATTCCCGCAGGTTGCCCTGGTTCGCATCGCGGAATACCGCGCCCATGCGCTCAGGCGTGAGCCCTGATGCGATGCTCTCGGGGAATGGCTGGCGCACGCTGACCATGGACGTGGTCGCGATGGTGCGCTTCAGCTCCTGCCGCCGGATCGGACGCCCGTGTTGGTCAAGCAAGGCCATCGGATGTGTCCCCTTCGCGTCCGACGAAACCGCAATCCAACAGCGCGAATTCACGTTCTGCGCGTTTGTCGTGATCGTAGGCGCGCATCAGCCATTGGTCTGTGGGATGCCACTCGGTGCTTCCAAAGCGAATCGCGATAGGCGTGACTGTCCTGACCCAGACCTCTCCGCGATAGTTCGTGTATACAAATCGAACGGTTGCAGTGCCTTCAGGTTGTGTCATCCCCAAACCCCTCGCTTTGTGCCAAACCCGGCGGTGGTTTTGATGGGCCGTGCAATTGCTCCGCTGGTGATCAGCCCGTTTTGATCCAGGCCAGGGCGCACTGGGATATAGAGAACGGGCTGATATTCGACGGAGGCCGCTTCAACAGCCATGGCGAGTGCCCAAAAGCGGTCGGCATGACCGTCGGTTTCGCCGTTGGCCACCAGTCGGCGAATGCCCGTGGCACCGGTGACGCTTTTGATTGCGTGCAGATCGGCTCTCAGCAGCCGGTCATTTGCGGGAATGAGCGCCCCGCGCCGTTGCATCGTGTCCTTCAGGCCGGTGGCCAAGTGCAACTTGGATTGGACGCTGAATTGGATGCCCTGGACCCGCTCTTCGCCGTAGCGGCGCTTTGCGTCCTCCACAGGCTTTTCGCCCATGCCCGTCTGGTCCATGACCACTCGTGCCACGCGATAACGTGTCATCACGCTATCCAAAAGTCTGTCTTGTTCGGAAAACTTCAGCTTGCGTTCCGCGATCACCTCCCGCGTGATCAGGCGGCCATCTTCCAGTTCCATCACCCAAATGACAAAGAGGTCATTGCGCGTTGCGATGTCCACGCCCACGTAGGTGAGACCGTTAGAGTAGCGCAGCGGAATGCCAGCCTTGGGGTCTTCGCAGGCGACCACCAGGTCAAACGGCAGCCAGGCCGAACCTTCTTCAATGAAGAGTAGCATGAACTCTTGATTGAAAATCTCGTCGTCCCCAACCACACGCCGCATTTGTTCGACATCGATGTCGAGACCTTGGGCAACGGCGGTAGGCAGATCGACAATGTGACGCGAAAACTCGCTGTCAGCATCCGTCATGATCTGGTGGAACTTGTTCCCTTTCCCGTTGGGGGTCGAGATCACGCGGACCTTGTGCCCACCTCTTGCCGCAACCGGAATTGCCGCAGCCCAGATCAATCTTTGGTCCTGGTGAAACGCAAATTCGTCCAAAAGGATATTGCCGCCAAAGCCACGGGCCGCGCCTGGGCTGGCCGACAGGGCCGTTACTCGGCTGCCACCAGGAAAGACCACGTTTCGCGCTTTGACCTTGGCTTCAGGTATCCAGTCCGTGACCGATTTACCCTCACCGGTGGACCTGGTCCGCTCATAGCCAGGCGCGGTGTATTCTTCTTCGGTAAGCTCGGGTGTGCCCGCATTTCGAAGGTGCTTGTAGGCCGC
>JBCDFD010000054.1:0-16137 GCA_039178645.1 Pseudomonadota bacterium | reverse complement strand
TGCATTACACCGCGTTGCCTGATTGGGCCTCCACGCTGGGCATGGTGATGTCCGTGATCCTGTGGATGCCGTCCTGGGGTGGTATGATCAACGGTCTGATGACGCTCTCCGGCGCCTGGGACAAGCTGCGCACCGACCCTGTCATCCGTATGATGGTTGTGGCGGTTGGTTTCTACGGCATGTCCACCTTCGAAGGTCCAATGATGTCGATCCGCGCGGTCAACTCGCTGAGCCACTACACTGACTGGACCATCGGTCACGTGCACTCCGGCGCCTTGGGCTGGAACGGCATGATCACGTTCGGCGCGCTTTACTACTTGGTGCCTGCGCTGTGGCAGAAAAAGTCGCTCTACTCGCTGACCATGGTGTCCTGGCACTTCTGGCTCGCGACCATCGGCATCGTTCTCTACGCCGCTGCCATGTGGGTCACCGGTATCATGGAAGGCCTGATGTGGCGTGAAGTGGATGCCAACGGCTTCCTGGTGAACAGCTTTGCCGACACCGTCGCTGCTAAATTCCCAATGTACGTGGTCCGTGGCTTGGGTGGTGTGCTCTATGTGGCTGGTTCAATCATCATGTGCGTCAACTTCTACCTGACGATCACACGGGGTGAGGCCAAAGAACCCGTCGCAAGCACATCCCGTAACGCCGCTGTGCCAGCCGAATAAGGAAACCTGACAATGGCAATCCTTGATAAACACAAAATCCTGGAAACAAACGCCACGCTTTTGCTGGTCTGTAGTTTCCTGGTGGTGACCATCGGCGGCATCGTGGAAATCGCGCCCCTGTTCTACCTTCAAAACACCATCGAGGATGTGGAGGGCGTGCGCCCTTACTCCCCGCTGGAGTTGGCAGGACGCGATATCTACATCCGCGAAGGTTGTTACGTCTGCCACAGCCAGATGATCCGCCCCATGCGGGACGAGGTCGAACGCTATGGCCACTACTCCCTGGCCGCTGAATCGAAGTACGATCACCCATTCCAGTGGGGGTCCAAGCGCACCGGACCCGACCTGGCCCGTGTGGGTGGTCGTTACTCCGATGACTGGCACGTGGCGCACTTGGTCGACCCGCAGTCGGTGGTGCCTGAGTCCATCATGCCTAAGTATGGCTTCCTGCTCGACACACTGATCGAGCCGGCCACCATCCAAGCGAAGATGGAAACCCACCGGTTGGTGGGCGTGCCCTACACGCAGGAAATGATCGACGCGGCTGTGTCTGACTTCAACGCCCAGTCCAATCCTGAAGAGGATTGGGATGCCACCGACGCGCTTGTCGAACGGTATCCTGGGGCGCAGACGCGGAACTTCGATAACGAACCGGGCATCTCTGAAATGGATGCACTTGTCGCCTATCTGCAAATGCTCGGCACGTTGGTTGATTTCTCGACCTTCACGCCCGACGCCAGCCGGTAAGGAGTTGCGCCATGCCAAGTGACAGCCTGTTTCAGCAAATCTTGGACAACTGGACGCTGGTCTATTTGTTCACCGCCTTCGTGGGGATCTGCCTGTGGGTACTGCTCGGCAATCGCAAGAGCTACCGCAACACCGCAGAAATGATCTTCCGCAATGATGACAAACCCGCACCCGACGGCAGCCAAAGCGCTCCCTCGGAGCCGGGCGAGGAGGCTCGGACATGAGCACGAAAAAACTCGATAAAATGGCCAAGGACGGGGACATCCCCACCACCGGTCATACCTGGGATGGTATCCAGGAATACGACAACCCAATGCCGCGTTGGTGGCTCAATGTGTTCTACATCTGTATCATCTGGGGGGCGATCTTCACCGTTCTCTACCCCTCATGGCCCGGTGTGAACAAAGCGTGGCCCGGACTGTTGGGCTTCTCCACCCGTGGCGAAGTTGCAGAGGAAATTAACCGGTTCAAAGTGGCCAACGCCGACATCGATGCACAGCTCGCCGCAACGGCTTTGACCGAGATTGGCAACGATCCCGGCCTCAACCAATATGCGGTGAACTCTGGGGCCGCGGTTTATCGCACATGGTGCGCGCAGTGCCATGGCTCCGGCGCAGCCGGTGCCGTCGGGTTCCCGAACTTGCTGGACGATGACTGGCTCTGGGGCGGCGACATCGAAAACATCCACTTCACCATTTCCCACGGTATTCGGAACGAAGACGACTACGACGCGCGTTATTCCGAAATGCCCAAGTTTGGTGAAATCCTGGAAGGTGAAGAAATCGCTGCTGTGGCCAACTACGTGCAGTCTTTGTCCACCGAACCAAACGATGCCTCGCTTGTGGCTACCGGTGCGACTGTGTTCGACGAACAATGCACCTCCTGTCACGAAGTGGGCGGCGTCGGAAATCGCGATCTTGGCGCGCCGAACCTCAGCGATGCGATCTGGCTCTATGGTGGCGACTACGACTCTCTTGTCGAAACCATCACCTACAGCCGCTTCGGTGTCATGCCACACTGGCAGGACCGTTTGACCGAAAGCCAAATCCGCGCTGTGGCGGTCTATGTCCACGGTCTGGGCGGTGGCGAGTGAGGCCAAGCTAGACTGAGCTCGTGTTTTGGGCAGTCGTTCGGCGACTGCCCATTTCGACGTTGTGGCTCAATGCATGGCTTACAAGCCTGCCTGAGATGCCTAGATGCGCCCGGCTTGGCCAGTTCCCAGCGTAGAAGCCAATAATTCGTTCGGCTGTCTAGCCGTCCATTCCACGCGTCAGAGACTCCCGCGCTTTCACTGTGCGACCAAAGCAACCACCTGAAACCTCACCGAAATACCCCGACATATTCAACTTTTGCTGCGACGATCTGGCCGCGATTGATCTACGTCAATCCTTTCAGAAATTGCACATGCCAGATACATCATTAGGCCTGAACAAAGGAGTCAGATACCCAAATGTCCGTGACTGAGCAGCCGCCATCCTTATACGTCGCGCGCGAACCAATTTTCCCCAAACGGGTGTCCGGCACCTTCCGGCGTTTGAAGTGGTTCATCCTGATTGTGACCCTGGGTATTTACTATGTGTTCCCGTGGATCCGCTGGGACCGCGGCGAGAAACTTCCTGACCAAGCTGTTCTCATCGACCTGGCGAACCGTCGTTTCTTCTTCTTCTGGATCGAGATTTGGCCCCACGAGTTTTACTTTGTCGCCGGCCTCTTGATCATGGCCGGTCTTGGTCTGTTCCTGTTCACTTCTGCCTTAGGCCGAGTGTGGTGCGGCTATGCTTGCCCTCAAACGGTTTGGACTGACCTGTTTATCCTTGTTGAGCGTTGGATCGAAGGCGATCGAAACGCACGCATCCGGCTTTTGCGTCAGAAATGGGATTTCCGCAAAGCTCGGCTTCGCATGACAAAGTGGACCGCATGGTTCCTCATAGCGCTGGCGACCGGCGGCGCTTGGGTTTTCTACTTCGCTGATGCACCCACGTTGCTGTGGGACCTGATCACGCTCAATGCTGCGCCCGTCGCCTACACCACCGTCGGCATCCTCACCGCCACGACCTTCCTGTTCGGTGGGTTCATGCGAGAGCAGGTTTGCGTTTACATGTGCCCTTGGCCCCGCATCCAGGCGGCCATGATGGACGAAGACACCATAACCATCGCCTACCGCGAATGGCGCGGTGAACCGCGCGGCCGGCACCGCAAAGGCGCCAAAGCCGCTAAGGCCGAGAGGGTCCAAGGCGACGCCGCCACCGGGACAGCCACGCCAGAGATCGGTGACTGTATCGACTGCAACGCTTGCGTGAACGTCTGCCCCATGGGCATCGACATCCGAGACGGGCAGCAGTTGGAATGCATCACCTGTGGGCTCTGCATCGACGCATGCAATGAGATCATGGACAAAGTGGGCAAACCGCGCGGTCTGGTGGACTACATGGCGCTCACCGACGAAGAACACGAGCGCAAGGGCGAAGAACCCATTTCCATTTGGAAACATGTGTTCCGCGTGCGCACGATCCTCTACACCGTCATGTGGTCGGCCATCGGCGTCGGCCTCACAGTCGCCCTGTTCATCCGCGAAGATATCAGTGTGACTGTGGCCCCAGTTCGTAACCCGATCTTTATCACACTGTCGGACGGTACGATCAGAAACACCTACGATGTGCGCGTCCGAAACACGCACGGCGAAGACCGTCCATTTGAGGTAAGCTTGACCTCAGGCGCAAACTTGGCCGTCCGGGTTGAAGGCAGCGACGATGGAGTGGTTCTGGTGCCCGCGGATTCGACCCAGCTCTTGCGGGTCTACGTTACGGCACCGCCCCAATCCCAAGCGGCCCGCACGGACCGGACCCCGCTGCGCATTTGGATCGAAGACACAACCAACGGCGATCGTGTGAACAAGGAAACGATCTTTAACGGACGAGGGAACTGACAATGGCACCGTTGACCGGACCGAAGGTGTTAATGATTGCTCTGGCCGCGTTTGGCATCATCATCACGGTGAACTTCACCCTGGCATACAAAGCTGTGGCGACGTTTCCGGGTATCGAAGCAAAGAACTCTTACGCCGTGAGCCAGGTTTTCCAGGCCGACCGGGATGCCCAACTGGCGTTGCAGTGGTACGTGGCCGCGCGTTACGGCGAAGGCGTGCTGGAGATCGACATTGCCACCAAGGACGGCGCGCCCGCCGAGGTGGTGGAAATGGTGGCTCTGGTTGGATGGGCGACCTCAACCCGTGATGACGTCACACCTGAGTTCACCCGCAAGGGGGCGACCTACGCAACACCTCTCAACCTGATCGATGGCAACTGGAACGTGCGCCTCAAGGCTGTGGCACCCGACGGCACCGAATTCCGGCAACGTATTCCCCTTTACGTGAAAAACGGCCAATCTTGATCCATGTCGGTGATCGAGCCACTGCCTGAGGGGCCGAGCCCCATTGCCTGTCCCGCCTGCGTGGCCACGGACAGCACCGAGGCTGTGGCTAAAGTGCGCGAAGCCCGCGGGGCGCGGATCATGCTGTCTCTGCCCCACATCCACTGCGCCGCCTGCATTTCGGGTGCTGAACGCGCGTTGAATGACGCGCCTGGGGTGCGCGAAGCCCGTGTGAACCTCACACTGAAACGCGCAAGTGTGGCGGCGGGTCCAGATGTGACCCCAGAGGCCCTGATCGCGGTGTTGGACGGCGCGGGATTTGAGGCGCACGAATTGGACTCCGGCGCTCTGGCCGCCACCGAAACGGACAAGACCGGGCGCGACCTGCTGATGCGTTTGGGCGTGGCGGGATTTGCGAGCATGAATGTCATGCTCCTGTCGATCTCGGTTTGGTCCGGGGCCGAAGACGCTACCCGCGATTTGTTCCACTGGATCAGCGCCGCCATCGCTCTGCCCACCATCGCATTTGCCGGTCAGCCGTTTTTCCGCAACGCTTGGGGCGCACTCCGCCGCGGTGCGTTGAATATGGACGTGCCCATTGTGCTGGCCATCGGTCTGGCGGTGATCACCTCGCTGTATGAAACGTGGCTCAGCGGCGAACATGCCTATTTCGACGCTGCGGTGATGCTGACCTTTTTCCTACTTGCCGGTCGGTATCTGGATCACCAGACACGCGCGGTGGCCCGTTCAGCAGCGGAGGAACTGGCCGCCCTAGAGGTGCCCCGTGCTATTCGGATATCACCTGACGGAACGGAACAGACCGTCGCCCAGTCCGAACTGCGCGTCGGTGATACCATATTGGTGCGCCCGGGAGGTCGCATACCAGTGGACGGTGAAATCCTAACTGGCGAGTCGGAACTGGACCGGGCGTTGCTCACCGGGGAAACGGTTCCTGTGTTTGCGGGTCCTGGCCAGGCGGTCAGCGCGGGAGAGGTCAATCTCACCGGGCCGCTCACATTACGTGCTTCGGCGGTTGGGGAAAACACGTCGCTTTATGCGCTGACAGACTTGGTGGCTGTCGCCGAGAGCGGGCGGTCGCGGTATTCTTCGTTGGCGGACAAAGCTGCGAAACTCTATGCGCCGGGCGTGCACATCCTTGCGGTCTTGGCGTGGGCCGGATGGATGATTGGCACCGGCGATATGCGCACGGCGCTCAACATCGCGGCGGCTGTGCTCATCATCACATGCCCCTGTGCTTTGGGGCTGGCGGTGCCCGCCGTAACAACGGCGGCATCGGGCAGGCTGTTCCGTCAGGGCCTCTTGATCAAAGACGCCACCGCGTTGGAAAGGCTGGCCGAAACCGACACAGTCGTGTTCGATAAAACCGGGACGCTGACGCTCGGCAAACCAGAGGCTGACAATTTCCAGTCGCTGTCACCGCAAGCCCAACAAGTGGCGGCTGCTCTGGCCGCCGGATCCGAACATCCACTGGCCAAGGCCATCCACCGTGCCGCAGACCTGGGGTCTGTGGCAGCGGCGCCGTTGGAAACCATTCGCGAAGTTCCCGGATATGGGATCGAGGCCACCTGGGACGGCGAAACAGTGCGGCTGGGCCGCCTGAGCTGGGTGGGGGGCGACGCCCTGGCCACCACGGATCATACCGTGACTTGGTTGCGTTTGGGTGACGCCGCGCCCACCGCGCTCACCTTCAGTGACGCGCTGCGACCCGGCGCTGAGGAGGCTGTGGCTGCACTCCGAGACACGGGAATGCGTGTGCACCTCCTGTCCGGTGACACAGAACCTGCTGTTGCAGCGCTCGCAGATCGGTTGGGCATCACCACATGGCACGCCGGCGTTCTGCCAGCGGAAAAGGCGGCCCATGTCCAACGGCTGACCGATGAGGGGTCGAAAGTTCTGATGGTCGGCGACGGTCTCAACGACACTGCGGCATTGGCCAGCGCCCATGCTTCGATCTCACCAGCCTCTGCCCTGGAAGCCGCCCGCGTGGCCAGTGACATTGTGCTTTTGCACGCAGACCTTTCTGCCATCGCCGATGCGCGGCACACGGCGCAAAAGGCCACGCGTCGCATCCGAGAGAACTTCCGCATCGCCACCGTCTACAATGTATTGGCGGTTCCCTTGGCGGTGGCTGGCCTCGCCACGCCGCTCATCGCTGCGGCGGCCATGTCCACCTCGTCCATCACAGTGTCACTCAACGCACTGAGGGTCCGCTGATGGATGTGCTGGTTTATCTGATCCCGGCGTCATTGATCCTGGGCGGACTTGGATTGCTTGCCTTTTTCTGGACGCTGAAGTCCGAACAGTATGACGACCCCGAAGGCGACAGCCGCCGCATCCTCCGTCCCGACTACGATGATGCACCGAAAGCGGAGCGTCCCAAAGACTGATCCTACAAGTGCCTAGGCAGGGCGCTTGATGGTCACCAGTGTGGCATAATCCCGATAAAGCGACGTGACCTCAAACGTCAGCCCATGCTTTTCGGCCACCTCAGGCACGAAGCTCGCCATGCTGTCACGGGGCGTGACGTGGAATTTCTTTAGCCATCCGTGCATGCCCGCCCGAAACCAGCCGGGCAACCGCGACATGACCCCGAAATCCACAATGTGCAGACTGCCGCCAGGCGCAATCATGGGAACCGCATGGCTCAAAGCGCCCTGCCAATCGGGGATCATGGACAGACAATAGGAAAACACGATCCGGTCGTAGGTCCCCCGATCAAAAGTGTCGGTCGGCGAAAATGTCACTGCATCGGCTTGGGCGAGAGCAATTTTATCGGCCATGCCCGCGCGGTCCACGGCCCAATCGGCGTAATCGAGCATGCGGCTGGAAATATCGACGCCATAGTACTGCGCGCCGGGATAACGCTTCGCTGTGCGGATCAAGTTCCGACCGGTCCCGCACGCGATCTCTAAAACTGTGTTGCCGTTCTCCACAGCCATGTCGGTGATCAACCGGTCTCGACCTAGCAAGTAGTATTTGCGGGTGAAATCGTAGATGCTCACCTGATTTTTGTAGACCGCATCCATTTTGTGGCCGTGGGCATGGGTGGGCGGCAGATTTCGGGCGGTGGGCATGGGATTATCCCTGATACTGATACAAGTGGAACCCGCCATATATCGCTGAGCGATCCCGTTGCCAGAAACCTTGGCCGACCTCCGGATCGGTTGTCCACTGTGCCAGAATTTCAGCGTCGGCCCGGCCCGGCAGTATGTCCGGTGCGCCGCCAGTGCGGAAAATGACTCGAGCCCCGGGCCGCGCTGTCCGTGTGATCTGAGTCCAGAGCGCCGTGAGCTGCGCGTCGGTCATCCAGTCCTGGGCGTCCAACAGAACGTAGGCGTCACGGCTGTCACCGGGCAGATCGGCCAAAACATCGGTCAAGCTGCGGTTGTGAATCTGCGCGCGCGCGGCGGAAGTGCGAAGCGTTTCGAAGTTTGCGGCCTCAAGGTACGGTGGAACTGGCCCGGTCCCGTCCTCTTTGTAGCCCCGGTTGAACGCCGCCCAAAGGAAGTAGTTTTCGGACACCGGAAAATCGCACATCAGTTTGCGGGTCCGTTCCCGCAAGACCGGTACGATGTCCCCGCCACCGTCGGCGGCCAGTTTGTCGAACTGCGCAGGCGGGATGCCGAGCCCAAACAGAGACGCTTTGCGGCGCGCCAGAAAGCGTACGCCGCGGGTTTCAAACAGTGGCCCCACGTGTTCATCAAAGAACGCCTGTTGCTCATCCAAAGTTTGGCATGCGAGCAGCGGCGTGAAATCCACGCGCCCAAGCCCCGCCACAAAATGTGCCACCGCGATGAACCGACCGAGCGCGCCGTATTTGTAGAACCCGTTGGCAAACATCTCGATGCGGCGCTTCAAACGGCCCTGGCGCGCTTCCCAGAATGCTCGTGAAGTTAGGTCGAGATGGGGCGCGATATATGTGTCATAGTTGGCCACATTGTGGGCCAGATCCGCATGTCCAAAGAAGTCATAGAACGCCTGTTGGGACGGCAGGGTCTGCGCCGCCGTGAGCTTCAAGCGGTTCAAAGCCACGTGGGCGGGCGAAAGGTCCACGGCGGTCACGGAGTCCACGTCCGCGGTCAGGTAGCTCATCAGGTTGCAGCCCCCCGACGCGATACAGACCACGCGGTCCTGGGGGGCAAGGCGCAGAGCCTCCATATCGACCACCGGGTCTTCCCAGATTTGCGGATAAACCAGGCCGGTGAATAGCTGCGAGAACACCCTTTCCAGCATCCCCGTGGGCGTTGCGGCGGCATTCTGATGGACAGCGCCGCTGAGTTGACGGCGGGCGATGGATTGATCGGTCATGGGCAAGATGTGTCAGGCGCCGAGCCGGGGCTCAAGCGTCAACAATGTCCTTTTTGGCCGGTGATTTCGACTTGGATTTCTTGGGTCGCAGCGCCTTGGGCTTGTCGGATTTGGCCTTCCTGGCTTCCCGCTCTGCTTTGGCAGCGGACCGTGTGAGCTTTGCCCAGTCCACCAAATGCAACTGCCCATCTGTGTCTTCGATGATGGCCGAGCAGCTTTCCACCCAATCGCCGCAATTGGCATAGAGAACGCCATCCATCTGATGAAGCTCAGCCTTGTGGATGTGGCCGCAGACAATCCCGCCGTAGCCGCCGCGTTTGGCTTCGTCCACCAGCACACGTTCGTATTCGCCAATGAAATTGACGGCCTTTTTCACCTGCTGCTTCGCCCAGTTGGACAACGACCAGAACTGCCCTCCCCACAGCCGCCGGATGCGGTTGTAGCCGGTGTTGGCCATGAGGATCATGTTGTAGGCCCAGTCGCCAATGTGCGCGAGCCATTTGGCGTTCATCACCACAACGTCGTATTTGTCGCCATGGGTGACCAGCAAACGGCGGCCATCGGCGGTGACGTGGGTGTGTTCGTTTTTCACATCGATCCCACCGAAGTGTGTGCCCAGGTAGCTGCGCATAACCTCGTCATGGTTGCCGGGAATATAGACGATGGGAACGCCATCGTGTGCCCGCGCCAACAATGCTTCGACAACATCGTTGTGGTCCTGTGGCCAGTGCCAACCGCGCCTTAACCGCCAGCCATCGAAGATATCACCAACCAGGAAAATCTTCTCCGCTTGAACGTGGGACAAGAAATCCACAAACATCCGGGCTTGGCAGCCGCGTGTGCCCAAGTGGATGTCAGACACAAACAGCGTTCGGCAGGTGCCGGGCTGATTGGGGATGGGGGTGACGTATGTCATTGCGGAGCGTTTATCACCTCCGGTGTGACAGTGCCATGACATCTCACATTTTTCGCAAACTGTGTGCCATGCTGCCGCGCCGTAAGCTTGGTCTGGACCGAACATTGTTCGTAGGATCAACGTCTAACCAGCCTGTGCCATGCGCCGCCGGAGTTTTGATTAACCGCCCAAGCCAACCCGTTCGATGAGATGAAAACGCCCAAGCTCGTCGGAGCCCAGGAGGCACAGGCTGTCCACCACAAAAGGTTTTGGCAAGATCGCGTCCAGGTATGGGCGCAGGGCCATTTCAACGGCTGCGCGGTCCTCGGAGCTTTTGATTGATCCGGTGAGGGTCATATGGAACCGGAACTCGTCCAGGACATAGGGATACCCCCAAGCCGCCAAGTTGGCCTCTTGGGCGGCACTCAACGGCCGGGTGCGGCGGCGTTTCAATTCGGCCTCACCGGGTGGCGCCCGAAACCGATCCAGGTCCTGCACAACTTTGGCCGCCACCGCAGGGAGCGTCCCGGCATTGCCGTCCGGTACAAGCGCCAGAAACCTGCCCAGGTTGGCAAATTTCAAACCGGACAATGCCGCGGGTTTCAGGTGCGCGCAAAGGCTCGTAAATGCCCCCAGCAATTCCTGCGCCGAGGTGCCATCGGTCAAGTGAAACGGCGGCTTGATTGTCCCATGGAACCCGTACTTACGCGGCGTCGCTGTGATCTTCGAAACGGGCAGCGGTAGCCCACTGATATCTGGGTGCGTCACCTCTCTGCCCGCTTGGGCATCCCACCCTAACCACGACGCGCCGAAATCCGCCAAGGGTCCTGGCGCAGGCAGGACATAAATTGCGTATCGGTGAAATTGATCCATCGTATCGGTTTTCCGTTTGGAAGGAACCGCCGGTGGCTAGGCCATTGACGGGGACGACGACATCCGGCCATCGCCCAGTACCTTATTGATCTCGGCCATCAATTGCGATCGGTCAACGGGTTTGGGGACAAAGCCGTCCATCCCAGCGGCGCGATAGCGCAACTGCGCCTCTTCGGTCACCAACGCGCTACAGGCAACGATTGGCACCGGTTGACCGCCTTGGGTCTTCTCTCTGATCCGACGTGCGGCCCCCACGCCGTCGAGGCCCGGCATCATAATGTCCATGAGGATCAAGTCGTATTGTCCCTGTTCGGCCTCTTCCACGGCGGTCATGCCGTTTTCCACACGGGTCACCCGATGGCCCACTTCGCCCAAAACCTGTTCGAGCATCGTGGCATTCACCGGGTTGTCTTCCACCAGGAGCACTTGGAGCGTGCGGGCCGGTTCGGTTTCGGATGGGTTGGATTTGGATAGGGTAGGGTTCTCGTCCGATGCCTCGGGAACGCGTTCCACATCAATATCGAAGAAAAACGTGGCGCCGCGGCCCGGTTCTGAGTCGACGCTGAGCTTTGCCCCCATGGCCTCCGCCAGGTTGTGGCAGATCGAAAGGCCAAGGCCCCAGCCGCCTTCGCGCTTGCCGTAGCTGCTGTCCACTTGAACGAAGGGCCGGAAAAGCTGGTCAACTTGGGTCGGGCTCAGGCCGGGGCCGGTGTCGCGGACCTCAAAGCGGATACGGGAATGGGTAGCCCCATGGTCATGTTCTTCCACCACCAGTTCGATGCGGCCTTCGGATGTGAATTTGAGCGCGTTTTCCAGTAGATTGTTGAGGATTTGCTGCAACCGCCCGGCGTCCAGGATGATCTGATCCGGTAGACCCTTGTCGATGGTCATGCTCAGGCGCAGCCCCTTGTCCCGCGCGGCAGGCGCCCACCAGTCGGACACTTCATGGATGAGCTTGTGCAGCGAAAAAGGCTGCGCATCGATGCGCATCCGCCCTTCCTCTGCTTGGCTCAGGTCCAACAAGTCCGTGAGCAGCCCCATCAGATTTCGCCCCGCGGACAAAATCGCATCCACATGGGTAGCCCGCGTTTCGTCGAGCTTGGACATTTGCAAAAGCTGCGCGAAGCCCAGGATGGCGTTCATGGGCGTGCGAATTTCATGGCTCATGGCCGCCAGAAAACGGGACTTGGCGCGGCTGGCTTCCTCTGCCTCGCGGGCTTTCTGTTGTAGGGCCAAGTTGGCAAGCTTGGCCTCGGTGTTGTCAAACATGATCGCCAACGACCGCACGAACGCGCCGTCACCGTCGTGGACCGAACTGGCTGACATGAGGATCGGGGCAATCGTGCCGTCCTTGCGAACGAAGTCGTACTCGACGTTGTGTATCACTCCATCGCGGATGAATTGCGGCAAGACCTCATCCACCGCTTTGCGATAGGAGGCTTCTGTTAAAAACTCGACGGAGCGGTGGCCGATCATATCCTCAGGGGCGTATCCCAAATGCGCGGCCCAATGGCGGCTCACTTTGGTCAGGACACCTTTGTTGTCGATGGAGTGCATCAGCACCGGCGCGTGTTCAAAGAATGCATCGAACGGATCGTCCGGGGCGTTTTTCCAAAACTCCAGCAGTTCAGATTTCATGGCAGCCGTGCAGAGAGCGAGTTAGAGTTGAGCGACGCGCCCGACGCTTTCGCCATGCGTGCGCGCGCTCAATGAGTTTGGAAAAACTCCACCATGTCCGTCAATGCCTTGTCGCGCACTGCGGGGGCTTCCATGAATATCTCATGTTGGGCTCCGGGCAGTTCCATGAGGCTGAGCGTGGGCCACTTGTTGGCCAGATCGTGGATGCGTTGGGGCGACACAATCCGTTCCTCGGTGCCGACGTAGGCACGGCACGGGACATCCGGCGCAGGCATCCGGGCGTAATCGTCAAATTCGCGGAAGGCCTCGGTGAGCCAGCGCATGGTGGGGCCAGACAGACCCAACTCTGGATGCGCCTTCACATGACCCTGGAACCAAAGGAAGGTATTGGGATCATTGGTCAATTTATTGTCGTCGGGTGATGCGGTCATCACATATGACCCGCGCCCCGTGCCAGGCACCATTGCCTTGGAAAACCCCGTGGCCTCGGCCAGACGCGGGATCACACGCGCAATTGGGCGCACGGGTTTTGAGATTGTCAGGTCCCACATCGGCGCCGAAAACGCCGCGCTTTGCACGTCCAGTCCGCGGGCCAATGCCCTGAGCCCGATGGCACCGCCCATGGAATGGGCAACCAAATGCCAAGGCCGCGGCAAATTGGCCGAGGTGGCGTAGGCGACCATGGCATCCACGTCGTGTTGGTAATCCGAAAATCGTTCCACATGCCCGAGCGCGGTGTCGTCGATCAGCTTGTCTGCCAAGCCTTGCCCGCGCCAATCGATGGCCACGAACCCATAGCCTGCCTCGCGGAACTTCCGCGCCACATGCATATACTTTTCGATATATTCCGTGCGGCCGGGAAAACACAAAACCGTGCCGCGGGTGCCGCGTCCGTAATCCCCGATCCGCACACGCACGCCGTCGCCGCTGGTGGCCCAGGACACCGTTGGGTTTTCGGTCCCACCGGTGGTTGCTTCCAAAAATGGAGCAGTATCAAAGGCTGCGTGCGCGCTCATCGGCTCAGGCCAGCGCTGCGCCAAGCTTCATGGCCGTGCCCATGTCGCCATCGATTTTCAGCTTGCCTGACATGAACGCCGAGGATGGGTCCAGATCGCCCTCCATCATGGCCTCGAACGTGTCGCGGTCGGCTGTGAGTGTCACGTCGGTGTCCTCATCGCCCGACCGAACCCCGCCGCCATCCACGACAATGCTGCCTTCGTCTTCGATTGTAAACTTTGCACTGCCGTCAAAGCCATCGCCCAGTTTGGCGGTCAGAGCTTCGATGGCCCCGTCAATCACTTTGCTCACTTTTGCCCTCTCCCTTTATATCGTTCTATGGTCAAACGGCACTGAGCCGCTATGGTTGGGATATGATGAACCCGATGCGCCTTTTCAAACCGCTTCTACCGGTTTTGGTCTGTTCCGTTGCGTCGTTGGCCCAGGCGCAGACCCAAGAGTTGGACGACTTGTTCGCTGAGCTTCAGCAACCGGACCTTGCCACATGGGAAAATGTCGAAACGCAGATTTGGCTGGAATGGTCCAAGTCAGGCTCTGCTGCGATGGATATGCTGTTGCAGCGAGGGCGGGACGCCATCGAAGCCGAAGATTACGAAACCGCGGTTGAACACCTCAGTGCACTGATCGATCACGCGCCGCAGTTCGCCGAAGGCTACAATGCGCGCGCCACGGCGTACTATCATCTTGAAAGGTTCGGTCAGTCCATTGCCGATATTCAGCAGACGCTGGCCTTGAACCCGCGCCATTTCGGGGCGCTTGCAGGGCTTGCGTCGATGCTTGAACAGTTGGGACGTGACCGTGATGCCCTGAGCATCTACCGCGCCGCCCATGCCATCCACCCCCACCGCCCGAACGTGGAAGACTCCATTGAACGGCTAGAGAAAGAACTGAACGACATCGCGCTTTGATGCGCGGGTGATCGGAAAGGTGGCCCATGTTGGCGCGCGGCCGGGTCCAGGCAGTCCTGGGCCCAACCAATACCGGAAAAACCCACTACGCCATTGAGCGGATGCTGTCCTATCGCACCGGCGTCATTGGCCTGCCTTTGCGATTGCTGGCGCGCGAGGTCTACGACCGGGTTGTGGCGGTGCGGGGTCCGTCGGTGGTGGCTCTCATCACCGGCGAAGAACGGATTGTGCCGCCGCGGACTCAGTATTGGGTCTGTACCGTTGAGGCGATGCCCGAAGGCCTTGGCGCAGATTTTCTTGCCGTGGATGAAATTCAGCTGTGTGGCGATCCAGAGCGGGGCCATGTGTTCACCGACCGTTTGCTGCGGTCGCGTGGGTTACAGGAAACCATGTTTCTTGGGGCCGCCACCATGCGCAGCGCCATCGCCGCGCAGGTCCCCGATGCGCTCTTTGTCAGTCGTGAGCGGATGTCGGACTTGTCCTATGCAGGGCCGAAGAAACTCAGCCGTTTGCCTGCGCGGTCCGCGGTGGTCGGGTTCTCGGTCGATCAGGTCTACGCCATTGCCGAGGTGATCCGACGGCTCAAAGGCGGTGCCGCTGTGGTCATGGGGGCGCTCAGCCCACGCACCCGCAACGCTCAAGTGGCCATGTATCAAAACGGTGATGTGGATTATCTGGTGGCCACCGATGCCATCGGCATGGGGCTCAATTTGGACATCCGCCACGTTGCGTTCTCCTCGACTCACAAGTTCGACGGACGACGGATGCGACCGCTCCAGCCCAATGAGATCGCGCAAATCGCGGGCCGCGCCGGGCGGCATCTGGAAAATGGTACCTTTGGGGTCACCGGCGAAGCCAAACCGCTGCACGAAGACCTGGCCCAAGCCATTGTCGAAAACCGGTCTGCCCCGGTGAAGAAACTGCAATGGCGCAATTCCAAGCTCGATTTCAGCGGCCTTGGGCGTTTGATCCGGTCGCTGGAAGAATTCACCGACGACGAATGGCTGACACGGGCGCGGGATGCCGATGACGTGCTGGCACTGAAGTCCTTGGCCGCGAGCCTCGACGTCCGAAACCGCGCCAACAACACCAAATCCATTCGGCTGCTTTGGGATGTCTGCCGAATCCCAGATTTCCGCGGCATCTCAGAAACCGAACACGCCACACTTCTGGAACGGATTTTTCAGTTCCTCCATGACCAAAATCGTATCCCAGACGATTGGATGGCCGACCAGGTGCGGCGCATCGATCGTACCGAAGGGGATATCGACGCGCTCAGCAAACGTCTCGCCTACATCCGCACATGGACATATGTCGCGCAGCGCGTGGGGTGGCTGGATGACGAAAGCCATTGGCGCGGGGTGACGAGGGCTGTAGAAGACCGCCTGTCCGACGCGCTCCACGAGCGTCTAACACAACGATTTGTAGATCGCCGCACATCCGTACTCTTGCGGCGGTTGAAACAGAAGGAGAGCCTTGTGGCCGAGGTGAACGACAAAGGCGAAGTCACAGTCGAAGGTGAATTCGTCGGGCGGTTGGAAGGCTTCCGCTTTCGCCAGGATGAAAGCGCGACCGGCAGCGAGGCAAAGACCCCGCGCTCCGCGGCGCTTCAGGCGCTCGCGCCTAAGTTTCACCTGCTCTCCGACCGGTTCTACAACGCACCCGACACCGAGATAGATTTCACCGAACAAGG
>JBCDFD010000053.1:0-16348 GCA_039178645.1 Pseudomonadota bacterium | reverse complement strand
CTCAGCGGCGCGGGTCTGGCCACCGGCGTGGGCGACGAAGGCGGCTTTGCACCCAACTTGAGCTCCACCCGTGATGCGCTTGATTTCATTCTCAAATCCATTGAGAAAGCCGGGTACAAGACGGGCGAGGACATCTACCTGGCACTCGATTGCGCCTCCACAGAAGACTTTAAGGACGGCGCCTATGTGCTTGCGGGTGAAGAAAAAACACTCACCAGCGCCGAAAATGTCGCCTACCTGGAAGCCCTCTGCAATGACTATCCAATCATCTCTATCGAAGACGGCATGGCCGAGGACGATTGGGACGGCTGGAAAGCGCTCACCGACGCCATTGGTGACAAGGTCCAATTGGTGGGCGACGATCTGTTCGTGACCAATCCTGCCCGCCTGGCCGACGGGATCGCCAAAGGCTGCGCCAATTCCATGCTTGTGAAAGTCAATCAAATCGGGAGCTTATCGGAAACTCTTAAAGCGGTCGATATGGCCCACCGGGCGCAATACACCAACGTGATGTCCCACAGGTCAGGCGAAACCGAGGATGCCACCATCGCGGACCTGGCCGTGGCCACGAACTGCGGCCAGATCAAAACCGGATCGCTGGCCCGCTCTGACCGGTTGGCGAAGTACAACCAACTCATCCGTATCGAAGAAATGCTCGGCGACACCGCCGAATACGCTGGCGCGGGGATCCTCAAATGATGCGTTCGCTCTCACTGACCTTGGCCGCCACCGGACTGTTAATCATGGCCTGCACACCCGAAACCCGCGGCCCCGATGCCGCACGGGCCACCAACGTGTCCTTGGCACAAACCTGCGCCGGGGCCGCAGCGGCAGGCCAACTTGGCGGCATGACGTTGGAGCAATGCGAATGCTTCTACACCAAGGCCGACACGATCTTGTCCCAAGACCTGCGCGATAGTCTCTTCCGGGCCTTGTCCACGGGCCAGTCCCAGTCCAACGTTTTTGAGAACATGTCGCCCACCCAAGCGGAGCAAGCGCGCGCCGAAATGACGACCCTCGCGGCGGAGGCCCCAAGCTGCGGCATCGCTTTGCCGGGGGCCTAGTGCAGCGCGCCTTCATTTTCGATGTATTCGGGACCTGCGTCGACTGGCGCACGTCCGTCGCCCGCGAAGTGGAGGCGGTGCTGCCGCAGGTGGATGGACTAGCCTTCGCCGAAAACTGGCGCGGCGAATACCAGCCCTCCATGGCCCGTGTCCGCGATGGCAATCGCGGCTACGTCGGGTTGGAAACTTTGCATTTGGAAAACATGCACCTCGTCGCGGCTCGCTTCGGCGTTGATGCACCGGACAGCCTGAACGGGGCCTGGGACCGACTGGACCCTTGGCCCGACGTGGTGACGGGCCTCACAGCTTTGCGTCCCCGGGGGTTCTTGGCACCTTGTTCCAACGGCTCCATCGCCATGATGAGCCGTATCGCGCGCCATGGCGGACTGCCCTGGGATTGCATTGTAGGGGCCGAGATTGCCCAAGACTATAAGCCGAAACCGCAGGTGTACTTGGCCTCTTGCGCCGCGTTGCGGCTGGAGCCCGCCCAGGTCACCATGGTCGCGGCCCACAACGATGATTTGCGGGCGGCCCAAGAATCCGGCCTCAAAACCGCCTTCGTGCCGCGCCCCACCGAATATGGCCCAACACAAACCAAAGACTTAGAACCAAACGGCGATTGGGATTTTGTGGCCACTGACTTTGTGGATCTCGCTCATCAAGTGGAAGGCCAAACCAAATGACCGCCGACGAGATCATCGCCCTCCTCGATTTGACCCCACACCCAGAAGGCGGCTGGTTCCGCCAAACCTGGGTCGCTGATGCGGCAGAGGGCGAACGCCCCGCTGGCACCGCGATTTACTTCCTTCTCAAGTCCGGCATCCGCAGCCACTGGCACGCCGTCGACGCGGCAGAGATCTGGCTTTACCACACCGGCGCGCCCCTGACCCTTCGCATCGCAGCCGATACACAGGGCCCCGCCACGGCCCATAGCCTCGGCCCAAACCTGGCATCCGGCCAACGCCCCCAAATCCTGGTTCCCCCGCACCACTGGCAATCTGCTGAAACCACCGGCGATTGGACATTGGTCAGCTGCACCGTGTCCCCAGGTTTTCAATTCGACGGCTTCACACTGGCCGATCCCGACTTCGACATCCCAAGCACATGACCCCTGGCTTCATTGATCCATAAATACTCAAACTGCGGACGTTTCCACTTGCCCAGCCGCTCGGCCTTTGATCACGTTGGCCCATGGACACGCCCTTTCTGACCCCGCTCGGCCCCGCCGATCTGCGCAACCTGAACATCCCAGAACCCTGGCAATTCGGCATCCGCGACCGGGTACGATTTGAGGAATTGGACGCGCTCAACCACGTCAACCACACCGCCTATCTGCGTTGGTTTGAGATGATGCGCGTCGAATATGTCCGCGCCTATGGGATCAGCCCCTACGATGGAACTGGTCCTGAGTTGGTGCTGAAAGCGGTGGACATGCAGTACCATGCGCCCATGCATCTGCACGAAAGCTACGTGGTCACCGCGCGCACGGTCAGTTTCCGCCGTACCAGTTTCAAGATGGCCTATGCCGTTTGGGCACCGGACTGCCGCGCCGAAGGCACTGCGCTCATCGTCCAGCTCACACGCGGGTCCAATGACAAAGAACCGCTGAGCGATGACGTTCGCCAAATCCTCATCGCACGCGACAGGGCAGAAGCCCTTTAGTTTGTGCGCGCGGCCTCCGCGATGGCGGGGCGGATTGTGGACTCCAAAATCGACTGGGTGATCGGTCCGGCAAAGCGCAGGATCACTTCACCCTCGGCGTCGATCACAAATGTCTCTGGCACACCATACAGACCCCAATCCAAGGCCGTGCGCCCGGTGGCATCGGCTCCGACGGCCACATAGGGATCGCCCAATTCGTCCAAGAAATCCAGTGCCTTGGCTGGATCGTCCTTGTAGTTGACCCCGTAGATTACGACGCCTTCATCTGCCAATTGCTGCAAATTGGGATGCTCCACCCGGCACGGCGCGCACCAGGACGCCCAGTAGTTCACTAGCTTCACATCGCCCGTGCGCAGAACAGCATCGTCAAAATTTTCCAGATCGCCCAGAGGCGTGAGCGCCATGGATGGCGCCCGCTGCCCGGCCAGAGCCGATGGCAGAGCCTCCGGGTCTTCCCGTTGCATCCCGATATACGCCGTCACCGCGAACGCGGCAAAAACCAACGGGGGCAAAATCACCAGGGGAGAAACCTTAGCCATTGTCGCGCCGTGCCTCCGCATCTTTCAGCGCGGCGGAGGCTTTCCGCCCCGCGATCACGCTGACCAAAACCAGCCCGAGCAGCAAAGCCAACGACACCCCATAGGCCGACAACACCGCGCCAGCGTATTTTCCCAAATCCGGTATCATGCCATCCGCTCCCGTGCTTCCAACGCGCTCAGCCGTCTGCGGTGAATTTCCGTGCGCGTGCGCAACAGCACCAGCGCCACAAACAGTAGGACAAATCCGATGATGCTCACCATCAGCGGCATGAAGAACACGTTGCTCACCTTTTCTTCTGTGTCCGCGCCGGTCACCGCGCCAGCCCGCATGATCGACGATCCTTGGTGCAACCCTTGGTTCCAAAACTGCACCGCATACCGGCTGAGGATCGCAAACACCGACCCCACCAGGCACAGGATGGACGTTAGGTCCGCCGCTGTGTCCGGGTCCTCAATCGCTTCCCAAAGTGCGATATATCCCAGATAAAACAGGCACAGGATCAAAAAAGACGTGAGCCGCGGGTCCCAGACCCACCATGTCCCCCACATGGGCTGCCCCCAAATGGCACCCGTGGCCAGGCCAATGATGGTCATCGTCAAACCCACAGGCGCCGCCGCCCGCGCCGCCAAGGCGCTCACGTGGTGCCGCCGCACGATCCAGATGATCGAAGCCACCAACATCATCAGCCATGCGTTGATGGCAATAAAGGCTGAGGGCACATGCAGATAGATGATCTTCACTGTCGACCCTTGCCGGAAATCATCGGGCGTGAAGAAAAACCCCCAAATCAATCCCACAGACGTGCAGATCAGCGCCGCCCATGCCACCCAAGGCAAGACGACACGCACGGTGTTGCTGAACTTAACCGGATTTGCATATTCCCAGATCGAAGCCATGGCCGAAACCTAGTGTGGGTGTGGGGTCACTGCAACGCACCACGGGCGCGCAGACTGCCTAAACCTTTCACCTTAGGTTGATTTTGAGCGCCGCTGCCGCCGCAAAAGGCATTGCAGCAACAACGGCGAGCGTCACTCCTGCCAAAAGCAGCAATGCCGTTTCCAATGCAAGGCCGTCCGCGCCGCGCCGCGCCACTTCGGCCCCGAAAATCAGCGTGGGCACATAGAGCGGCAGCACCAGCAGCGACAAGAGCAGCCCGCCCCGTTTCAGCCCCACGGTGAGCGCTGCTCCAAAGGCCCCAATCATGCTCAACGCAGGGGTGCCAAGGGCCAGCGAGATCACCAACCAAGGATAGCCCGCCGGAGCGAGGTTCAGCAGAACGCCCAAAGGGGCGGCCACCAATGTCAAGGGCAAGCCTGTGGTCACCCAGTGGGCCAGCGCCTTGGACAGGATGACGCTTTCCAAAGGCAAGGGCGCAGTGGCCAGAAGGTCCAATGACCCGTCTTCGAAATCGAGTGCGAACATCCGATCCAATGACAACAGACATGCCAGCAATGCCCCAATCCACAAGATGCCCGGCGCTATGGGCGCAAGCCGGGACGTGTCAGGTCCAAGGGCAAAGGGCACCAACACCACGACAATCAAAAAGAACGCCAACGCTAGGCCAAATCCGCCACCTGCCCTCACGGCCAACGCCAGGTCCCGGCGCAGCAGCGCAATCATAGGAATGCCTCGTCAAAGGCATCCGCCGCCGCGCGGGGTTTGGCTTTGTATGGGGCCACGTCCAGCACGCGCGCCTCTAACCCCAAGTCGATATGCGTGGCCATCACCGCCGCCCCACCGCCGGCCAAATGCGCCCGCACCGCGTCACCGAAAAGCGCCACACTGGCCACATCCAAGGACACCGTGGGTTCGTCCAAGAGCCAGAAGGGTCGCCCCGTGACCAAAAGCCGAGCCAGTCCCAAACGCCTCTTCTGTCCCGCCGACAGGTTAGCCGCACGTCGGTCCGCTAGGCTGCCCAGGTTGAACGCCTGAACAGCCACATCCACTTGGCCCGTGCCGCCAAAGACATCGGACCAAAATTCCAGGTTCTCGGTTACGCTCAGCATCGCTTTGATACCGTCGGCATGGCCTGCGTAGGCGAGGTTCTCCGCCCCCTCGACGCGGCCCTCCAATGCAGGTTGCAGCCCGGCAAGCACCCGCAGTAACGTAGTTTTTCCGATCCCGTTGGGTCCGCGCAGGATCAGTGCCTCTCCAGCTTTGACCTCAAATGACACGCCCTCCAATATGGGCAAGCCACCGCGGGCGCAGGCGAGGTTTTCGACCGAAAGCATGACCCGTCCCTAACGCAGCCATCGCGCGAGGAAAAGCGCCCCCATGCCGCAAAGCAACCATGGAGCTGAAGCAATTCAAACGCCGATGGATTTCATTGTTCCGAAAATACTCCGGGGGAATTTTGGCGTGAGCCAAAAGGGGGCAGCGCCCCTATCTCACCTACCGTCCCAGCATCCATTCACCTTCGGGCCAAAAGGCATGGAATGCGAAGGCAAAGATGACGTCATGGACCAGATCACCGCCGGTTTTTGCATCCCGCACGCGGATCGACCCCACATCGCGCCCCTCGGGGATACGGCTGGTGTCCAGCGCCGAGGCCTGCCCGGGCCTCCAACTGATCTTCACACCGTCCTCGGTGATTTCCACGGCGTCAGCCAAACGTGACAGTGGCCAGGCGCGATCCTCCACGCGCACCACACGCATCAGTGGTGGGACCCCGTGGGGTGGCATGTCCCCATCAAAAAGAAACGGCCGTTTCGACGTGTCATAATTTGCATAAGGATTTCGCCCGTAATCGCGATTGAACCGAGGTTCGGCCATGACCAAACCGTCAGGGTGCGTCGCGGAAAAGTCCGCCCAAGACTCCATCCAGACCGGCAGCATGGTCAGTTCTGTGCCCGTGTGCGTGCCAACCACACCTTCGCCCACCGCTTGTTGCCACCAGCTTTCGGTTTCGCGATCATACATGATCATATCGGAATTGCGCAGTTTGCCCGACACGCCGAAGCTCAGCACCTCACCGTTCACACGGCGGTCAAATACAATGGCGGAATTGCACAGCGGGCAAAAGGTGACAGCGACTGGAACACCCGCGATCTCATCGTTCACAATTTCATGCCAGGTGAGATAGCGGATCGGGTAGGCCCGTACCTCTGCGCCTTCCAAGGCGACAGTGATCACCGGCTCCCGTGGCTCCAAATCGGCTGCATCCACTGTCACGAAGTCAGGATCATCGATTGCGGGGATGCCGTCCTTTGGGGGACCACCGGACAAGATACTGTCCCACGGCACTGACGATTCAGAGAAATCGGTTTTGGGCCATTCCACTGCCCATCGGTCTGGCGTGGCCCAGGCCGCGTTCAGGCCCAGGGCAAAGGCTGCCAAAAAGGAAATTGTGCGCATGGGGTCCTCCTTGCGCGCAAGGTGCGGTTTTATTTTGCAGGTAGATACCCCAGCACACCGGGTCGTGACGAGATGTGCAGGGGTTGCCTCACTCGGTGACCACCACCGTGACCATGCGGTCCGGTTCGCCAATCACCGATCCATTGGGACCTTCTCCGCGCTTAATGGCGTCCACGATGTCCATACCTTCGGTCACTTGCCCGATCACGGTATATTGTCCGTTCAAATGGGGCGCAGGCGCGAACATGATAAAAAACTGGCTGTTGGCACTGTTGGGATCGCGTGAACGCGCCATGCCCAAAACACCCCGGTCATAGACCACGTCCGAAAACTCGGCCTCCAGATCCGGGCGATCCGAGCCACCACGACCGGCCATTTGCATGCTGAAATCCGGCCCCATCTTGCCAAATTCAACATCACCTGTCTGAGCCATGAACCCGTTGATCACGCGGTGGAACACCACGTCATCATAGGCCCCTTCACCGGCCAGCTCGGTGATATGGGCCACATGGTTGGGTGCCACGTCCTCGAATAGGTCCACCGTGATCACGCCGTTGGCTTCACCGGCAATGGTGATTTCCAACCCCGTTGCCAGGGCTGGACCAGCGGCCAGAGCCGCCATAAGGGCCAATGCGCTACGCATCGGCAGCCACCTTCATGCTGATCATGCGGTCAGGTTCGGTGGGCGGTTCGCCTCGGACGATGGCGTCCACATGCTCCATCCCTTCGATCACCCGGCCATAGACTGTGTATTGACCATTGAGGAAATGGTTGTCGGTGAAGTTGATGAAAAACTGCGAATTGGCCGAGTTCGGGTTCTGTGACCGCGCCGCGCCCAAGGTTCCCCGGTCATGGGGCAGTTTGGAAAACTCCGCCGGCAAATCAGGGTGTTCCGACCCACCGGTACCCGCGCGGCGCAGGTTGAAGTCCTTTTCCATATTGCCGTTGGCCACATCGCCGGTCTGCGCCATGAAGCCATCGATCACACGGTGGAAACAGACATTGTCGTAGGCCCCTGCCCGCGCCAATTCCTTCATCCGCTCGCTGTGCTTCGGGGCCACATCTGGCAGCAGTTCAATCACCACCTGCCCGTCTTTCAGTTCCATCAGGATTGTATTTTCCGGATCTTTGATCTCGGCCATGCCTGTCTCCTCACTGGTTTGGGCGGACCCTAGGGCGCGTTAACGGTCTTTGCAAATGGATGGATCGGAGTTTTGACGTCATTCCGGCCCGTTGGCACGGGCGCTCGGGCACATTTTGTTGATGTTGGATGGCCTATGGTCAGCACATGGCACCGCGGGTGAGGCAAGTGTGGCGCACAAAGCTTCAATAAAAACCGATCTGCTGTCCCCAGCCCAGTCCACTTGTGCGCTTTGGCACGCGAAACTATGACACTCCGATGACAGTTTCGATACGAAATGGTGACAGGCGGCTATCGCTTTTGTCCATGGCGCAGCTGAGGGCTTGGTTGGCCCGGACCTACGGCGAAGGAGAGGCTTGGCGGTTGGAACTGGCGGTGTCCATTGGCAAGCGTGGGCGCAAGCGTTTTGTCTATCGGCTGTGCAGCAACCGGCATGACGACATCGCATTGAAAGCCCACCGCGATCCCATCAGAAACGCCCGCGAATTCCGTGCGCTACACCGTCTGGCCGACGCTGACGCGCCCAGTTTGAGACCCTATTTCCTAGCGTGGGATATGAGTTTCTACGCCATGGACTGGGTGGCCGCGCCGACGTTGCGAGATGTCCTCGGTGGCTCTGACCGTCACCTTTGGCTCGAACGGGCGGGCGCTTGGCTTGCAAAGCTGCACCACACGTCCAGCCACAAACGGCTTGTAGAAGCCCGGCTTCTGCCGCTGCATTTGAACCGCAAGGCTCTGGACAAAACCGATGCCGAAGCCACCGCCAAGATGAAATCACGGCTGGCCTCTGTTGACCTGAAACAAGGCCCGCGATCCATCATTCACGGCGACTTGCATGCCAAGAACCTGTTCGCGCTGCCCGACCAGATCGTGGGCTATGATCGGGAAACCGATGGCTTTGGGCTCACCTTCCTGGATGTGGCTGCTTTGCTGGCCGATGTGTCCAAGTCACGTTTCGATGCGATCCGGTTCTATGCCCCTTGGGACGGCAATGAAACCGAGGACCGCGAGGCGTTCTTCCGCGGCTACGGCCCCATCGAGGCGCCGCATTTGCAGCTGTTCGATACCATCGAGGATGCGCTGGTGTTCCGCAAATGGCGACAGCAAGTGCGCGCAGGCGAAGCGGACATCACCGACCGGGTCCTTGAACGCGGACTTGTGGGCGACGGAAACGCGCTGCCCCATCCCGGCAGGCTGGTGCGCCGCGTTGACGGATCTGTCTCCTGGGACACGGCCCGCGCCTTCGCTTGAACGATCCCTAGGGCTAAGGGTCGCAAACCGTCGGTAACCCCGTGGGAGCGGTTGACCTGACCGCCTCTGATCTGCACCACGCGCCCAGTGATTGTGATTGGCGGAGACGTACCCGTGGCTTGGAAATCCCTCGACGACATGGAACTGGCGGGCAAGGTTGTGCTCACCCGCGTGGACATCAATGTGCCAGTGGCGGACGGCCAAGTGACTGACGCCACGCGGATCGAGCGGATCGCGCCCACCATCGCCGACATTCTGGCCAAGGGCGGCAAACCGGTTCTGCTGGCGCATTTCGGTCGTCCCAAAGGCCAAGTGGTGCCGGAAATGTCGTTGGAGCCGTTGCTGCCCGCTTTGCAAACCACCTTCGGTGTCCCCGTAAGATTTGCCTCTGACTGCATCGGCGATGTCGCCAAAGCGGCTGTGGATGCCTTGGGCGAAGGCGAAGTTTTGGTTCTGGAAAACACCCGTTTTCATGGGGCCGAAACCAAGAACGATCCAGAGTTTTCAGCGGCCATCGCAGCCTTGGGCGATGTCTATTGCAACGATGCCTTTTCTGCCGCGCACCGGGCCCATGCCTCAACCGAAGGCGTCGCCCGATTGCTGCCGTCTTGCGCAGGTCGGTTGATGCAGGCGGAACTGGAAGCGCTAGAGGCCGCGCTGAGTAACCCAGACCGTCCCGTGATGGCCGTGGTCGGCGGTGCAAAGGTGTCCACTAAGTTGGAATTGCTGGGAAATCTGGTCGAGAAGGTTGACTTCCTGGCCATTGGCGGTGGCATGGCCAACACCTTCCTCGCGGCCCAAGGGCACCAAATCGGAAAGTCTTTGGCCGAACTGGACATGGCCGAAACCGCCCGTGAGATCATGGAAAAAGCAGGCACCACAAGCTGCCAAATCCTATTGCCCACCGATGTGGTGGTCGCTCGCGAATTCGCCGAAGGCGCCGACAGTGAAACCTGCCCGGCGGAAGACTGCCCCAACGATGCCATGATCCTGGATGCGGGACCGGAAACGGTCAGCAAAATCGAAACCACCATCGATGCGTGCAAAACGGTGATCTGGAATGGACCACTGGGTGCGTTCGAAATCGCGCCCTTCGACACCGCCACCAACGCAGCGGCACAACATGCCGCCGAGGCCAGCGAAGCGGGCGCACTGGTGTCCGTGGCGGGCGGCGGTGACACGGTGGCGGCACTGAACAAATCCGGGGCAGCAGCCAAGTTTACCTATATTTCAACTGCTGGTGGCGCATTCCTGGAATGGATGGAAGGCAAAGAGCTTCCGGGCGTTGCTGCGCTCGGGTGAGCTTGGGGTGCTTCAGTCATTCAAATCAAAAGGGGACCGGACGCGGGCCAATTTGGGCTGAACACCCCCTCGCCTGCGCCAAAACGGTTTCCTTTCCGGCCAAGCTGCTCTACCCCAAAGGTCCCATTCAGCCACCGCAGTGACCCCGCCCATGAGTTTGGTGATCCGCCCGTTAGCCACCGATGACCGCCCCCAGTGGGACCGGCTTTGGACGGCGTATCTGGCGTTTTACGAAACCGAACGCTCGCAGGCGGTGTTTGACATAACCTTCGCGCGGTTGCTTGATCCGGGCTCGGACCAGTTTGCCTTGATTGCGGAACTCGACGGTCGGTCGGTTGGCCTGACCCATTACCTCTACCACGCGCACAACTGGCACATCGCGCCGGTGTGTTATCTGCAAGACCTCTATGCGGATCCAGAGGTGCGCGGGACCGGGGTTGGTCGGGCCTTGATCGAAGCGGTCTATGCCGCCGCCGAAGCGAAAGACGTCGCCGACGTCTATTGGATGACCCAAAACTTCAACGCACAAGCGCGCCAGCTTTATGATCGGATCGGCGAGGCGACGCCTTTCATGAAATACCGCTGGAGCAATTCGTGACGGGGCGGCGTTGGGTCTTACGCGCACTCGGGCTGGTTTGCGCTCTGTTCCTGGCCGCCTGTGAAGTGGCCGCACCACCGCCGGACGTGGCACCGGAAGTGGCCCGCACTTCCCCTGTTGTGGTGCGCACCTTCGGCGCGGCCAACCCGGTGCCGCCGCAACGGTCCAATGCGGACATGGCACGGGATTTCCTGGACCTTACGTTTTCTCTGGAAACCGGCGCAGAGCTTCCGGTGTTCACCCGTTTGGACGGTCCGCTGACCGTTGCGACCACAGGCGTGCCCAGTGCCGCCTTGGACCGGGAGTTGGACCTGCTGTTGCGGCGTCTGCGATCCGAGGCGCGCTTGGACATCACCGAAACGGATGACGCGATCAACGCCACAATCACCATCGAAGCGATCGCGCGCCGTGAGATGAACCGAATGGTGCCTTCGGCAGCGTGTTTCATCCTGCCCGCCCGGACCACTTGGACAGAGTTTCAGGATAATCCACGGCAAACCCGATACCTGTGGAGCCGGTTGGCCACCCGAGACGCGGTGACAATCTTCATCCCTGTGGACACGTCCCACCAAGAAATCCGCGATTGCCTGCACGAGGAAGTGGCGCAGGGTCTGGGACCGCTGAACGATCTCTATCGGTTGGGCGACACGGTGTTTAATGATGACAACATCAACGCCGTGCTCACGGGGTTCGATATGCTGATGCTGCGGGTGGCCTATCATCCGAGGCTCCAAAGCGGCATGACCCAATCGCAAGTGGCCGCCGAACTGCCGCGGATCTTTCGATCCCTAAACCCGCGCGGTGAACGGGTGCCAGATCAGCCGTTGAACTCCGAACCGCGGGAATGGACCAATGCGATCAACCGCGCGCTGAGCGGAAACTCCTCCGGCAAACGCCGAGCGGCAGCAGACACGGCTTTGGCCGAAGCTGAACGCCAAGGCTGGACCGATGTGCGCGCCGCGCTTAGCCACTACACCGTGGGTCGACTGTACCTGAACCGCGACCTGAACGAAGCGGCGTCGCAGTTCATATCCGCTTACGAGATCTATGTGCAACGCCCTGACACAGCGCTCCATGCGGCCAATGTCGCCCGGCACCTGACGGTGGTGTCCCTGCGCACCGGCGAATGGGACACAGCGCTTTTGTTCACCGACCGCTATGTGCCTGTGGCCAAGCGACATCAGGATGCAGCACTTCTGGCAGATTTGATGATGGCCCGCACAGTGGCCTTGCGCGCCACCGGAAAACCGTATGAGACCACGCGGGACGAGGCCTTGGGCTGGGGTGTCTACGCCTTCGGTTCAGTGTCGGAGGCGGAAATGAGAGCCCGCAGGTTTGAAACTCTGGCACGGGCCTCTGGCACCTGACGGCGGCGCCAGCGCAGGCTCGAAAGCAGACGCAAGAGCAAAGGAACGACCGATGATTGTTTTGGCCACCGCGTTGATCGGCTGCGCGCTTGGCGCATGGAAAGCGCAAAAAGGCGGCGGCAACCGCTTGGATATCGCCCAATATGCGGTGGTCTACGCCATTGTGTTTGCACTTCTGGGATTGTTTTTCACCATTGGGATCGAACGTTTGACCTGAGGGCCGCCCATGTTCCTACCGTTCTTCGACCATCTGCGCCGCGCCGGTGTGCCGGTAAGCTTGCGTGAATACCTCAGCTTCCTTGAGGCGCTGAAGGCGGACCTGGTCACCTATGATGTGGACGGGTTCTACTACATGGCGCGGGTGGCCATGGTGAAGGACGAAAGTCACCTGGACCGGTTTGACCGCGCCTTTGCGGCGACGTTCAAAGGCCTGGAAAACATATCTTTTGATGATGTGATTGAGGCCATGGACCTGCCCGAAGACTGGCTGCGTAAGATGGCAGAAAAGCATCTGAGCGAAGAGGAAAAGGCCGAGATCGAGGCCCTGGGCGGGTTCGACAAGCTGATGGAAACGCTCAAGAAACGTTTAGAGGAACAGAAAGGCCGCCATGTAGGTGGCAACAAATGGATTGGCACCGGTGGGACCTCGCCCTTCGGAGCGTACGGCTACAATCCCGAAGGCATTCGCATCGGCCAGCACGAAAGCCGCCACCGCCGCGCGGTGAAGGTTTGGGACAAACGCGAGTTTCGCAACCTCGATGACAGTATCGAATTGGGTACGCGCAACATCAAAGTGGCCTTGAAACGCCTGCGCCAATGGGCCCGTGACGGGGCCGCAGATGAGTTGGACCTGGACGGCACCATCCGCGCCACGGCGGAGCATGGCTATCTGGACGTGAAAACCCGGCCAGAGCGGCGCAATGCGGTGAAGATCCTGCTGTTTCTGGATGTGGGCGGATCCATGGACGATCACATCAAAGTGGTCGAAGAGCTGTTTTCCGCCGCCCGCGCGGAGTTCAAGCACCTCGAATATTACTATTTCCACAATTGCCTTTACGAAGGCGTCTGGCGCGACAACGCCCGGCGGTGGAACCAACAGACTCCCACTTGGGATGTGCTGCACACCTATGGCTCTGATTACAAATGCATTTTCGTAGGGGATGCATCCATGTCGCCCTATGAGGTGCTCTACCCCGGCGGGGCCAACGAACATTGGAACGAAGAAGCCGGTCAGACCTGGCTGGCGCGCGCGCGGGACCAATGGCCCGACTGCCTGTGGCTGAACCCGGTGCCCGAGAAACACTGGCGCTACACCCAGTCCATCGGGCTGATCCAACAGATTTTCGAAGACCGCATGGTGCCCATGACGCTCGAAGGCATCGAACGGGGCATGCGAGTTCTGGGCCGATAGGGAGCATTGTGCTCTCTGAGTGAGCGAAGACACGCCTGATCCAATCTCATCCGCAATTGGATGTGGTTTCCAGGCACCTGCGCGATAGCTCGTTTCTCAACAACAGGGAGAAATCAATGAAGGTCTCACTCATCGCGGGCCTGGCCGTGTCCGTCGTCGCGTTGCAAGCCCACGCGGCGTCCTTTTCAGACATCATCGTTTTCGGGGACAGTTTGGCGGACAAGGGCCGGTTTCCACAGACCCTAGTGGACCCGATCAGCGGCATGCCTGTGCCCGTGATCGCGCCGCCCAGCAATGATGGGCGGTTCACCGACGGCACCACATGGTTGGAACAGGTGGGCGAGGTTTTCGAACAAGGTGGCGGCCAAAACTACAACATGGCGGTAGGCGGTGCGGTGATGTCACCGGTGAGCAGTTTCGTGGATAATGAAACTGATCCCTCCTACGCATTTGTGGACAGTTTGGTGACGCGCGACCCCGCGGACCCCGATGATATCCCGCTTTTGAACCTTGGCACATTCGACCGACAGATCGATGCGTTCACCAACGCGGGCTTTGACAAGACGCTGGGGGACAATCCCCTGTTTGTCATTTCGCTGGGCTCCAACGACGTGTTCCAGCGCAATGAAGGCGATCTGACCGCTGTCGAGGACGACGTTACTGAAATCCTGAAAGGTTTGTCCGACGGCATTCAGAAGATCCAAGATTTGGACATGAGTTTCGACAATTTCATTGTCACCAACCTGCCCTTCGCTGGTCCGACGGTGGCTCCGATCCTACAAGCCTACGCAGACGAGTTTGACTCTCAACTGGCCGCCTATCAAAGCCAACTGGGCTTTGAGATATTCGACTTCGCGTTCGCAAATTTTGTGGCCATTCAGAAAGGTCTTCTCGCGGGCATAAACCTGGCGGCGTGTACGGCGGATCTGACCCCAGCCACTCCGCTGGATGGTATTGACCCCTCAAAAAACCAGTGTCTGACACCTGGATCATCGTCGAACTTCCTGTTTGCCGACGAGGTTCACCCGAACTCCTTCATCCA
Source organism: Pseudomonadota bacterium (assembly GCA_039178645.1). GTDB lineage: Bacteria > Pseudomonadota > Alphaproteobacteria > Rhodobacterales > Rhodobacteraceae > Mangrovicoccus. The sequence goes on along the minus strand of JBCDFD010000053.1, from coordinate 1,616 downwards.
CACCGACTTGGCGGGGAGTTTCCTGACCCAACTGGGGTCCCGCGCACCGGCCCCAATCCCTCTGCCCGCTGGCCTACCCTTGATGGGTGCTGCACTTGTGGGCCTCGCAGTGATGCGGCGGCGCGCGAAATAACGCAATTGTAATCAGCCCCTTGGACCGGCGCGGGCTTCCCGCAGTCGGTCCGAGGGTTAACGCCTTGTTCACCATTGGGGTGCGCCCCATATCTAGGCCATGATCAAGCTAACACCGATCCTGCTCGCCGTGGCCTATGGTTTGGCCATGTACATGTTCTCGGCCTACCGGACGAAGAAAACCCTGGATGCCAATTCAACCGAATTGGTGGACCCTAAGCTGTGCCGGGTGTTCGACCGGCTGGCCGAAGCGTTGGAGATTGAGCGGGTCAAAGTGTACCTCTACGAAATTGACCCGGTGAACGGTCTGGCCGCACCAGACGGGCGGATTTTCATCACCCGCGGGTTCTACAACAAGTTCCGCCAAGGCGTCGTGTCCGCCGATGAGATGGCGTCCGTGGTGGCGCATGAGTTGGGGCACGTCGCCCTTGGCCATGCCCGCAAGCGTATGATCGACTTTTCGGGTCAAAATGCGATCCGCGCCGCAGGCGCCATGATCCTGTCACGGTTCATTCCGGGCCTTGGCGTTTGGATCGCCAATGTCTTAACGGGAATGCTAGCCGCGCGTCTGAGCCGTGATGACGAGTATGAGGCCGACGCTTACGCGGCGGCGCTGCTCACCAAGGCGGGCATTGGGACGACCCCGCAAAAGGCTCTGTTTGAGAAACTTGAAAAGCTCACTCAGACCCAAGGGGCGAGCGCCATGCCCGCTTGGTTCCTCAGCCATCCCCATGCGCGCAAACGGATCGAAGCCATCGAGGCGCTGGAATCCCGTTGGGGTCAAAAATCAATCCAGTGAAGATCCCGCGCGCTGGCGCATCCCAGCCAAGCCTGCAATCCCACCCAACAGCAAAAGCCCTGCCGGCGGCACTGGGACCGCCGCGGTCCCGGCCAGGGAATATCCGATGTCTGAAAACACCGCCAAGGTCACCGGCGACATCTGCAAGGGTGTTTCGCTGCTCACGCTGAGCCATCCAGTCATCAGCTCGGGATTGTCGAGCAAAGGCGACACGCGCTGGCGTTCCTCTATGGGCAAAGCGAGAAAACAGTCAAAACTGTCGCTTTCAAACAGATCGCACTCCGGCAGGATGCCGTTGTTCACGCCATGGTTCATAAACTCGTATTCGTCCCAATGGCTAAACGCCGTGCCAGCGCCCCCGCCCAACTCCAACGGTACAAAGTCGACCGCGGTCCCCAGGATTTCGTTGTACGCGGCGAGGGCATTTTCACCGATGTACTTGGCACGCTCGGCATCGGGCGCGTCCGGATCGGTGGGAACCACGCCATTTTCCAAGAAAATCCTCGGGTTGAACCCAAGGGCATGGGCAAACTCGTGGACAGCGATCGTTTCCAACGTCGGCGCGCTCAGGTCGCTGTAATCGCCATCCAAGTTCCACTGCACCCGTCCCCGCGAATGCAGGAAATACCCATCCGCTTGGATCGTCGTATCGATGAAACGGTCGGAAATCCCCGTTGAATTCGGG